>DASRTK010000273.1:0-12226 GCA_035655975.1 Rudaea sp.
GTTCCGCAGGTCCCGCCTCTGGCCGGAGTCAAATTCGCCGGAACATCCGGCGCTGCCGCGACGCTGACGCTCGGCCTGCATCGCAAGCTCGATATCGAGTCGGTGCTGACGGCGCTGCTGACCGACGGCATGATCAGCGACGTGGACGCCGCGCGCGGGCGTGCCGACGCGCGCACGGCGCGCGTGAAACTCGACCTGCATCCGCTTGCGCTGATCGCGAACCTCAAAGCGGTCAACCCTCTCGACGGCAAGCCGTTGAGCCTCGAAGTCCTGACCCAATGGCTGGCCGAAAAGGCCGGTCTGCCGTACCTGAAAATCGACCCGATGAAGATCGATGTCGCGGCGGTAACCCAGGTCATCTCGCACGCCTATGCGCAGCGCTATCGAATCCTGCCGGTTGCGGTCACGCCGCTGCAGGTCGTGTTCGCAACCTGCGAACCGTTCGACGTGCGCTGGCTCGCCGACCTCGGCCACATCCTGCGCCGCGATCTGCAGCGCGTCGTCTGCAATCCGGTCGACCTGAATCGCTACCTGGTCGAGTTCTACGGCGTGCAGCGTTCGATCCAGAAGGCCAAGGACGCCAAGCTCGACACCAGCGACGGCCGCGGCATCCTGAACTTCGAACAGCTGCTCGAGCTCGGCAAGTCCGGCGACATCGGCGCCGACGATCGCCATGTCGTGCACATCGTCGATTGGCTGCTGCAGTACGCATTCGAACAGCGCGCCTCGGACATCCATCTGGAGCCGCGTCGCGATACCAGCCCGATCCGCTTCCGCATCGACGGCATCATGCACAAGGTGTTCGAACTGCCGACGCCGGTCATGACGGCGGTGACCGCGCGCGTGAAGATTCTCGGGCGCATGGACCTGGCGGAAAAGCGCCGGCCGCAGGATGGGCGCATCAAGACACGTTCGAGCGAAGGCCGCGAAGTCGAGTTGCGCCTGTCGACGATGCCGACCGCGTTCGGCGAGAAAGTCGTGCTGCGCATCTTCGATCCGGACATCGTCGTCAAGGAATTCCGCCAGCTCGGCTTCTCCGGCGAGGAAGAAACCATCTGGCGCTCACTGGTCGAGCGTCCGCACGGCATCGTGCTTGTCACCGGGCCAACCGGCTCGGGCAAGACGACGACGTTGTACTCGACGCTCAAGCATCTGGCCACGCCGGACATCAACGTATGCACGGTCGAAGACCCGATTGAAATGGTCTCGCCCGAGCTGAACCAGATGCAGGTGCAGTCGGCAATCGATCTGGACTTCGCCACCGGCGTGCGAACGCTGCTGCGCCAGGATCCCGACATCATCATGATCGGCGAAATACGCGACCTGCAAACCGCGCAGATGGCGATCCAGGCGTCGCTGACCGGGCACCTGGTGCTGTCGACCCTGCACACGAACGATGCGCCGTCGGCGATTACGCGCCTGCTCGATCTCGGCGCGCCGCATTATCTGATTCAGTCGACGCTGGCTGGCGTCGTCGCGCAGCGACTGATCCGCACGCTGTGCCCGCACTGCAAGGTCGAAGCGCCGCTCGACGTGCGTGCCTGGGTCGCGCTGGCGCATCACTGGGACTTGCCGCCGCCGGCACGCGTCTTCGCGCCGAAAGGCTGCCTGGAATGCCGCAACACCGGGTTCCTCGGCCGCACCGGCATCTACGAGATGATGCGCATTTCGCCGCATCTGCGTCATCTGATCCAGCCGGCGGTCGACATGGAAAAGCTCGGCCAGGCGGCGCTGAGCGAGGGCATGCGCCCGCTGCGCATCTCCGCTGCCGCGCAGGTTGCGCGCGGCATCACGACAATTGCCGAAGTGGTCGGAGTATTGCCGCCGCTGGATGAGTGACATGTAGGGTGGGCCTTGGCCCACCGCTCGTTGGCCTTGCAAAAACAAAACGGTGGGCCAAGGCCCACCCTACGCTTCTCCACAAGTCCACAAAGCAAAAACGGCCCATCGGGCCGTTTCGCTGGATCCGCAACTCGCAGGCTGCGGAGTGTTCGATAGTGTTCGTGCCAATTAGTTTCTGGCTTCTACTTCTTGGCCTTGCGCGGACCAGCCTTGGCCGAGCTTAGGTAGTTGTTGATTGCTTCGTTCGTGACGTCGTACAGCGGGCGACCGGCAACCGCGGCTGCAGCCTTCAGGCTATCGCGCATTTTCTTGGAAACGCGCAGGCTGGCGTCGCGGGTGTCTTCATTCTTGGCCATGGGGGATGACTCCTCGGGGTTGAGTGGACTGCTCGGGGTTCAGTGGATTAGTGGAATACTGCGGATATTGCAATTGGCATTTTATGCCTTTTGCGCAAAAACACAAACCCGCCGAAAGCGTTTCACTGCGCCGCAACAATGCGCTTACGCGCGCCGTCCGTCCGCCGCATCGCCGCCCGCCGGATGGACGAGAACACGTGTCGCGATCACGCCCAATTCGTACAGCAGGCACATCGGAATGGCGAGCATGATCATCGAGATGACATCCGGCGGCGCCAGGATCGCGGCAACGACGAACACGCCGAAGATCACATACGGGCGGTTGCTCGACAGTTGCGCCGGGGTGACCCAGCCGAGCAGTGCGATGATCACGACGGCCACGGGAATCTCGAAGCACAGGCCGAAGGCGAGAAACAGCGTGAGCACGAAATCCAGGTAGCGGCCGATGTCGGTCATCATCGATACGCCCTGCGGCGTGATGCCAAGCAGGAACGCGAATACGTTCGGCAGCACCAGGTAGTAGGCGAACGCGCAGCCGATATAGAACAACGCCACGCTCGACGCGAGCAACGGGATTGCGAGGCGCTTCTCGTGCCGGTACAGGCCAGGCGCGACGAAACGCCAGGCCTGGAACAGGACGACGGGCATCGCCAGGAACAAGGCGGCGAAGAAGGCCAGGCGCAGCGGCGTGAAGAAGGGCGAGGCGACCTCGATCGCGACCATTTTCGCGTCGGCCGGGAGGCGGTTGATCAGCGGCTCGGCGACGAAGTGGTAGAGCCGGTTCGCGAATGGCAGCAAAGCCAGGAGCACGACGAGGACGGCAGCGACCGCCTTGAGCAGGCGTTCGCGCAGTTCGACCAGGTGCGAAAGGAAGGTCTGTTCGGTACCTTCGTCGCGGTCTTCGCCGCCTTCAGTTTCGCTCATGGCTCACATCGCTGCCCGGCGCCGCCGCCGGCTCGGCGGGAGCCGTTGCCGGTTGCGACTCGATCTGGGGCAGCGGCGCAGTTGCCCGGCGCAGGTCCGCCGTCGGGTCGGCCGCCGCGGCGGTCTCGCGCATCGTGCGCTTGAGATCTTCGGCCGCCAGTTCGCGCTCGATGTCGGTGCGCACGCTCTGCCAGCTGTTGCGCGCCTTGCGCAGCAGCGCGCCGGCGGTACGCGCGACGCGCGGCAGGCGCTCCGGGCCGAGCACGAGCAAGCCGACCACCGCGATCAGCCCGATCTCGCCCATTCCTATGTCGAACATGGCGAACGGTTACGGCGTGTTTTCGCGCTTGCTTTCGCTCGCCCCGGCGGACGGTGCATCTGGATCCGCCTTCAGTTGCGATTGCGCGGAGTGATCGTCGTCCTGCAGACCCTTGCGGAAGCTCTTGATCGCCGAGGCGACATCGCCGCCGATATTGCCGAGTTTTTTCGTGCCGAACAGCAGCACGGCAATCAACAGGACGATCAGCCAATGACCTATGCCCCAAGTACCCATATTCCTGCTCCAGATTCGATGCGTTTGCGGCGCCTCGGCAACGTGGCGATGCCGATGGCGATGCCTCAATGCGCAGTGTACTCCTCCAGGCGGTCGCGGAAGTCGACGACGGCGTTCGGCACGTTCGTGACTCCGCCGGCGAAGATCCGGCGCGGCGTCACGCCTTCGCCGTAAACCGCAAGGTTGGCGTCGTTGTCGATCGAGATGACCGAGCCG
This sequence comes from Rudaea sp., assembly GCA_035655975.1. Lineage (GTDB taxonomy): Bacteria > Pseudomonadota > Gammaproteobacteria > Xanthomonadales > Rhodanobacteraceae > Rudaea. The sequence goes on from DASRTK010000273.1 coordinate 3,892, forward strand.
TCGAGCGCGGCGCCGGCGAACAGTCCGCGCGTGCGCGAGTAGGAATAAATTTCCGCCCGCAGTTGCGCGTCGGTTTCTGCGGTTGCCGTTCGTCCGACCGGACCTGCTGCCACGGAGGCGTCGGCGCCGAGCGTGAACTTGCCATGCACGATCGAATCGACGCCGCGCTCGGTGCGGAACACCAGGATCACGTCGGTCGATGACACGCCGGCCTGGAAGCCGATGCTGCCGCCGCTCATGCTGATGAAGCTCGGATTGCTCCACGTGCCTTCGGTGCTCTTGACCGAAATCAAGCCGACGCCGTGGCGGCCGCCGATCACGAAGCCGGCCTTGATCACGTCCGGAATCACCGCGATCGCATGGGCACCCTTCATCAGGTCGCTCGGAACGCGCTTGTCGGGCGCCATCATGACTTCCTTGAGCACGCGTACCGCGTTCTCCGCGCGCTTGACCTCCTCTTCGCCCGCACGCGCCGGCTGCGATACCGCCGTCAGCAACGCAAACGCGATCAACGCAAGCAATGCGGAAGTCCATCGTTTCACGGGGTAATCCTCTGTGGCCAGCCAGGCCGCAAGGTAACGTACTGCGGCCACGCTACGGTTACGAAGAAGTTAAGACGCTTGCTTCGTCTGACGCCGGCGACCGTATGAGGTTCCCGCGGCAAGCAGAACCAGCAGGATCAGCGCAGACAGACTCTTCGGCGAGGACGCGGGTGCCGGATCGACTGCGGCGGCGGCGGCCTTTGCGACGTTGCACGGCGACGTGATCGCCAAGCCCTTGATGCCGACATACGGCAACTGCGTGGCCGTCGACGGATACTTCATGCCGGCCGGCGTCGTGATGTCGCCGACGCTGGCAAGCGTGCCATTCGGGCTGATTGTCGTCAGCGTGCTCCATTGCGGTGTCTGCGTCGGCGGCAGCGGTGGCACGTTGTCAACCACCAGCCACAACTTGCCGGTCGTATCGAAGCCCGGACTGGCCGTCGTGATCGGGTTCACGCCCTGACCATAGGGACCGACGCTGGTGGCGTGTCCGGTGGCGAGGTCTATCGAGTACAGATTCGGATCGTCCTGGCTGCCGGCGCCGAATACCTGGTTGCCGCGCGCGGTCAGACCGGTGATAGTCGCTCCAAGATTGCCGATCTTGATCGTCGCGCCGGTGCCCGGATCAACCTGCCAGAAACTGCCGGTGAAACCCGACGACAGCCAAAGGCGGCCATCGCAGGTGAACGTCATGCCGAGATCGAGCACATCGAACGTGCCCTGCCCGCTGTCGCCGAGTCCCGTGCCGCCGCCGAGCGGCCCGATGACACTCGCCAATCCGGTCGCCGAATCGATCGTCATCAGTGCTTTGAGCAGCGTGTCGGAAACCGCGTACAGTTTTTCGTTCGGGCTGAAGGTCAGACCTTCGACATTGGCGATCGACGCACCACTCCACGAACCGGCAGCGCCGATCGGCGTAGCGGCGCGAGTGGACAAATCGACGCTGTAAAGCGTGTCGAACGCTTCACCATAGGCGACCGGTCCGGCATTCGCATGAATGCCAGATACGGCCAACGCTAGCGTCGCGATGAATGCGCGCAGGGGCATGCGGACTTCTCTTTGTTGTTCTAATAGTTATGGTAATCGTCTGCTGCGCCGACGAATCGGAAGCAGCATTTTGAGTGTAACACCTTGTTCGCGCGAAACAAAGTAGGCCCTCAAGGAATGTTAGAATGCACCGGCGGACGAGTTTCGAACCCCGGTTTCGAACCCAAGGGGTTAGGGGTAAGGTCTGCGCTGCACCCAACCGGTTGTGGCCTGCCGCGGCATCGATCCGGAGTCGACCAACGATGATCAGTCCAGGTCCTGCCTCAGCGGACCGGCCGGACAAGCCGGCCGAGCGCGCCGCTGTCCTGCTCGTCAATCTCGGAACGCCCGATGCCCCCACGCCGAGCGCCGTGCGGCGCTACCTCGCACAGTTCCTCAGCGACCGGCGCGTCATCGACACGCCGCGCTGGCTGTGGTGGCCGATATTGCACGGCGTGATCCTGCGGCTGCGGCCGCGGCGTTCGGCGCGGGCATACGCGAGCATCTGGACCGAACAAGGCTCGCCGCTGCTCGTGTTCAGCCAGGCGCTCGGCAACTCCCTCGACCGGCGCCTGCGCGACGCGACGGCGGATCGCGCTCAGGTCGAACTGGCAATGTGCTATGGCCGTCCGGCCATTGCGCCGGCGCTGGAGCGCCTGGCCGCGGCCGGCGTGCGCCGCCTGCTGGTGCTGCCGCTGTACCCGCAGTATTCGGCGACATCGACCGGCGCGGTCTTCGATGCGGTGACGTCCGCGCTGCAACGTGTGCGCTGGCCGCCCGAGTTGCGCTTCGTCAACGACTACCACGACGAGCCGGAGTATATTTCTGCACTTGCGGAAAATGTGCAGAAGTACTGGCGCGAGCGCGGCCGCGCGCAGCGCCTGCTCCTGTCGTTCCACGGCATTCCCCAGCGCTACGTGCGCCTGGGCGATCCCTACTTCGACCAGTGCATGGTCACGGCGCAGCGCCTGCGCGAAAAGCTCGGGATCGGCGCCGACGCGTGCAGCGTCGCGTTCCAGTCGCGCGTCGGCCGCGAGCCGTGGCTCATGCCGTACACGGATGAAACGCTGCGGCAACTGCCAGGCCAAGGGGTGCGCCACGTCCAGGTGTTGTGTCCGGGCTTCGCTGTCGACTGCCTGGAAACGCTCGAGGAGATCGCCGAAACCAACCGTCACCTGTTCCTGGCCGCCGGTGGTGAGCGCATGGAATACATTCCCGCGCTGAACGCCACGGAAGCGCACGTCGAAATGCTGTTGCGCCTGGTGCGCCGGCACAGCGGCGGCTGGACGCAGTTCGAGCAGTCCGGCGCCGCGAGCGCCAGCGCATGACCGCCGCGCGCGAACTGTCACTGGAACTGCCGCATCTGCGCCTGGCGGCGCAAGCCTGGGGCGATCCGCAACTGCCGCGCCTGCTCGCGCTGCACGGCTGGCTCGACAACGCGGCATCGTTCGACCGCCTAGCGCCGCTGCTTTGTGGACATTTCCATATTGTCGCAATCGACCTGCCCGGCCACGGCCGGTCCGGGCACCGGCCGCCGGGAACCTGGTACCACTACGTCGACTATCTCGGCGACGCGCTCGCCGCCGCCGACGCGCTCGGCTGGAGCCAGTTCGGCCTGCTCGGTCATTCGCTCGGCGGCGCGGTCGCGAGCATGCTGGCCGCTGCCTGTCCGCAACGCATCGAGCGGCTGTTCCTGATCGAAGCGCTCGGCCCGCTGACCGCCGAGGTCGAGCAGACGTTGACCTTGCTGCAGCGCGCGATCAGCCAGCGTCACGGTTTGCCGGCCAAGGCGTTGCGTGTGTTCGCCACCGAGGCCGAAGCGGCGCAGACACGCGCGAAGGCCGGCGACCTGTCGCTCGAGGCAGCGCAGATCATGGTCGCGCGCGGCATCAAGCCGGCAAGTGGAGGTTTCGTCTGGTCGTCGGATCCGCGCCTGACGCTGACGTCGCCGCAGCGCTACATCGAGGCCCAGGTGCTTTCGGTTCTGGATGAACTTCGCGTGCCGGCGCAGCTGATCCTGGCGCAGCCGGCGCCGTCATTCCTGCCGGAAGCGCTGATCAACGCGCGCATCGCGCGCGTGCCCGACATCGACGTCGTGCGTATCGCCGGCCATCATCATCTGCACCTGGACGATCCGGAGCCGGTGGCCGCGACCATGCTCGCGTACCACGCCAGGCGTTGACGCCACTGCCCTATTCCGCCGCGCTCCATGGTTCGATCAGCCGCGCGAGCTCGGCCTTGAGCGCATGCCCGCGTGTCTTGAGCCATTCGCGCTGGTCACGCCATTCCGGATACAGCGATCCGACCAGGCCCCAGAAGCGCGGCGAATGATCGCGGAAACGCAGGTGACACAGTTCGTGCACGACGACGTACTTCAGCGCCTCGAGTGGCGCGAGCGCGAGCGCGAGATCCAGCGTGATGCGATCGCGCGAATCGAGACTGCCCCACAGGCTCTTGAGCGGCTTGACGCGCACGCCGGTCGGCGCGGCGCCGAGTTCGTCGATGTAGCGCGTCAGATAACGCGACGTATCGCGGCGGATCTGCGCGTGCAGATACGCTTGCATCAGCGAGCGGGCGGCACCGAGCGCGCGTTTGTTGTGCGGCTTGGGCACGGTCAGGATCAGGCGCTCGCCTTCGAGTTCGACGCGTGGCCAAGCGCCGTCGCGCCAGACCAGCCGCGTGGTCTCGCCGCGCAGCGGAATCAGCGTCGGCACGCCGGCGCGCAACGACGGCGGTCCGGCCTGGTCGAGTTGCAGTTCGTCGAGTTTTCGTTCCAGCCAGTTCGCATGCTTGCGCAGGAACGCGAACACCTGGGCCGGATGCGTGCCTTCCGGATAGGAAACGCGCGCGCCGCCGGAAGTCACCGTCAGGCGCAGGCGCCGCGCGCGCGGATGGGCGCGCCGCCACACCTTGATCGTGTCGCCGGTTTCGGTTTCGAGTTCGAGGTAGTTGTTGGTGTCCGACGTCGCCATGTGTATGTGTTTCCGGCGCCCGCCGCGTGGATCAACCTCGATCCATCGGCCGGGGTAAACCGAACCATTCTTCCAGTCGCTGGAACAGCTGATCCAGCTCCAGGGTCATCAACGCAAAACATGCATCCAACTCGGCAGCGGCCGACTCGCGGTCGACGTCGCCGAGTTCGTTCTGGACCAGATCGAGGAAGCGCAACTTGCGCACCACGAGTTCTTCGTCCAGCGTGAAGCTCAAGCGTTCGTTGAACACCAGACCCAGTTGCGAGACCTGCTTTCCTGACTTTAGATGCTCGCGGATCTCGTCGGTTTCAAGGTCCTGGCGACGGCAGCGGACGATGGCGCCGGCCTCGGCCGAATCGCGCAATTCGCATTCATCGCTCAGTGCCAGTCCCGCCGGAAGCTTGCCACGCGTCAGCCAATCCGTCATCAGGGCTTTGGGCGATTCTTCAGCTGCCAGAGGCGCAGCAGGAAAGCTGCCGAGCGCTTCGCGTAGGAGGCTGACGCTGCCTTCGGCCGCCTTGCGGCTCGCGCTGTCGATGGCCATCCAGCCATTTTCCATGTCCAGATAGGCACTTAGCTTCGACAGACGGACGAAGGCGCGCGGCAGCAAGTCGGTCAAAACCTCATCCTTGATCCGCTTGCGCTCCTTCGATCGGACAGGTCTGCCTTCTTTTTCGGCGATCTTCTGCAAACGTGCACGCAATTCCTCGTTGACGACCGAAGATGGAAGCAATTTGTCTTCGCGGGCCGACGTCAGCAGGCGAAAATGCCCGACTTCATGCAGCATGGTTTCTTCGTCGCGCCCATACGGCGAAATAAACCCCTGCGTTGCCAACTCGATCGGGCCACACGGGCGCAGGCGATGGTTATCGAGCTTGGCCTCGAGCGTCTTGAGCGACTTGGCGGATGATTTGGAGAAACGAAACAGGGTCAGGTTGCGAAACCACATAAGCAGCGAGGAGCCTTTAGGGACAAAAAAACGAGCCGGCAGGCGCCGGATGGGAATTCAATCAGGATTCGGTCGCACTCAGTGCGACATATCGCCGGCGGAGTCCGCGGACGGGCCGAGCAGCCAGTCGGCTGGTGTCGGCGCAGCGCCAGCGGCATGGCTGCCGAGCGCCCTGAAGTCGAACAGTTCGCGATCGGCCAACTGCGAGGGCGCAACGGCCGTGAGCGCGCGAAATACGTTTTCGGTGCGGCCCGGAAACTTGCGTTCCCAGTCCTGCAGCATCTGCTTGACCGCCTTGCGCTGCAACGTTTCCTGCGAACCGCACAGGTTGCACGGCATGATCGGGAATTCGCGCAGTGTGGCGTATTCGGCAATGTCGCTTTCCCGGCAATAGGCCAGCGGACGAATCACGACATGCTTGCCATCGTCCGAGCGCAACTTCGGCGGCATCGCCTTCAGCGTCGAATGGTGGAACATGTTGAGGAACAACGTCTCGACGATGTCGTCGCGATGATGGCCGAGCGCGATCCGGCTGAAACCGCCGCGCTCCGCGTGCGCGTACAACGCGCCGCGGCGCAGGCGTGAGCACAGGCCGCACATTGTCTTGCCTTCCGGGACGACGCGCTTGACCACGCTGTAGGTGTCCTGCTCGATGATCTCGAAGCGCACGCCGATCGAACCCAGGTACTCTGGCAGTATCGTTGCGTCGTAGTCCGGTTGCTTCTGGTCGAGATGCACCGCGACGATCTCGAAGCACACCGGCGCCTTGGCCTGCAACTGGCGCAGCATGTCGAGCAGCGTGTACGAATCCTTGCCGCCGGAAAGGCAGACCATGATGCGATCGCCGTCCTCGATCATGTTGTAGTCGGCAATTGCCTGGCCGACCTGGCGGCGCAGGCGCTTGGCCAGCTTGTTGGCGTCGATGGAATGGGCGGCGAGGGCGTTCATGCTGGAATTCGGGTCGAGTAACGGTGATATTGTAGCGGCTACGCGCGAATCGCTCGACGAGCAAATCGCGCCTGATCGTTTCACCGTGTGCCGGCCGCCCCTCAGGTTCGCGAGTCGATGGAAGATCTGGCAGAAATTTCGCGTCAGCTCATAGAACTGCGCATCGAACATCGCGACCTCGATGTCGTCATCGCGCGCCTGGTCGCCGATCCGAGCAGCGACGAGTTGCAGCTGCGCCGCCTGAAGAAGCGCAAGCTGCGCCTCAAGGACATGATCTCCTATCTGGAAAACAAGCTGATTCCGGATCTGGACGCGTAGCGCGCGTAGACCGGACAGTCGCGCAGCCCCAATTAGTGTCGTCATTCCCGCGAAAGCGGGAATCCATTTTGATCTGTATCTCTTGATTGAAAGCAAATGGATTCCCGCTTTCGCGGGAATGACGTCCATATGTGCATTTGTCGGAGCGCTACTCTTCTTCGCTGCCTTCCGGCGCCGAATCCGCCGGCGCCGTCGCCGGCGCAATCGCCTCGCGCCGCTCCGGCGTCAGCTTGAGGATGCCGTGGCGGATTTCACGGCTCAGGATCACCTTCGCGTCGCGCGCGACGGCTTCGAGTTCGCTGTCGAAATCCAGCTTGCCGGCTTCGTCGGTCCAGACGACGCGGCGTTCGCGCAGCTTCTGGATGAAGCCGCGGAACAACGACTTGTCGAAGAACTCAGGCGCGTTGAGTTCCTGCAGCAGGCTCAGGCGCTGCGCGGTCAGCGAGCACAGATTCTCGAGCTCCGCCGCCGACAGCGTGTGCGGCCCGTTGCGCACGATCGCAGCGATCGCGATGTAATAGCGCTCGAACGCCTGCAGCAGGTTCTGTGCGATCGCGCGCAGCTGGAAGGCGCCATCGCCTTGGCCGGGGCCGCGGCTGATGATGCGGCCGTCGGAATCCGAATCGAGCACGCCGCGCGCGATCAGGAATTCGATCGTGGCGTTGATGCGCTCGGTGAACTGCACCTCGTTCCACGGCAAAAACAATTCGGACTGGATGAACGGATAGACCAGCCGTCCCAGACGCAGCACGGTCGCGCGCGCCATGCGCCGGTTGTTGAGGAAGCAGCAGGCGATCCACGCTGGCGTCGCGACCAGGTGCAGCACGTTGTTGCGGAAGTACGAAAGCAGGATTGCGCTCTTGCCCTCGCTGACCAGCACGTCGCCGAGCGGGTGGGCGATGCGCTGGACGAATTGCATCTGTTCGCCATAGGCGACGATCTGCTTCGCGTCGAGCGGCGTGACGGTAACGCGATCCGAATACGGCAGTTCGGTCAGCAGTGCGCGGCACAGGTCGATCTGCGCGATCAGGTCCGATTCGGCCATCGCGTGCTTGGGCGCCGACAGCAGCGCCAACGCGAGCAGGTTGATCGGATTGACGTCGGCCGCGCGGTTGATGTTGACCTGGATGCGCTCGGACAGCGCGTCGATCGCCGGATTGAACCAGTCCGGCTTGTCGTCCTCGCGCCGGATCGCATCCTGCCAGTTCGGCTCGACTTCGGTCAGCAGGTCGGTCAGCAGGATCGGTTCGGCGAAATTCACCGCGACCTTGCCGTAGCGGTTGCGCAGGATGTTGAACGAGCGCAGCAGGCCGAGCAGCGATTCCTTCTGTTTGGCCTGGCCGGACAGTTCGCCAATGTAGGATGCGCCTTCGATCAGCTTCTCGTAGCCGATGTAGACCGGCTGGAACACGACCGGCCGGCGCGACTCGCGCACGAAACTCTTCAGCGTCATCGCCAGCATGCCGCCGCGCGGCGTCAGCAGGCGGCCGGTGCGCGAGCGCCCGCCCTCGATGAAATATTCCAGCGCGACGCCGTGCGCGAACAGCTGGCGCACGTACTCGGTGAACACGGCGGAGTAG
>DASRTK010000274.1:0-6776 GCA_035655975.1 Rudaea sp.
GCCTACGGAATTGCCGGTTCGCTGCTGTTCTTCGTCGTCGTCAGTTTCGTCGAATGGCTGATCGGCGATACCGATTACTGTCGTGCCGGCATCGTCTCGTGCTACGTCGCTGCGCTGCCATTCCTGAAGAACTGGCTGGCCGGTACGCTGGTATGGAGCGCGATCCTGTTCGGCGGTTTCGAGTTGCTGAAGCAGCGCTGGTCTTCATTGACAGCGGCAGCGGCGTAGCGAGCAAGCCATTCAATTCTTGCCGTCATTCCCGCGCAAGCGGGAAACCAAAGTGACCTTGCTCATTGTCCGGAAGAAGAATGGATTCCCGCTTGCGCGGGAATGACGGCTTTGTGGAAAGGTTCCATGGGCAATCGACTCAGCAAGATCTACACGAAGACCGGCGATGACGGTACGACCGGACTCGGCGACGGCACGCGTGTGCCAAAGGATTCGGCGCGCGTTGCTGCCTACGGCACCGTCGATGAGCTCAACAGCTCGATTGGCATCGTGCTCGCGCAGGAAATTCCCGCGGCGATCCGCGAAGCGCTGACGCAAATCCAGCACGACCTGTTCGACCTCGGCGGAGAGTTGTGCATTCCGGGCATGGTGATGGTGAACGAGGCGGACGTCGAGCGGCTCGAGCAGACGCTCGATGGCTTCAACGCTGATCTACCTGCGCTCAAGGATTTCATCCTGCCCGGCGGCGGCATGGCGGCGGCATGCTGTCATCTCGCGCGCACGGTGTGCCGGCGCGCCGAGCGTGAGGTCGTGACGCTGTCGCGCAGCGAAACCGTGCGGCCCGAAGCGGTGCGCTACCTCAATCGCCTGTCCGATCTGCTGTTCGTCCTGTCGCGCGTATTGGCTCGCGCATCGGGCCACGGCGAAGTGTTGTGGCAGCACGAGCGGCGCAAGAAACCGAAGGCATGACACCGGCCAACGCCCTGGCGTTCGTCGAACGTCACGGCATCGTCTGCGAGGCCTCGCGCCGCGGCGCCATTCCTTCGCTGGTCGACGAAATCGCCGGCGAGGCCGTTCGTGGAAACTGGTGGTCGCATCCGCACAGCCGGGCCATCTACGCCGCAACGCGCGCCGTGCGCGACTCCGCGGACGTCCTCGTGTGCCGTCTCGTCGACGGCAGGATAACTTTCGTGCACCGGCGACTGTGGCCGGCATTGGCGCGCATCGCCGACCAGTTCGACCCGGCGCAACTCGCCCGCCTGCACGAAGTCCACAGTTCGAATGGCAAACACGTCGTCGAGGAAATGCCATTCCCGGACTGGGTGCCAGCAGTTGTACTCCCCGCTAGCGCAAAGCTCAGCAAGCCGGATGCTCTCTCCCAGTTGCAAATCCTCTTCATCAACGAATCGTGAGCCGCCAAGGTCGCACTTGCGAACGGCCCGCAAAGCGCCGATGCTCCTTGCCAAGGGTTCGATTTCCGCGTGAGTCGTTCCGCCCTAGCCCCTAGCCCCTAGCCCCTAGTCCCTAGCCCCTAGCCCCTGCTTTTTCACATGCTCCTCTACACCCACCCCGCCTGCCTCTCCCATGAACCCGGCCCTGGTCACCCGGAGTCGCCATCACGCCTGCAGGCCGTGCTCGAAGCGCTCGACACCGACCGCTTCGCGGCACTCGACACCGTCCAGGCGCCGCGCGCGTCGCGCGAGCAGCTCATGCTCGCGCACGACAGCGCGATGATCGACGTGATCTTCGACAACGCACCGCGGGAAGGCCATGTGCGGCTCGACGCCGACACCGCGATGTGTCCGCACTCGCTCGAAGCCGCGCTGCGTGCTGCCGGCGCCGTGTGCGCGGCGGTCGATGCGGGCCTCGATGGCGGCGCCACGCGCGCGTTCTGCGCCGTGAGGCCGCCCGGGCACCATGCGACGCGCGAAGCGCCGATGGGCTTCTGCCTGTTCAACAGCGTCGCGATCGGTGCGGCGCATGCTCTCGCGCGCGGACTGGAACGCGTCGCGATCGTCGATTTCGACGTGCATCACGGCAATGGCACGCAGGACATCTTCTGGAACGAGCCGCGCGTGCTGTACGCCTCGACCCATCAGTCGCCGCTTTATCCCGGCACCGGTTCGCGCGCCGAGACCGGTGCCGGCAATATCGTCAACGCGCCCCTGCCGCCCGGATCGGGCTCACTCGAATTCCGCGCCGCGTTCGCCCACGTAGTGCTGCCGGCCCTGCACGACTTCCGCCCGCAATTGCTGCTGGTCTCGGCCGGCTTCGACGCGCATCGGCTCGACCCGCTCGCCGACCTGAACCTGGACGCCGACGACTATGCGTGGGTGACAGGCGAACTTGTACACATTGCGCAAACCTATGCATCCGGGAGGATCATTTCGAGCCTGGAAGGCGGTTACAGCCTGACCGCGCTGCGCCTGAGCACGGCGGCGCATGTTGCCGCAATGATGGACTAGCAACGGCCAAAAAAAAACCGGCGTCATTCCTGCGAAAGCGGGAATCCATCTTGATCTTAGCTCCTGTGAAAAAGCAAAATGGATTTCCACTTTCGCGGGAATGACGGCAAAGTCTGTCAGCCCTTCACCTGTCCTTCGCGCCTCACCAGCTCATCGCGATACGCATGCGCCTCCACGACCTCGACGGCCTGCGGCAGCAAGGTCGACTCGATCAACGGCAGGGCGGCGTCGAGCTTGTGCCGTGCGGCGGCGAGTTCGCCGCGAGCAAGAAGCACGCCGGCGAAACGCATGCGGATGATCGCCAGGTCGAGCGGATCGTTGTCATGGATCGCGGTCTGCTCGGCTTCGGCCGCTTCCATCGCCTTCTTCGCCGCGGCCAGGTCGCCGCGCGCCTTGGCCAACTGCGCGTGAACGACGTGGAACTGCACGATCAGCGCATGGTGCGCCGGCACCAGCGGCGTCAGCACGCGTTCGCTGTCGCGCAGATCGGTCTCGGCCGACTCGAAGTTGCCGGCAGCCAGTTCCAGACGCGAACGCCGGAACATCTGGAACGCGTAGGCGAAGCTGTCTTCTCCATCGCGCGCGGAGATGTTGTGCATCGCCTTGTCGAACAGTGCCCGCGATTCGGCGATCTTGCCGCGCTTCATCAGCGTGCGCGCAAGATTGCAGCGGAACGAGTCGAGCTCCGGTATGTCCGGTGCTTCGGCCTCGATCGAGCCAATACCCTGGCGGAACAGCTGCTCGGATTTCTCGTAGTCGCCGAGGTTCTCGTACAGGCTGCCTAGATTGACCACGCTGAAGGCCGTCGCCACATAAGCATCCGGGCGCAGCCTCTGCGTGATCTCGATCGATTTCTCCAGGTGCGGGATCGCCTCGCGATAGCGGCCCTGGCCGTTCTGTGCCACGGCGATGTCGTTCTCGAGGTCCGCGACCTTGTAGCTGTTTTCGCCGAGCGCGGCATGGGCGACGTCGAGCGCATGCTGCAGCGTCCCGACCGCGCCGCCCGGATCGCCGTTGGCGACCTGCGCCGTGGCGAGGATGCGCCAGTAGTCAATGCGAACGGGCGAGGCCGGCGGCAGGTCGGCGAGCGCGGCGACCGACTCCTGCGCATGGCGCAGGCTGTCGGCCAACTTGCCTTCGGCGATGTCGAGCTCGGCCAGCCCGCGCAGGATGTCGGCGTGCTGCTGCGGTTCGGGCTTGCGGACCCTGGCGAACTCGGCGATCGCGCGATCGAAAAATTCGCGCGCGACCGGTTTGTCGTCGCGCCGCACCGCGCGCGCGGCCGTTTCGGTCAGCGCGTCGGTGATGGCCGCGTGGTCCTCGGGTGCGTGACGCTGGCGCAGTGCGAGCGCCTGATCGGTGGCGCGGCGCGCGTCGTCGAAGCGTTCGGTGTTGTCGTATTCACGCGCAAGCGTGAGCAGGATTTCCGCGCGCAGCAAGGCGGTCTCTGCGTCGTCGCCCACGGCCAGTGCGAGGGCGCGCTCGCCGGCCGCGACCGAGGCCTTCGGATCACCCGACGCGCTGTAGACCTGGGCGATCGTCAGGCTCAGCCGCGCGGCAGTCTCCGGTTCGTCCTTGAGTTCCCGCTCCAGATTCGCACTGCCCTTGTCGATCAGTTCTCGCGCGCTCAGCGCGTGCCCGGACGCGTTCTCCGGCGAGGCCGCCTCGAACAGCGAGACGAGGAAATCGCGCGATCGACTCTGGCTCCGCGCTTCGCGCTCCGCGCGTTTCTCGGCCACGAGCGCGCGCTGGCGTTCGGCATTGAGACGCCAGACGAAAAACACCGCCAGAAACGTCATGGCGGCGATACCAAATACGGCGAGCCGGTGCCGGGCGACGAATTTGCGCGTGCGGTAGGCAAAGCTGTCGGGCGCCGCGAGCAGCGGCCGGCCGCCAAGATAGTTTTCGACATCGTCGGCGAGCGCCTGGGCCGAGGCGTAGCGTCGCTCGGGTTCCTCGTGCATCGCCTTTCCGACCAGCGTGTCGAGTTCGCCTCGCAACACCCGCGCGCGCGAACGGTCGAGCGTCGCCGCGCTCGGCAGCGGCACGTGGCCCGCTGCGTTGATCTCGCTCAAGGCACGGCCGCTCAGCAGTTCGTGCAGGACACAGCCGAGCCCCCAGATATCGGTAGCGGTCGTGACCGCGCGGCCGGCGACCTGTTCGGGCGCGGCGTACGCCGGCGTGAACACGTGCGTCGCGGTCGCATCGCGGTCGGTCACATCGATCAGCTTGCCGATGCCGAAATCGAGCAGCACCGGCGTGCCGTCCTCGCGCACGAGGATGTTGCCGGGCTTGATGTCGCGATGGACGATCAGGCGCTGGTGCGCGTGCTGCACGGCGCGGCACAGTTGCGCGAACAGGGTCAGGCGTTCGCGCAGGCCGAGCGCGTGTTCCGCGCAGTATCGATGCAACCCAATGCCCTCGACGTACTCCATTGCCAGGTACGGCGTGTGGTCGTCGGTTTCTCCGGCGTCGAGCAGGCCAGCGATGTTCGGATGATTCAGTTCGGCCAGCAGGTTGCGTTCGCGCGCGAGGCGTTCACGCGCTTGCGACGTCGGAAATCCTCGGATCAGTTTCAGCGCGACTTTCTGCCGCGTGTCGCCGAGCGAGCGCTCCGCCAGCAGCACGGTGCCCATGCCGCCGACGCCGAGTTCACGCAACACGCGGAACGGCCCTACCGTCGTTGGCGAGGATTGCGGCAGTGCTGCGGCGGCGGCGACCGCGCCAAGCAGAGTGGTGTCGCGTCCGGCTGTCCTTGCCAGCAGGCGGGAAACTTCCGCGCGGATTTCCGGATCGGGCTCGCTGGTCAGCAGAAATTCCTCGCGCTCGGCGGCCGGGCGCTCCAGCGTGGCGTGAAACAGTGCTTCGATGCGGGCAAAGCGTGCGCTGTCCATCGAGCTCGCCCGTTCTCTACGCCAACCGATCGCGCAGCCAGGCACGAGCGAAACGCAAGTCGCGCTCGACGGTCGGAACAGCAACGCCCAGCGTTTCGGCGACCTCGACCTGTTCCAGGCCGAGCAACAGGCACATTTCCACAACGCGGCATTTGCGCGCATCGAGCTGCTCGAGCTCGGCCAGCGCGGCCTCGATGTTGAGCCACGTGTCCGGACCGGCAACGGCGATGTCGCCGGCCGCGCTCAGACTGACGGTCAGCGCGCCGCCGCCGCGCTTTTCCGCGCGATCGCGACGGATCGCGTCGGTCAACACCTGGCGTAGCGCCAAGGCGACGGTCCGGAAGAAATGCTCGCGATCGACCGCCCGGATCGGCTTTTCCAGCAATCGCGCGAACGCTTCATGAACAAGTTCGGTTGTCTGCAACGGCATCCGCGCGCTGCCGGCGAGCCGGCGGGCCGCCATGGAACGCAGGTCGGCGTAGACAAGGCTTGCCAACGCCTGCGGCGCGTCGCTATCGCCGGCACGCCAGGCAGCCAGCAGTTCGGTGACGTCTTTGGCCCTTTCGGCGCTCATGCGTGATGGCCAGCCCCACGGTTCCCCGTGGACATCAATATACCCAGACAAACGTGAAGGCGATAGTTCACCCGTCCGCTCCTTGCGCAGTATTGCCGAATTGTTCAAAGTGGCCGTGGCCCGACAGGACGATCCGTCGATGAAGCAACAGCGTAGCCCCCTGACGGGGCCCTGGCGACATGCCCTGGCGTTCGTGCTGCTCGCATCCACCGGCACCGTTCATGGCGCGGACGCTGGCAAGCCGGTGCTGGCAGTTCTGAAGTTCCAGGACGAAAGCGGCATGATGCCGCTGCAGGGCGGCGTCGGCCGCGTGCTGACGAACATCATCGGCACCGAACTGGCAGCGCGCGACGCATTCACCGTCGTCGAGCGGCGCAAACTCGCCGCGGTGCTCGAAGAACAGGACCTCGCACAAAGCGGCCGACTCAAGCCCGGCGAAGGTGCACGCATCGGTCAGCTCACCGGCGCGCAATACCTGGTCATGGGCACGATCACCGCGTACGAGGACAACGAGAAGACAGAAGTCAGCGGCGGCATGTTTCGCAAGAGCAAGGTCGAAAACGTTTCCGGCGGCGCGTATCTGGCGGTCGATCTGCGCGTCGTCGACACGACCAGCGGCGAAGTCGCCTTCGCGCGCACGATCGAAGGCCGCACCGCCGGCTATCGCACCGACATCACCGACGACCACAGCGGCCTGGCGATGATGGAGAAGCCCGGCGAAGCCCGCGCCGTGCGCGCCGCGGCGCTCGAGATCATCGACTATCTCGAATGCGCGATGGTGCGCAAGGATGCGTGCATCGAGAAATTCGCCGATGCCGATCGCCGCCGCCAGGAAACGACCAAGCAGGCGATCAAGATCGACGGACGCAAGCAATGAACCGGACAATTCTTGCC
>DASRTK010000275.1:0-8065 GCA_035655975.1 Rudaea sp.
CCCGGAGCAGCGCGAGAAGATCGCCAAGGCGATCCTCGATGGCGTGCATGCCTATTTCGTCGCAGCGCCGCCACCCGGCACCCTGTTCGCGGCGAACGCGCGCAAGGGCAAGACGGAACAAATCGCCTCGCGCAAGAAGGCACCGGACGAAGTCGCGGTGTTCGCCGATGACGATCCGGATCGCGAAATCCTGGCGCGCTCGCCGAAGTCGTAAAGGAGCGAGGGGCCAGGGGCTAGCGGCCAGTTCTGGTACCGTCAACCGTGAAGCCACGAGTAAGGCGACCGCTTGCGCGTCGCCTCGTACTGGCTTCGGCTATCATGCGCGCGCATGTCACGCATCCAGCAACTCCCGCAGGAACTCGTCAACCAGATCGCCGCCGGCGAGGTCATCGAGCGCCCCGCGTCGGTCGTCAAGGAACTGGTCGAGAACAGCCTTGATGCCGGCGCGGCGCGGATCGAAATCGAGATCGAGGAAGGCGGCGCGCGCCTGATCCGCATCCGTGACGACGGCGAGGGCATCGCGCGCGAGGAACTGGCTCTGGCGGTGTCGCCGCATGCGACGAGCAAGATCACATCGCTCGAGGATCTGGAGCGTGTGCGCACGCTCGGATTCCGCGGCGAGGCTCTGCCGTCGATCGCCTCGGTATCGCGCTTCACGCTGATATCGCGACCGCCCGCGCAGGACACGGCGTGGCGCCTGGAGGTCGAGGCCGGCCGGACGTCGGCGTCGAAACCGTCGTCGCATCCGCGCGGTACGACGACCGAAGTCCGCGATCTGTTCCATAACGTGCCGGCGCGGCGCAAGTTCCTGCGTGCCGAACGCACCGAGTTCGGTCACATCGACGAACTCGTCAAGGCGATCGCGCTGGCGCGGCCGCACGCGGAGTTTCGCCTGAGCCACAACGCCAGACCCGTCCGTTTCCTCAGGCCCGCCATCGACGAAGCTTCGCTCGCCGCGCGCGTTGGCGAGATTCTCGGTGAAGACTTCCCGCAGCAGAGCTTGCGCATCGATTACTCGGCCGCGAACATGCGCCTGTCCGGATGGATCGGTCTGCCGACCGTGTCGCGCAGCCAGGCCGACCAGCAATACTTCTATGTCAATGGCCGCCTGGTGCGCGACCGCGTCGTCACGCATGCCGTGCGCCAGGCCTATGCTGACGTGCTTTTCCACGGACGCCATCCGGCCTACGTGCTGTTCCTCGAAGTCGATCCGCAAGTCGTCGACGTCAACGTGCATCCGGCCAAGTCCGAAGTCCGCTTTCGTGAGGGCCGCCTGGTCCACGACTTCCTCTATCGCACGCTCAACGAAGCCCTCGCAGAGACGCGCGCGGGTGCAGGACCCGGCGCCCAGCCCTCAGCCCTCAGCCCTCGGCACTCATCCTCCCCCGCACCGGATTACCCGTCGCCCCCCGCGCCCTGGCGCCAGCACGGCCTCGGCCTCGGCGTGCGCGACAGCTCGCCCGGATACGCGGCGCTGTTCGGCGAACTCGCTGGCGCGCGTCGCAACATTGATGGTGCCGACAGCGGTGCGCCTTCCATCGTTCCGGCCGACGATACCGAAGTGCCGCCGCTCGGATTCGCCCTGGCACAGCTTGCCGGTATCTACGTGCTCGCCGAGAATCGGCAGGGACTCGTGCTGATCGACATGCACGCGGCGCACGAGCGTATTACCTACGAGAAGTTGAAGGGTGCGCGCACAGGTGAAGGTATACGAGCGCGAGCGCTGCTCGTGCCGCTGGCGCTGGCGGTCAGCGAGCGCGAGGCCGCTTGCGTCGAGGAGTGCGCCGGACAATTGGCCGAGATCGGATTCGACATGCTGCGCAGCGGACCGCAAAGCGTGACCGTGAAAAGTTATCCGGGCCTGCTCGACGGGGCCGACGTGAGCGGCCTCGTGCGCGACGTCCTTGCCGACCTCGTCGCGCACGGCAACACGCGCCGCATACAGGAAAGCGAGAACGAAGTGCTGTCGACGATGGCCTGCCACGGCTCGGTGCGCGCCAACCGGCGCTTGACTTTGCCGGAAATGAACGCACTTTTGCGCGAGATGGAGGCGACCGAACGCTCCGGCCAGTGCAACCACGGCCGCCCGACCTGGGTGCAGCTTTCGGTCGCCGAGCTGGACCGGATGTTCCTGCGCGGACGTTGACTTCGTGTTTTTATTGGTACTGGGTCCCGTGTCATCGCACATCCATGTGCCGCATGGGACGACTTCATGTTTTCATTGGAAACTGGATCCCGTGTCATCGGCCATCCATGGCTGCACGGGATGACTTCATCCTGAAGTCAGTTTGTATAGGAGTTTACTATGGTAAGTTTTATACTGTTTGGCGTCGCTGCGGCGTTTGCCGGTGGCGCCGATCCGGTTTCGGCTTCAGTGCCGACTGAGAGCACGCACCGCAAGGAAGTCGAAACCTGGCGCCAGCAGCGCGTCGAGCGCCTGCGCGGGCCTGCCGGCTGGCTGACCCTGGTGGCGCTGGACTGGCTCAAGGAGGGATCCAACACGCTTGGTTCGGCGCCGGACAATTCGATCGTGCTGGACAAGTGGCCCGCACATCTCGGCACGGTCGTGCTCGACAAGGGCAAGGCGACGATAACGATCGACAAGCGGGCCGATGCGACGATCGACGGCGAAAAGAAGACCGAAGCGGTCCTGATCGACGACAGCAAGGAGAACAAGACCGTCGTCGCGACAGGCAACGTGAGCTTCTACCTGGTCGAGCGCGGTGCCCGTTTCGGCCTGCGCGTGAAGGACAGCGAGGCGCCGACGCGGTTGAACTTCGTTGGGCTGGATTATTTCGACATCGATCCAAGCTGGCGCATCGAGGCGAAGTGGGAGCCTTACGATCCGCCGCGCATCGTCGAGGAGCCGAATGTCCTCGGCGAGTTCGAAAAGGTCGTCGTGCCCGGGGCAGCCGTGTTCGAGCGCGACGGCAAGACCATCCGTGTCGAACCGGTCATCGAGACTCCCGGCGACGTCAACCTGTACCTGGTCTTCGCCGATCGCACGAGCGGCAAGGAAACCTACGGCGCGGCGCGTTTTCTGTACACCGAGCCGCCGAAGGACGGCAAGGTGATCATCGATTTCAACAAGGCCTACAATCCGCCGTGCGTGTTCACACCGTATGCCACCTGTACGCTGCCGACGCAGCAGAATCGCCTCGACGTGCGCGTGACGGCCGGCGAGAAGAAGTATCGAGCGGGCCACGAGGGATGATTCCTCCCGTCCTGCCGAGGGCAGGTCGATGGACTGACATCAACCGTCGGAGTCCGAGAACATCAAACTGCGAATTCGTCCCCGTTCGCGTTGAGCGTAGCTCGCGCAGCGAGCGAAGTCGCCGGCAGGACGCCAAGTGCTGCGAAGGCCATGGATGGCCGAGAGCGGCCGAAACGGCGCGCGAGGTACCCTTCGACCCCGGATCGCAGTCCGGGGCAGGCTCCGGTGCTGCGCGCCTACGCGCAGGGCGAACGGTATTTTAGGCGCGGTAGATGGCTGCTCTAGTTTCCGCTGAAATTAGGTTTGCGCCTCTCGAGGAACGCACTCGTGCCTTCGCGCATGTCGGCGGTCGAGAAGCACAGCGCGAACGTCTGCGTTTCGTAATCCAGGCCCGCGTCGATGCCTCCGTCGCCGCCGATCAGCACTGCGTCGAGGATGCCGGCGAGCGCATGTGGCGCGCTCGCGGCTAGCTGGTTGGCGATCGCATCGACTTCCTCGTCGAGCTTTTCCGCCGACACGACCCGGTTGACGAGGCCGAGTGCGAAAGCGCGCGCCGCGTCGATCGAGGCGCCGAGGAGGCAAAGCTCCAGCGCGGCACTGCGTCCGGCCAATCGCAGCAGGCGCTGCGTGCCGCCGAATCCCGGAAGGAGCCCGAGATTGATTTCCGGTTGCCCCAGCTTCGCCTTGTCGCTGGCGATGCGCAGGTGGCAGGCCATCGCCAGTTCCATGCCGCCGCCCAGCGCGAAACCCTGCAGCCGCGCTATGACCGGTTTGCCGAGGCGTTCAATCCTCGTCATCAACTTTTGCCCGTGGCGCGAGAACTCTTGCGCCTGCAGCGGTGTCACAGTGGCCAGTTCGCCGATATCGGCGCCGGCGATGAACGCCTTTTCGCCGCTGCCGCCCATGACGACGACGCGGATGGCGTCATCGTGCGCTGCCTGATCGAAAGCGACGTGCAGTTCGCCGATCGTTTCCTGGTTGAGCGCGTTGAGCTTGTCCGGCCGGTTGATGGTGATTCGGCGCACGGCGCCACGATCTTCGAGGAGCAGGTTGCGAAAGGCCATCGTCGATATCCTGGTCAATGAGGTCGGAAGCGGGCGGCGGCGGGTTCCGGCGCGCGATTCGGACTTCCGAGGGTCGGGAACCGGCGGGATAATAGCAAGGCAGGACATGCGGGTTCAGGTTCGAGCGCCGTGCCGGTGGCTGCAAATGGCCGGCTCGGGTAATATGGCGCGCTTCGCGTCGCCGGCAGCACCCGCGTTCGCGGCATCATTTCGGCGGAATTCACTCGTTTGGAGGTTTGCATGACATTGCGTTGGTCTTTCGCTGCGCTGGCGATTCTCGCAGCAGGTTCGGTGTTCGCCCAGAACCCACCGGCCACTTCACAGGCAGCAGCGCCGGCAGCTGCCGCGTCGTCTGCTCAGCAGGCTCCGCCCCCATCCGCGCCGATTACCGCTGCGGACAAGCCGAACCTGTCCTACGCGATCGGTTTCCAGATGGGCGACGGCCTGGTCGAACGCAAGATCGACGTCGACGTCAACGCGGTCATTCGCGGCATGCAGGACGGTTTCGCCAAGAAAAAACCGACCGTGCCCGAGGAAACGATGCGCGACGTGCTGACGCGCATGCAGTCGCAGATGTATTCGGCGGCCAAGGCCGAATTCGACAAGCTCGGCTCGGAAAACAAGGCCAAGAGCCAGAAATTCCTCGCCGAGAACAAGAGCAAGAAGGGCGTCATCAGCCTGCCGTCGGGCCTGCAGTATGTCGTGATCGAGGAAGGCACCGGTCCGAAGCATCCGGCCCCGACCAGCGACGTGAGCGTGCATTACCGTGGTTCGCTGATCAACGGCCTGGAGTTCGACAGCTCGTTCGCGCGTGGCCAACCGGCCAACTTCAAGGTCAACGAAGTCATCAAGGGTTGGGCCGAAATCCTGCCGCTGATGCGCGTCGGCGACTATTGGCGCGTCTACGTACCGGCCGATCTGGCCTACGGCGATCGCGGCCAGCCGCCGCGCATTGGCCCGAACGAAGCGCTGGTGTTCGAGCTGAAGCTTGTAGATATCAAGTGACTTCAGGATGAAGTCATCCCGGCCGTACATGGACGTACTCTTGAGCCGGGATCCAGCTCCAATCGGATAATGAAGTTCAACAACGCCGCGCCTGTCGCGGCGTTGTCGTCAGTGGACGCCGTCGGTGCCGAGTCCGAACGCGCGCAGATCTTCCAGCGCGCGCTCCATGTCGAGCTTGATCCGGTTGATCAGGCGCATCGCCGATTCGTTGTTGGCATTGGCGCTCGATGCCACGCCCGGTGTCGCGTTGCGCTGTTCGAGGATCGCCGCGTCGACGTCCGGCACGAACTGGGCGAGGTAGACGTAGCCACGGGCCAGGCTCTCCTTGAGAGCGGTGTGTTCAGGCTCCAGATTTTCCAGCAACATGAAAATAGCGTTGCGGATCTGGTCCTTGGAGTGCGGCAACAGGGACTCGGGCAAACCGTGCACGCCGGGTATCACCTCGGCCAGCACTTTGCCGTAATCGCGCACTACTTTGGTCGCCAGGGCAAGCATCCGGCGTTAAGAGTTCACCTTATGTTCTCAAGCTAATTTACCAGAAAATAAAGAAATAAACTAAAGATGCCGATTTTTGCAAATCCTGCGCGTCCTATCCTTAGCCCGTGTACCGGCGTCTGCCGGCTCGACGCGGACGGGCTGTGCGAAGGCTGCCACCGCACGGCGGACGAAATTGCGCATTGGATCACCTACAGCGACGAGCAGCGCATGCACCTGATGAATGACGTGCTTCCGCAGCGCGCCCGGCCGCGCGCGGAATGAACGATCTGCTCGAACAGCGTCTGCTGCGCGCGGTGCGCCCACTCGATGATCCGCCCGGACCACGCGGCTGGAACCATGAGGAACTCAGCGACATCCTCGAGAGCCAGAAACGCGCCGCTGCGGCCGTTCTCGTGCCAATCGTTACCCGGCTCGAGGGATTTTCGGTGCTGTTGACACGCCGGACCGAGCATCTGTCCGCGCACGGTGGCCAGGTCAGCTTTCCGGGCGGCCGAATGGAGAGCGAAGACGCCGACGCCATTGCGGCCGCGTTGCGGGAGACCCGGGAAGAGGTCGGCATCGGCGCGGAATTGCTGAGGCCGTTTGGCTACCTGGACAGTCTGGAAACCATCAGCGGCTTCTGGGTCACCCCGGTGGTTGCCTGGCTGGACGCCAGCTATCATGCGCAGCCGGATCTCAATGAAGTTGCCCATGTGTTCGAAGTGCCGCTGGATTCCTTTCTGGAGGCCGGCAATCTGCGCAGATTGCGCATGAGCTTTCGCGGCCGCCCGCGCGAGGTTTTCGAATTTGCCCACGACAGCGAGCGCATCTGGGGTGCGACTGCCGCTATGCTGCTGAACCTGGTCAGGCGCCTGGAGGCTGTCGGATGAGTACGACGCTGATCGATGCAGCAGCGTTGGGCCACATGCTCGGCCGCGACGACGTGCTCGTCGTCGACTGCCGTTTCGATCTTGGCGATCCGCAGCGCGGCCAGCGCGAATACGCGCTCGCGCATATCCCCGGTGCCGTGTACGCCGATCTCGACCGCGATCTTTGCGATCTGTGGAAGGCCGATCTCGGCCGCCATCCTCTGCCCGACGCCGACGCATTCTCCGAGGTGCTCGGCCGCTGGGGTTGGACGCCGCGCACGCAAGTCATCGCCTACGACGCCGCCGGTGGCGCGAATGCCGCCGCGCGCCTGTGGTGGATGCTGCGGGTGATCGGACACAGCAACGTTGCCGTCCTCGATGGCGGCTTGCAAGCATGGAATAGCGTTGCCTGGCCGCTGAGTTCCGACACGGTGCGGCGCCGTTCCACTGCCGTCGCAGCGCGCTTCGACCCGGAAGATATTGTATACACGGATACCCTGCAGAAGATTCAGCAGGATGTCGTGCTGCTCGACGCTCGTGCCGCGCCGCGCTATCGCGGCGAGGTCGAGCCGATCGACCCCGTGGCTGGCCACGTACCCGGCGCACGCAATCGCCCGTTTTCCGACAACCTCGGCGCCGACGGAAAGTTCAAGGCGGCCGCAGTGCTTCGCGAGGAGTTTTCGAAGTTGATCGCGCCTAATTACCCGCGCGATGTCGTCCACATGTGCGGATCCGGAGTAACGGCGTGCCACAACCTGCTGGCCATGGAACACGCGGGCTTGGCCGGCTCACGGCTCTATGCGCCATCATGGAGCGGCTGGATTGCCGATCCCGCCCGGCCAGTCGAACGCAGCGTCGGCTAGCGCTTCACTTCTTCAGTCGCGCAACCAGCGCGTGCAGCACTGCTTGTGTCTCGGCGCCGAACCACGCGGCAGCGAATTCGTCGAGCAGCCATTTTTCGGGATCGGCAAACGTTTCGGCCAGGTCGCGGCGGACCAGGCGTCGTGTCGTCGACATCGCCAGCGGCGGCAGCTTGAGCAGGTCCTGCATCCACGCGAGCGAGCGCGGCACGACCTGATCGACATCGGTCAGTTCGTCGACGAAACCGATCTTGAGCGCGGACTCGGAGTCGAGCATCGCGCCGGCCACCATCAGCCGCTCGGCGCGATAGGTGCCGACCAGGCGCTGCAGGCCAAATTGTATACAAGCGGGCACCGACAGCCCGACCTGCACTTCGTTGAGCCCGATGCGGAATGGTTTGGCCGGGTCCGCGCTGCGCGCCATCACGCGGTAGTCGCAGAAGATCGACAGGACGGCGCCGCCGGCAGGGCTGTGTCCGGTGATTGCGGCGACGATCGGAATCGGCGAGCAGGCAATCAGCCCGCACAGGCCGAAGAAGTCGCGCAGGAAGGCCGTCAGCGCATCGCGGTCCAGCG
>DASRTK010000276.1:0-3557 GCA_035655975.1 Rudaea sp.
CTTCATGCCGCCGGACAACGTGCGCGAGATCGCAAACGCCTTGTCCCACAGCGCGAGCTGCCTGAGGTACTTCTCGGCGCGTTCGCCGGCGACCTTGCGCTCGACGCCGTAGAACCCGGCCTGGTTCACGCAGATGTCGAAGGGCTTTTCGAACAGGTTGAAGTTCATCTCCTGCGGCACGAGGCCGATCATCTGCATCGCCTCGCTGCGGCGCGTATGGATGGGCTCGCCGAACACGCGCACCTCGCCCGAGGTCGCATTGACGAGCGAGGAGACCACGCCGATCAGGGTCGACTTGCCGGCGCCGTTCGGGCCGAGCAGGGCGTAGAAGTCGCCCGGTTGCACGGTCAGGGATATGCCCTTGAGCGCCTCGACGCCGTTCGGGTAGGTCTTCTTCAGGTCGCGGACTTCCAGCGCTGGAACGGTGCTCATAGACTGCATTGATCGGTCAAGACGGTTAGTATAGCGGCCCTTTACTTTTTCGCTGTGCGGTCACCCGCATTGAGTCTCTGACCCGACCATGGCCGAACACTTCTCCCTGCGCCTTGCCGACAGCCGCATGCTCGCGCCGAGCGTGCGCCACATGGCGTTCGAACGCGCCGATGGCGCGCCGTTCGCGTTCGTGCCGGGCCAGTTCGTCCAGGTGCATTTCCACTACGCCGACGGCAAGCCGACCAAGCGCAGCTACTCGGTCGCGACGATCGGCGCCGGCGACAGCTCGCCGGTGCAACGCATCGAGATCGCCGTGTCCTACGTCGACGGCGGCGCGGCGACGGCGCTGCTCGGCGACCTGCAGCACGGCGAGACGATCCAGATCAGCGGACCGTATGGCCGCTTCTGCCTGATGGAGCCCGATGCGAACCGGCGCTACGTGCTCGTGGCGACCGGCACCGGCGTCACGCCGTACCGGGCGATGCTGCCGCAGCTGAAAGTCCTGATGGCCGCGCGCAACATCGAGGTCGCGCTGGTTTACGGCGCGCGCAACGAAGGCGAACTGCTGTACGGCGACGAGTTCGAGGCGTTCGCGCAGGAAAATCCGAATTTCCATTTCTACGCGTGTTTCAGCCGCATGCCGCGCGCCGCGCCGCGGCCCCACGACCGTGCCGGCCACGTGCAGGTCGCGCTGCAGGAAATCCGTCCGGATCCCGCCCACGACATCGCCTATCTCTGCGGCAACCCGAACATGGTCGACGAGGCGTTCACGCTGCTGAAGGAAGCCGGCTTGCCGATTCCGCACGTCCGCCGCGAGAAATATATCTCGTCGCGCTGACTGCGTCGGGGTCACGAAGGGTGTAAAGGTCACTTGACAGACGCTGTCGAGCCCTTTAGCATGCCTGTCAAGTCTGCTTGACACTCTTCGGGTCTGGTGACCTCATGTCAAACCCCGCCGCTTCCTCTTACCGCCGCCAGGTATTCCTGCTGATGGTCGTATACGTGGGCCTGACGTGGCTTGTGTGGCCGCGCGTTCACACGACGACGAACCTGTCATTGAAGGCCGCGCTGGCGCTGGTGCCGATCGTGCCGATGTCCGCCGCACTGTGGCTGATCGCGATGGACGTCGTGCGCGGCGACGAACTGCAGCAACGCGTGCGCCTGATTGCCATGAGCATCGCCACCGGCGTCACCTGCGCGCTGAGTTTCATCGCAGGAATGTTGTGCGCCGCCGGCGTGCTCGCGCTCGGTGGCGACGATTTGATTTGGGTGCTGCCGGCAACGGCGCTGCTCTACTCGGCGAGCAACTGGCTGGTTGGCCGCCGCTACGGCGGACTGGGCTGCTGATGGCCCGGCCGTGGGCATGAAGAACCGTCTGCGCGAATTGCGCGACCGTCACGCGTGGTCGCAAGGCGATCTGGCCGCGCAGCTCGATGTGTCGCGCCAGACGGTCAACGCGATCGAGACCGGCAAGTACGATCCAAGCCTGCCGCTGGCGTTCCGCATCGCCAAGCTGTTCCGGATGAACATCGAATCGATTTTCGAGCCAGGCAAGGAGTGACACGGTGACGAAACGCACCATCTTCCGCATCGTTCTGGCACTCGCATTCCTCGCGTATGTCGGCTACAGCCAGCTGCGCCAGGGAGCCGGCGAGCATGCTGCCTCAGCGCGCGCATTGCTGCCGCCGGTGCCGGCCAGCGCGAAACAGTTCACTCTCGGCAAGCTCGGCTTCAAGAGTTGCGAACTTGCGCAGAAGCGTTCCGGTGCGACGACCGCCGCGTTCTGCGCGCCATTCCAGGTGCCGGAAGACTGGGATGTGCCGAATGCCGGCGGGCGCAAGATCGATCTGAACCTTGCATTGATCAAGGCCGACGCCGAAGCCGCCGACGCGGATCTCGTCGTCTTTCTCGCTGGCGGACCCGGTCAGGCCGCGATCGAGAACTGGCCGCAGGTCGCGCCCGCGTTCGCGCCACTGCGCAAGCATCACCACATCCTGCTGCTGGATCAGCGCGGCACGGGCGGATCGAACGCGCTGTCCTGCGGACGCGCCGACAAGGACGAGCCGGCCGATGCGCCGGCCGAGTCCAGTGCAAATCTCGATGCGGTGCGCCGTGCGACGCGCGAATGCCTGACGCAAGTCGAGAAGAATGCCGACCCGCGCCTCTACACGACGACGATCGCCGCGCACGACCTGGAGGCCGTGCGCCAGGCGCTCGGCGCTCCGCAGTTCGACCTCGTCGGCGTTTCCTACGGCACGCGCATGGCGCAGCAATACCTGATGCGCTATCCGGACGGCGTGCGCAGCCTCGTGCTCGACAGCGTCGCGCCGAACGAACTCGTGCTCGGCGCGGAGTTCGCTGAAAATCTGGAAAATGCACTGAAAGCGCAATTCTCCCTTTGTACAAAAACACCAGCCTGCGCCAAGGCGTTTCCCGACCCCTACGCCAGCCTGATCAAGCTGCGCGACGAACTGCGCGCGAAACCGCAGACCTATGATTTCCGCGACCCGGTGACATTCGCGCCGACGCGCAAGCGCCTTGACGACTACGCGCTGGCCGGACTCGTGCGCCTGTTCGCCTACTCGCCGGAAACCGCGGCGCTGCTGCCGCTGTCGATTGCCGAAGGACTCAAGGGCAACTACACGCCGCTGGCCGGACAGTCGCAATTGCTGACCGGCGACCTGTCCGAACTGCGCGACAACGGCATGCAGACCTCCGTGATCTGCGCCGAAGACGCCGACCTGCTGACGCCCCGCCCGCAAGACCGGGACACCGTGCTCGGCACGATGCTGATCGACGTGATCCGGACGCAATGCGAGGTCTGGCCGCGCGGCACGCGGCCGGCGGATTTCCACGCGCCATTGAAATCCGGCAAACCGATGCTCGTGCTCGAAGGCGAACTCGACCCGGTCACGCCGCCACGCTACGGCGAGCAGGTGCTCAAAGGCTTGAGCAACGCGCGCCTGATCGTTGCCAGAGGCCAGGGCCATAACGTGATCGGCCGCGGCTGCATACCGCGGCTGGTCGCCGACTTCGTCGACCATCTGGCGCCGAAGGATCTCGACGCGCACTGCATGGACGTGCTCGGTCCGACGCCGGCCTTCATCGACTTCAACGGAGCGGCG
>DASRTK010000277.1:0-12447 GCA_035655975.1 Rudaea sp.
CCGCCGCGGCGACATCGACGTCGTCGTCGTCGTCCACGCGCGCGCCGTCGGCTCGCAATCGGTGACGTTCTACGGACAGAGCGACAACCTGATGACCGCGCAGCTGAACATCAGCGCGTATGCGGTCCAGGGCCGGCGCAAGCTCGGCGCCGGCTGGAGCGACAACGTGAACTTCACCGCGATGAGCGCCAAGGACAAGGCCGAGGAAGCCGTAGAGCCGCTGATCAGCGAGATCGAAGAGCGCCTGGCGGAATTCCGCGCGGCGCGCAAGGGCTGAACCGAACGGCCGACCTCGTAGGTGGGCCTTGGCCCACCGTGCTTTTTAATGTTCGAAAACGGTGGGCCAAGGCCCACCCTACGGCAACTCGCGCACGCCCGCACGCCCGATCACCTCGCACGCATGCCGGTAACCGGCGTCGATCGCGCGTTCATACGCATGCCAGTCGAGCAGTTCGATGTCCTGCAGCGGCGGCGTCAGCAGCAGGCTGGTGTAGCCACGGCGTTCGACGCTGGCGGCTTCGGCGTTGACCATGCCCGAACGCAACAGGATGCTCAGGATGCCCGGGCGCCGCGGCGCGCGCAGGCGTTCCAACAGCAGGCGCCACGCCGACGGCAACGCGTACTCGTCGACATCCGTGCGCAGCACGTCGTCGGCGCTGATGTCGACCGCCACGATCTCGCCGACCGCCTGGCCGCGCATGATGTCGGTCGGCAGGTTGTTCATGACCGCGCCATCGACGTAGACATCGCCGCGATGGAATACCGGCGGCAGGATGCCGGGAATCGCGCTCGAGGCGCGCAGCCACAGCCAGAGTGGACCGGAACGATGCACGTGCGCGCGGCCGATCGTCAGATTGGCTGATACGCAGTAGTACGGCAATGCGAGATCCTGAATGTCGCGCGGCCCAAACGCCTCGCGCAGCAGGTGTGCGACGCGCCGGCCCGAGACCAGTGAAATAAATGGAAAAGTGTAATCTTTCAGCGGGCGGCCGGCGACGAACGCGATACGGTACTTCTCGAGCATCTCCTCATCCGACCAGTCGGCGGCGACGCCGGCGCCGATGATCGCGCCGATCGACGTGCCGCCGACGCTGTCGATGCGCATACCGGCTTCGCGAAGTGCGCGCACGACGCCGATGTGGGCGAAGCCGCGCGCTCCGCCGCCGGAAAGCACCAGGCCGATGCTGCGCCCGGTCAGCAGTCGCGCGACCCGTTCGACGTCGGTGGCATGACGTACATGGTGCAGTTGCGCAGCGGGCGCGTACGCCATCCACGTGCCGCCGCTGCCGAGGCGGATGTCGCCGCGCTGCAGCAGCACCAGATGACAGGGCCGCTGCACGAAGCGATCGGCCTGCGGATCGGCGAGTTCCGGCCACGTGCCGGGTGGCGCCGCGGGATTGGCCGGCAGCACGAAGCAGTCGGCCTGGCGCGCGCACAGTTCGCGCCAGTCGTCCTGGTCGTGGCCGGCAAGGTAGATCACATAGCGGTAGCGCGCCTCGATCGCGCTGAACCATCCGCTGGTGTTGCCCTTGCCGGACTGCACATCGATCAGCGCGCAGCTGCCGTAGCGTTCGAATGCATGCTGCAGCTGCAGCGCGAAGCCACGCGCATCGCAGCTGGCATCGTAGGGCAGGACCGCGAACGTGCGCGCGCCCGACAGCGGCCGGCGGACGGTGCGCGCGATCAGGCGCTGCACGGCCAGGCGCGCGCTTTGCAACATGGCGTCGGGATGGTGCTCGACGAGTGCCGTGAAGCCGCGCCGTGACAGGCGCAGCAGTTCCGAATCGCGCAATGCGCGCACGGTTGCCGAGCGCGGCTGGTCGACGATCAGGCCGAGCTCGCCGACCGTTTCACCGGCAGCGACCAGACCGTCGAGCTGGAACTGCCCATCCACGTCGGGCTTGAACGCCCCGAGACTGCCGGACTTGAGCACGTACAGCGCGTCGGACTCATCGCCGTATTCGAACAGCACCGCGCCGCCCGGCATCGCGAACCATTCGAGTTCGCCCTCGAGTTCGGCGAGGGCGCGCGCGTCCAGATGCCGGAACAACGGCACATCACGCAACAACTCGCGTGTGTCGAAAGGTTCCGCGTTCGCTGGCGTGTCGCTCATCGCAGGCCCGTCGCCGCTTCGCTACATGCTAACCCAATCCTGCAGAGTCCGAGCCCGAGTGCGACGGGCAGGAGCCCGAGTGCCGCGAAGACCATGGATGGTCAAGAGCGGCCCGCGAAGGCCATGGATGGCCGAGAGCGGCCCGCGAAGACCAGAGATGGTTGAAAGGGCCGCAAAGGCCAGGGGTGGCCAAGAGCACGCGCTACCTTGATTTTTTCCAGCGCGCGCATCACGTTTGCCTTCCGACCTTTCCCCCGCGCCCATGAATTCCCCGAATCCGTTGCTCAATGAGTCCCCGCTGCCGACGTTCTCGGCGATCGAACCGGCGCATGTCCTGCCCGCGGTCGATGCCGTGCTGGCCGACTACCGCGCGGCCATCGACGCGATCATCGCCGATCCGGCGCCGCGCTCATTCGCTCGCGTGCTGCAGCGACAGGAGGAACTCGAGGATCGCCTCGAGCTGACCTGGTCGCCGGTATCGCACCTGCATGCGGTCGCCGATTCCGAAGCGCTGCGCACGGTTTATTCACAGGCGCTGGAAAAGATTACCGAGCACGCCAGCGAACTCGGACAGAACCGCGAACTGTATTCGGCCGTGCGCGCCGTCGCCGACGCTGCGCAGTTTGCCGGGTTGCCGCGCGCCGCGCGCACGCTGGTCGAGCACGCGCTGCGCGATTTCCGTCTGTCCGGGGTCGCGCTCGAGGAACCCGGGCGCTCGCGTTTTCGCGAGATCGCGAACACGCTGGCGCGTCTGGAAAACGAGTTCGAGAATGCCGTGCTCGATGCGACCGAAGGATGGTCGGAATCGATCAGCGACGACGCTGCGCTCGCCGGCCTCGGGCAAACCGACCGCGATCTGCTGCGCGACTATGCCAAAGATGCCGGACGCGACGGCTGGCACGTCACGCTCAAGCAGCCGAGCGTGCAGGCCGTATTGACCTACGCCGACGATCGCGGCTTGCGCGAACGCGTCTACGCGGCGTACCAGACGCGCGCCTCGGACCAGGGCCCGCAGGCCGGGCAACACGACAACTCGGCGCGCATCGAGCAGATCATGGCGTTGCGCCATGAAGCCGCGCAGCTGCTCGGCTTCGCCAATGCCGCCGAGGAGTCCCTGGCGACGAAGATGGCCGATGCGCCGGCCCGGGTGCTGGCGTTCCTGCACGACCTCGTCGCTCGCGCCAAGCCCGTTGCCGAGCGCGAGCTGACCGAATTGCGCGAGTTTGCCCGCGATCAGCTCGGCCTCGCCGAATTGCAGCCGTGGGATATCGGCTACGCGGCGGAGAAATTGCGCGTGAAGCAATTCGCGCTGAGCGAAGAGGAACTCAAACCGTATTTTCCGCTGCCGGCGGTCATCGACGGCCTGTTCGCGATCTGCCAGCGCGTGTTCGGCGTGCGCCTGCAGCTGCGCGCCGGCGTCGACGCGTGGCATGCCGACGTGCGCTTCTACGACGTGCTCGATGCCGAGGGCCGGGTCATTGCCGGCGCCTATGTCGACCTGTATGCGCGCAACGGCAAGCGCGGCGGTGCCTGGATGGATGTTTGCCGCTCGCGGTTCCGGACCGACGCTACGACGCACCTGCCGATCGCCTACCTGACCTGCAACTTCGCTCCGCCGGGCGCGGCGCAACCGTCGCTGCTGACGCATGACGATGTCACGACGCTGTTCCACGAATTCGGCCACGGCCTGCATCATCTGCTGACCGAAGTCGACTATCCGTCGGTCGCCGGCATCAGCGGGGTGGAATGGGACGCGGTCGAACTGCCGAGCCAGTTCATGGAGAACTTCGCCTGGCAACGCGAGGCACTCGCGCTGTTCGCGCGCCATTGGCAGACCGGCGAGGCGCTGCCCGACGACCTGTTCGCGCGCATGCTCGCGGCGCGGCATTTTCATGCGGGCCTGTTCCTCGTGCGCCAGGTCGAATTCGCATTGTTCGATTTTCGCCTGCACCTCGAGTACGACCCGGCGCGCGGCGCGCGCGTCATGGAAATCCTCGACGAGGTGCGGCGCGAAGTCGCCGTCGTCATTCCGCCAGCCTGGCAGCGCATGCCGCACAGTTTCGGCCACGTGTTCGCCGGCGGCTATGCGGCGGGCTACTACAGTTACCTGTGGGCCGAGCTGCTGTCGGCCGATGCGTTCGGCCGCTTCGAGGAATCCGGCGTGTTCGATCGCGTCAGCGGCGAGGCATTCCGGCGCAGCATTCTCGCGGTCGGCGGTTCGCGTCCAGCGCTCGAATCGTTCACCGAATTCCGCGGCCGCGAGCCGACGCCCGACGCGTTGCTGCGCAGCTATGGCCTCGCCGCCTAAGTTAGACTACATGGATGAAAGTCGCTTCGTGGAACGTCAACTCGCTGAACGTGCGCATGCCGCATCTGAGCGCCTGGCTGGCGACGGCCGCGCCGGATATCGTCGCGCTGCAGGAGACCAAGCTCGAGGACGCCAAGTTTCCGGTCGACGCGCTGACGACGCTCGGCTACCACAGCGTATTTTCCGGGCAGAAGACCTACAACGGCGTCGCGCTGCTGACGCGCGAGCCGGTGCGCGACGTCGTGACCGACATTCCGGGGCTGGACGATCCGCAGCGGCGCATCCTGATCGCCAGCGTCGGCGGGCTGCGCGTGGTCAATCTCTACGTCGTCAACGGCCAGGCCGTCGGCAGCGAGAAGTATGCGTACAAATTGCACTGGCTGGCGCGCGTGCGCGACTATCTGGCCGCCGAGTTGCTGCATTTTCCACAAATGATCGTCATGGGTGATTTCAACATCGCTCCGCAGGATCGCGACGTGCACGATCCGGCCGCGTGGCATGAGCAGATCCTGTGCTCGACGCCGGAGCGGGCGGCCCTGGCGGAGCTGCAGGCGCTGGGCCTGCACGACAGTTTCCGGCTGTTCGAGGCCGAGGCCGGCCACTACTCGTGGTGGGACTATCGGCAGGGCGCGTTTCGCCGCAACCTCGGCTTGCGCATCGATCTGATCCTGGTCAGCGAGGCCTTGCGCGCGCGCTGCGCCGGCGCATCGATCGACCGCAACCCGCGCACCTGGGAGCGCGCGTCGGACCACACGCCCGTGCTTCTGGAGTTGACATGAGTTCAGGACAAGGCGAAGCGGATTGGCCGCTCGGCATCGACGATGCCGATCTGGAACAGCTCGACCGGTTTCTGCGCGCGCATGCCGGCGAGGACGATCTGCTGCTCGACGGTGTACATGGCCTGCTGACGGCGATCGCGATCGGCCCGCAGGCGGCGTTGCCGGACGAGTGGCTGCCCGAGGTATTGCACGAACCGTTTTCCGACGAAGACGAAGCGCGGCGCATTCTCGAATTGCTGGCGCGGCTCAACGAAAGCGTCGAACTCGAGCTCGAAGCGGACAACTACGAGCCGATTCTCGGCGAGATCGAACTCGACGATGGCGGCACGGCGCTGAGCGCGCATGGCTGGTGCGAAGGTTTCTCGCGCGGCGTGGATCTGCGCGCGCGCGTGTGGGAGACGCGGCTCGGCGCCGATTCGCAACTGACCGAACTGCTCGGCCCGATCATGGCGCTGGCGGTCGAGGAAGGCGTGTTCGCGACCGATGCGGATTTCGCGCCGCTCAGCGAAGTCGAATACGACGAATGCCTCGGCCAGCTGCCGTCCGCGGTAAGCGCGGTCTCGCACTACTGGCGCGATTCACCGCCGACGAGCGAGGAGCTGGCGGCCGTTGCTGCGGGAGCATCTGAGGGCGACGGTCCGCGACGCAGGCGTGGCGGGCGCTGGGTGCATTGAGAGCAGGGGCGAGGGGCGAGGGACGAATGAAAGAAAAAAGCGAGCGGCTCCTGGCTTTTCACCCTCGCCCCTCGTCCCCTCGCCCCTCGCCACTTGAGCGAAAGTTATTTCACCTCCGCAGCTCGTCCCGCCACCTTCGCATCGAAGAAATCCACGATCGCATGGAACGCATGCTTGCGCATCGCCGGCGTCGACAGGCCGTGCTTGCCGCCGGGATAGGTCATCAGGTCGAACTGGATGGCGTGTTCCTGCAAGCCGGCCATCAGCCGCGTCGAGTTCGTGAACTGCACGTTGTCGTCGGCCATGCCATGCGCGAGCAGCAGCGGTGACTTCATGCCATCGAGCCAGTGCAGAACGCCGGATAGTTCGTAGCCTTCGGCGTTGTGCTGCGGCGTGTCTAGATAGCGCTCGGTGTAGAACGTGTCGTACAGACTCCAGTCGACGACCGGCGCCACGGCGACACCGGCGGCGATTTCATCCGAGGCTTTCGCCAGCAGCATCGCCGTCATGTAGCCGCCGTAGCTCCAGCCGAACACGCCGACACGCCCGGGATCGACGAACGCCTGCGTCTTGAGCCAGCGCATACCGGCAACCTGGTCCTCGACTTCGAGTTTGCCGAGCTGCTTGTAGATGCCATCCGTAAATCGCCGCCCACGCCGCGCCATGCCGCGGTTGTCGAGCGAGAACACGACGTAGCCGTGCTGGGCCATGTATTCGGAAAAGTAGTCCGGCCAGCCGCGCACGGCGACCTGGCCATGTGGGCCGCCGTAATACGTGTCGAAAACCGGATAGCGGCGCGAAGCATCGAAATTTGCCGGCTTGAACAGCCGGTAGTACAGCAACTGGCCATCGGCAGCCGGCAGCGAGCCGAATTCGGGCACGATGTGCGCGTCGTGATACGGCCAGTACGGGTGCGCTGCGTCAAGCTTGTTCTGTTCGATCCAGGCAAGGAAATGCCCGTCGGCCGCATGCACGGAGACCTGTGGCGGCGTCTGCGGATCGGCAAACGTGTCGACGTAGACGCGCGGGTCCCGGCCGAACTCGATCGAGTGCACGCCGTCGCCCCGGCTGATGCGCTTGGGCGCCGCCGCCGTGCTGCCGTCGAGCTTCAGCGCGTAGAGCTGGCGGTCCGGCACGAAGTCGCGGTTCGAATCGACGTAGACGCTGCCGGCTCGTTCGTCGACTGCGAGCACGCCGTCGACATTCCACTCGCCGCTGCTGATCGCGTTTCGCAGTTCGCCGTCCATAGTATACAAATACAGATGGTGGAAACCCGAGCGGTCGCTGCCCCAGACAAACGCGTCCTGGTTCTTGAGGAAGTGCAGGTCGTCGTTGAGGTCGATCCAGGTCGGGCGGGTTTCGCTGAGCAGCGTGCGCTGGTTCAGGGTCGCGGCATCGACGAGGTTCAGGTCGAGTCGCTGCTGGTTGCGCTGCATCAGCTGGTAACTGAGGCGTTTGCCGTCCGGGAGCCAGTCGACGCGCGCGAGGTAGATGTCGGGGTTTTCGCCAAGGTCGATCCAGCGTTGCTCGCCGCCGGCCGGCGCGATCAGGCCGAGTTTGACGTCGACGTTGGCGGCCCCGGCCGCGGGATAGCGCTGCTCGATGATTTCGCTGCGGTCGGCGTAGACTTCGAAGCGCTTGACTTGGGCAACCTGGGATTCATCGAAGCGTTCAAAGGCGATTGTCGACTCGTCGGGCGCCCACCAGTAGCCATGAAAACGCATCATTTCCTCTTGCGCAACGAACTCGGCTTCGCCGTTGTGGATCGTCTTGCCGCCATCGTGGGTCAATGCGCGCGCCTTGCCGTCGGCCAGGTCGATCAGCCACAGGTTTTGTTCGCGCAGGAACGACACGTAGCGGCCACGCGGCGAGACCTGCGGATCGAGCGCCTCTCCGCCGGTGTCGAGTTCACGCAACCCTTTGCCGGCGCGGGCCGCGAGATCAAAAAGGTACAGCTTGCCGGCGAACGGAAACAGCAGCTTCGTTCCGTCCGGCGCCCACGTGTAGTCGACTATGCCATGCTGCCCAGCGGTGCGCGCACGTTCGCGCCGGGCTTTCTCGGCGTCGGATAGCTGCTCGCCGCCGGGCGCGAGCGTGCGCGAATCGACGAGCAGCCGCGTGGCGTCGGCCCTGACGTTGTACTCCCACAAGTCGAACGTATTCTGGTCGTCGGCCTTCGCGCGCAGGAACGTGACGCGCGCGCCGTCGGGTGAAATCTTCAGCCGCACCGGTGTCGGACCCGTGAGGCTGCCGCCACCGTAGATCCGGTCGATCGTCAGTTGTCCTGCGTGCGCCGTCGTGCTGACGGCAATCATGACGATGGCAAGCAGGATTGCGCGCAAGACGTTCTCCGTGGGTGAGGTGGCGGGGGATTATTGCCGGCGCTGGATTCTTGCGCTAGATGCAGCTGGAATCGTCCGGCTGATCGGATGCCTGCTTTCTAACGCGGATGAACGCGGATTCGCACGGATGTTCGCGGATAGAGCATTTTTCTTGAATCGCAATCGCGATTGCGCCGGTTCTTTCGCTCTATCCGCGGCATTCCGTGATCATCCGCGTTCATCCGCGTTCAAAAAACGGAGACGGCCAACATGACGGCGCAGTGCGACGCACTGTCTGCGCAAGACGGTCACTTGCCGATGCAGAATGTCGAGAAGATCGCGCCGAGCAGGTCGTCGGTCGTGTAGTCGCCGGTGATTTCACCGAGCGCGTGCTGGGCCTGGCGCAGTTCTTCGGCGGCGAGTTCGCCGGCGCGATCCTGGCGCAACGCCGTGTCGGTGGCGCGCAGGTGGGCGGCGACCCGCTCGAGCGCATCGACATGGCGCGCGCGCGCGCTGAATGCGCCTTGCGCGCCCTCGCCGCGACCTCCGAGGCGTGCCAGTTCGGTCCGCAGTTCGGCAAGGCCGTCGCCGCGCTGGGCAGAAATATACATGTGGATTTCGTTGCCGGCGACGCGCTCGACCTGCGCGCTCTCGCCGCTGAGGTCGATCTTGTTGTGCACGATCAGCCGTGTGGCGCCTTCGGCGCAATCTTCGAGCAGTGCCATGTCGGCTGCGGCATGAGGGCTGTCGGTGACGAGAATGGCGACGTCGGCGCGCGCGAGTTCGGCGCGCGCGCGGCGCATGCCTTCGCGCTCGACCACGTCGCCCGACTCGCGCAGGCCGGCCGTGTCGACCAGCGTCAGCACGATGCCGTCGATGTTGATGCCTTCGCGCAGAACGTCGCGGGTCGTGCCAGGAATAGCCGTGACAATTGCGCGCTCGCTCTGTGCCAGCGCGTTGAGCAGGCTCGATTTGCCGGTGTTCGGCCGGCCGACGATGACAACGTGCAGGCCATCGCGCAACGTGACGCCGCGGCGCGCCGCGGCAAGCAGCTCGGCCAACTGGGTCTGCAACGAAGCGAGGTCGGCGGAAAGTTGCGGCGCACTGAGAAAATCGATTTCTTCCTCAGGAAAATCCAGCGCCGCCTCGAGCCACGCACGCAGGCGCACGAGCGCATCGAGCAGCTTGCGCACTTGGCGCGAGAAATCGCCTTCGAGGCTGCGCGAGGCGGCGCGCGCCGCGGCGGCGGAGCCGCTCGCGATCAGGTCGGCGACGGCTTCTGCCTGGACCAGGTCGAGCTTGCCGTTGAGAAACGCGCGTTCGGTGAATTCGCCGGGACGCGCGGCGCGCGCACCGAGTTCGAGCGAGCGCGCGAGCAGCAGGTTCAGCACGACCGGGCTGCCGTGGGCATGCAGTTCGAGAACGTCCTCGCCGGTCGCCGAGCGCGGTCCGGCAAACAGCAGGGTCAGGGCGTGATCGAGGGTGCCGCCGTCGGCATCGCGCACCGCGCACAGGCGCAGCGTTCGCGGCCGCAGGCGTTTGCCGGTCAGTGCCTGACCGATTGCGCGGGCTTGGGGGCCCGAGATGCGCACGATGCCGATCGCCCCCGCTCCGGACGCGGTGGCGACAGCGGCGATCGTGTCGGTGGGCTGCGCCATCTGCGTCGGGCAAATTGGGCGCGGCTGTCGCCGCGCGTCAGGTCCTGGCTTTGTTGTCGGCGCTTTGCAGGCGGTGCGTGATGACCCACTGCTGCAGCAGCGACAGGCCGCCGTTGACTGTCCAGTACAGCACGAGGCCGGCCGGGAAGAATGCGAACATCACCGCCATCGCCAGCGGCATCGTCTTCATGATCTTGGCCTGGGTCGGATCCATGCCGGGATTCGGCGACAGCCATTGCGAGGCGAGTGTCGCCAGCGCATTGAGCACCGGCAGCACGAAATAGGGATCCGGCGCCGACAGGTTCTGGATCCAGCCGAAGAACGGCGCCTGGCGCAGCTCGACGCTTTCGAGCAGCACCCAGTACAGGGCGAAGAAGACCGGAATCTGCACGACCATCGGCAGGCAGCCGCCGAGCGGGTTTATTTTTTCCTTTTGATAGAGCTCCATCATAGCGGCGTTGTACTTCTGCTTGTCGTCGCCGTAGCGTTCCTTGAGCGCTTCGAGGCGCGGCTGCAGGCGCTTCATCTTCGCCATCGAGCGGAACTGCGCTTCGCTGAGCTTGAACAGCGCGAGCTTGATCAGCAGCACGAGCAGGATGATCGCCAGGCCCCAGTTCTTGACCAGCGCGTAGAGCTCGACCAGAACCCAGTGCAACGGACTGGCGATAAACGTGAGCACACCGTAGTCGACGGTGAGCGCAAGGCCCGGAGCGATCTGGTCGAGCGTGCTCTGCAGCTTGGGTCCGACGTAAAGACGCGCGCTGAAGGCCTTGGTCTCGTTCGGCGCGACGGTCAGCGCCGGCGAAACGTCGCGGACCAGGTAGCGTGTCTGGTTGTCCGCTTTTACCGTTTCGGTCGTGAACGTGTCGGTCTGCGCCGGGTCCGGAATCCAGGCGGCGAAGAAGTAATGCTGCAGCATCGCGGTCCAGCCGCCGGCGATCTCCTGCTTCAGCGGCGAGGCCGCGAATTTGTCGAAGGCGAGCTTCTGGAACTTGTCCTTCGGGCTGTACCAGGCAGCGCCGGCGAAGGCGAAACGCTCCGGATCGCTGAAGGCGAAGCCGGAACTCTTGATGACCGGCGGGACGCGCTGCAGCTGTCGGTACTCGTTGCCGGTCCATGGCGAGGACGCGGCGTTGGTGACTTCCTGGCGCGTGTCGATCAGGTAGCTGGCGCGTTTGAAAATGTATACTTTGCGCACGGTCACGCCGGAGGCGTCGGTCCAGGTCAGCGGCACTTCGAGCGCGTCGGCGCCTTCAGCCAGCGCGTAGTCGGCTTTCTCCGCACTGAACAGCGCCTTGTGGTCAGGCGCCGGCGAGGCGTTGCTGACGAGTCCGGTCTGCGCCACGAAGAAGCCTTCGCCGGTCTCACTGAGCAGGTGTACCGGTTTGCTGCGATCGCTCGGATCCAGCGGATAGGCGAGCAGGTCGGCCGCGACGAGGTTGCCGCCGCGCGTATCGATGACCGCGTGCAGCACGTCGGTGCGGACCTCGATGCGCTGGCCCGCGGTTGCCGCCGCGGCAGTCGGCGTCGATGCGGTTGTCGGAGTCGTGGCGCTGGCTGCGCTCGCGGCTGCCGGAACGTCGCCCGGAACGGCAGGGATGGCTGTCGTCGCAGGTGTTGCCGACGCGGCCGGCGCCGGAACGGCGCTGCCGAGCGGCGGCTTCGATGCGTAATCCTGCTGCCACGCTTGCCAGAGAAAGAATCCAATCGCGCAAAGCGCGAAGAACAGGAACGGGCGGGTGTTCGTCATAGTCAGGTTCGGTCGATGCGGTTGCTGGCGCGGCGGCGCGCGCCGTTTCCCTTCAACGCACCCGCGCGCGGCGGCGACGACTCGCGTGGCAGGTCCGGTGACTGCGGGTTCGGTGACAGCGGGTTCGTTGAGAAACGGGGAATCTGGAACGGGCCGGCATTGTGCCGGCTGGGTCGCGTCACTTCAATGCTGCCAGTCGCTGCCACAGTCCTTCGAGGTCCGCGCGCAACTCACCGCTACTCTGCTCTGCGGCCGTCGTCTGCGCAATCAGCAACACGTCGCAGGGCGGCAGCTTCGCGCGATTGAGGCGAAAGCTTTCGCGGATTACGCGGCGGATGCGGTTGCGCACGACAGCACGCTTGGACACGCGCTTGGACACGGCCATGCCGAGGCGCGCGTCGGCGCTCTGCGTGAGCCGATATTGGGTCTGGAAAAACCGGGCGGCCATGCGCTTGCCCTGGCGCCGCAGCGCAGTGAACTCGGCGGGCTGGCGCAGGCTGGCGGTGCGCGGATAGCCGAACGCCGGTGTCACTCGCTGATCAGCAGATCACGCGTTGCCGGATCGGCCTTACGGGATCAGGTTCTTGCGACCCTTGGCGCGGCGCGCATTGAGCACGGCCCGTCCGCCGCGCGTTTTCATGCGTGCGCGGAAACCATGCGTGCGCGCATGCTTGAGATTGCCTGGCTGGAAAGTGCGCTTCATGACAGTGCCTATGGAATTGGATCAAAAAGAAGCGGGAATATAGTGGGTTTTTACCTGTCCTGTCAACGCGCTTACGCTTGGCGTAGCGTGTCGCGGACGCGTAGACTGGGTAGTCCCCTGGTGTGATCGACTCCGAGAATT
>DASRTK010000278.1:0-3382 GCA_035655975.1 Rudaea sp.
GCCAAGGGCCCCGGCGAGCAGACGAGACATAGAAAGGCTCCAGCAACGGAAACAAAGCGCGCAGCATAGCCGGATGCGCCGGTGGCGCCAGCAGCCGAAAGTCATTGCGGAGCAGGGACTAGGGGCTAGGGGCTAGGGAAAAGAAGCGAGCGCAACGGGCAATTTGCGACACAGCGCACATGATTGTCGTCGTCTTTCCTAGCGGACCCAAAAGAGAACGTCGCATGCGCTCTTCCTGGCCCCTAGCCCCTAGTCCCTGGCCCCTAATTCCGGCACCATCACAGCATCAACCAGACTCCGTAACCAATGCCCCTCCAATCCGTCGAACTCGAAACCGCCCCGAACCCGCGCCACGCCGTGATCTGGCTGCATGGCCTGGGTGCCGATGGCCATGACTTCGAGCCGATCGTGCCGCAACTTGTCGATCGCGCATGGCCGGCCCTGCGCTTCGTGTTTCCGCATGCGCCGGTGCGGCCAATCACGATCAACGGCGGCATGGCGATGCGCGCCTGGTACGACATCTCCGGCATGGAGATCGCGCAGCGTCAGGACGAAGCCGGGATTCGCGTCTCGATCGGCCTGCTCGGCGAACTGATCGAGCGCGAAGTCGCGCGCGGCGTCGCCTCGTCGAACATCCTGCTCGCCGGTTTCTCGCAGGGTGGCGCGATCGTGCTCGCCGGCGGGGTGCGTTACGCGTCGCGTCTCGGCGGTATTGCTGCGCTGTCGACTTATCTGCCGATGGCCGAAAAGACCGACGCCGAGGCCAGTGCCGCCAATCGCGGTCTGCCGATCTTCCAGGCCCACGGCATGCTCGATCCAACCATCCCGCACGCGCTCGGCTCGATGAGCCGCGACTACCTGCTGCAGCGCGACTATGACGTCGAATGGCACGCCTACCAGATGGCGCACCAGGTCTGCATGGAGGAAATCGCCGACCTGCGCGCATGGATGGGCGCGCGGCTTGTCCCCTGAAGGCAGCATTGACGACGACCCTCGGCTTCGTCAGCACCCATAAATTGACGTCATTCCCGCGAAAGCGGGAATCCATTTGCTTTTTTTGAAGCGCAAAGCAGGATCAAGATGGATTCCCGCTTTCGCGGGAATGACGACATGATTGAATGGCTCCCGCGGAACCCGCCATGTTGGAGTGTTCCCACCCACTCCTGTAGCATCGACCAGCGTGAACCGCATGGATCGCCCAGCGCCTGTCGCCAAACTGCCTGACGCGCCGCCGTGGCTGCCGGACTTCTGCAGCCTGCGGGTCATCTTCGCCGTGATGGTCGTGACCGAGCTGCTCGTGCTCGTCATCGTCATCGCGCCGACCGACGAATCGTTGCCGCTGCTGCCGAGACTCGCGACCGCGAGCGCATTCGTGCAATGGCTCGCGCTGATCTGTGTCGTCTGCCTGTGCCAGCTGCGGCCGCGGCTGCAGCGCCTGCGGCCGGTCGTCGGCATCCTTGCCGCTTATTCGCTGATGTTGCTGGCGGTGCTGCTCGGCAGTGCG
Source organism: Rudaea sp. (assembly GCA_035655975.1). Classification (GTDB taxonomy): domain Bacteria; phylum Pseudomonadota; class Gammaproteobacteria; order Xanthomonadales; family Rhodanobacteraceae; genus Rudaea. The sequence continues at coordinate 1,505 of DASRTK010000278.1, forward strand.
CTCGTGTTCGCGCTCGATCACCAGTTCAATCTCGGGTTGACCCTGCCGGCGCAGTTGCAGGCGCGCTTCCTCTGGCGCAACGCGCTGCTCGCGGCAATCGTCGGTGCGGCGCTGCTGCGCTACTTCTACGTCCTCGAACAGTGGCGCGCACGCGTGCGCGCGGAGGCCAAGGCGCGTTTCGAGGCGTTGCAGGCGCGCATCCGCCCGCACTTCCTGTTCAACAGCATGAACACGATCATCAGCCTGATCCGGACGCGGCCGGCCGAAGCCGAGCGCGCGGTGGAGGATTTGTCCGACCTGTTCCGCGCCGCGCTCGGCGCCGACGGCACGCCGAGCACGCTCGGCGCCGAACTCGATCTGGTGCGTCACTACCTGGACATCGAGCAACTGCGCCTCGGCGAGCGCCTGCGCGCCGTGCTCGACGTCGACGCGCTGCCCATGCACTTGCAGGTGCCGGCGCTGCTGCTGCAGCCGCTGATCGAAAACGCGATCTACCACGGCATCGAACAGATGCCGGAGGGCGGCACGGTCTCGATCCGCGGAACCCACGCCGACGGCATGGTCTGCATCGACATCCACAATCCGCGGCCGCCGCCCGGCGCGCGGCGCGGCGGCGGCAACGGCGTGGCGCTGGCGAACACGCGTTCGCGGATCGAGTACCATTTCGAGCGCGGCGGCGGCCTCGACACCGAGGCTGGTGCCGACTATTTCATCTGCAGCGTGCGCCTGCCCTGTCCCGGCGCGACGGCAAAGCCGAAGCCAGCAGAGTTGCTACGAAGTTTGATCGCAGAAGCGGAACCGGCGCATGAAAGCCCTGATCGTTGACGACGAACTGCCCGCGCGCGACCGCCTCGCCGCTCTGCTGCGGGAATGTGGAAATGTGGAGATTGTCGGCGATGCGACGAACGGGCGCGACGCCGTCGAGGCGGTCGCGCGCCTGAGTCCGGACCTGGTCCTGCTCGACATTCGCATGCCCCTGATGGATGGGATCGAGGCCGCGCGCCACATCGCCGGCTTCGAAAACGCGCCCGCGGTGATCTTCTGCACCGCGTTCGACGGTCACGCGCTGGCCGCGTTCGACGCCAACGCGGTCGACTACCTGGTCAAGCCGATCCGCCTCGAGCGCCTCAAGGCAGCGATCGCGCGCGCGCAGCGCTTCACCGGCGCGGCGCTCGAACGAGCCGAGATCGCCGGCGGTGGGCCGCGCAAACGCAGTCATCTGTGCGCGCGCGTGCGCGGCAACCTGCAACTCGTGCCGATCGGCGAGATCCAGTACCTGATGGCCGAAGACAAATATGTCGTCGTACATCACGCCAAGGGCACGGTGCTGATCGAGGAGGCGCTCAAGGCGCTGGAAACCGAATTCGAGGAAAACTTCGTGCGCATCCACCGCAACTGCCTGGTCTCGCGCGACCGCCTGACCGGCCTGACCCGCAGCGCCGACGGCCGCATCTTCGCCAAGCTCGACGGCGTCGCCGAACCGCTCGAAGTCAGCCGGCGCAATCTGCCGGGGCTGCGCAAGCTGGTGCGGAATCTGTGAGGAGCAGGGACGAGGGGCGAGGGACGAGGGGCGAGGGGCGAGGGGCGAGGGGCGAGAGAAAGCAAGTGCGGAATTTTTCCGGCTGGCGCCGCGCGCACTGCTCTGAAGCCCTCCCCTTCAAGGGGAGGGTTGGGTGGGGATGGTGTTAGCCGCCTCCGCCAAAGACGGAGCGCCGCTCGAACACTTCGACTTCGCTCGCTGCGCGAGCTACGCTCAGTGCGAACGGATCGTGTCGTTCGTTGTGGTCGCGCGAAGGAGTGCTAGTCTGCTCCCGCTTTCAGTACCCGACACCAAGAATCTTCTACGTCATGCCCCAGTCGCGCTTCCCAGTCCTCGGC
>DASRTK010000279.1:0-3007 GCA_035655975.1 Rudaea sp.
TGCACTCGGCGCCTTCCGCTGGTCCGAAGCCATGATCCAGCGCTGCCTCCTCATGGCTGTCATCGCCCCCATGATCTGGAAGCGCAGCATCGGCTATCACTGGTTCGCGACTGGTGCCATGCTGTTGATTCTGGTCTATCGGCTGATGCAACAGGAGTTGCACTAGTTCCGGGACCTTACGCCTTGACCAGCATGACCGTGCACGGCGCGCGCATCGCAACCTTGATCGGCACGGTCGCGACGAAGCGCTGCATCTGCAAGCCATGCGTCGCCGCACCCATGATGATCAGGTTTACTTCGTTGGCCTCGGCATAACTCAGGATCGCCTGCGAGACATCGCCCGACTCGAGCACATGGTGCGTGGCCAGGTGGTCTCCAAGATCCATGGTCGCGGCCCAGCGCCGCAGGTAGGTGAGCATCTGCTGATGAATCGTCACTTCGCCCTGCGCAGAGGCGGCGGCCGCGGGAGAAATGACGGTAACGCAGCTCAGGCGGGCGCCGGGACGATTGCCCAATCCGCGCCGGACCGCCTCGCGCAATGCCTGCAGAGTCGCCTCGGTCACGTCGTCATGTGGAACCGCGACCATCACGATCGGTACTGGCGCAATCTGCCGCGCCGGCAACGCGCTCGGCTCGTAGCGGGCGCCGGTTCCAGCCCACCATCTGTGCAGGTGGCGCCAGAAACCAAGGCCTTGCGTCGCATTGCCGCGCTCCGTGACCGTGACCTGTTCGGGATGTGCCAGGTCGAATGCCAGCAACGCGGCCGATGAGTAGCGGTTCGCTGCCTGCGCTTCCAGACACGTCATGATGATCTCCTGCAGCCATGCGGGAGTGTCCGGGTTGATCTGCCGCGGCGGTTTGGGTTGCATCCAGAAACGCTGGCGCAATCCGCTCGCGGTTTGCGGATTTCCAAACGGGAGCTCGCGCGTGCACATTTCATAGAGCATCACGCCGATCGCGAACAGGTCGCTGCGCGGGTCGCCGCGCACGCCGGCAATCTGCTCCGGGGCAATCCAGACATTCGAGCCCGCTGCCGCGCGCATCTCTTCGGCCAGCAGGTCCGGATACTGCGCGTGCCACGCCAGTCCGAAATCAAGCAGGACGACGCCATCATCGTTCCTCAGGAGCACGTTGGCTGGCTTCAGGTCCAGATGACACACTTCCTGCTGATGCAGGCTGTGCGCTGCGTGCGCGATCTGTGCACCTATGCGCGCGATCTCGGCGGTATCGCGCCGGCTGGTCCGGTCGAGCCAGTCCTGCAGCGTCCCGCCTTCGATGTACTCCATGACCAGATACGGCAGGATCGAAACATCGCCCGCCGCCACGAAGCGCGGCACGTGAGGTCCATGAATCGTCGAAAGGATCTGCTTCTCGACTTCGAAGCCGACGAGATTCTCCGCGCCATCGTCGGCGCTAAGGCGCGGCACTTTCATGATTATCGGAAAGTCCGGTCGATGCGCCTGATCCGCGCAATGCACGCGATAGATGTGCGCCATGCCGCCCGAGTGGATGCATTCGTCGATGACGAATCCGTCGATGCGATATCCGGGCTCAAGCATGCTCATTGGGTGACTTCCAAGGTGACTCCAGTAATCGGTAAGCTGCCTCGTTATTGCGCGCGTTCCGGCGCGCTCAGTCGTCGGCTGATTTTAAGCCGTCATCCCGGCGGTTTTTAACAGCGGAGCTGGTCAAGCCGGGATCCAGCGCCTTCTTGACCTGAAGGAAACGCTGGATTCCGGCTTTCTCCGGAATGACGAGCAAAAATTCGCCGGGCCGAAGTTCAGTGCTTGCAATCGCCCGACGAAGTACGTACATTTGTACGTATGGACGATTTCGATCTGACTTCCAACCAGAAACGCGCGCTGGCCATGATCCAGGATTATCTGGAACGCAATGGCCGCGCACCTTCGCTGCGGGAAATATCGGAATATCTTGGACTTAGCAGTCATTCCTCAGCGCAGGATTATGTCGAGGCACTGATCCGCAAAGGCGCGCTCGAGCGCCTGCCACATCATCGCGGCCTGCGTCTTACCCATCGCTCCCGGGTGCCGGCGGCGGCTTCCCTTCCCCTCGTCGGGCGTGTCGCCGCCGGCAGCCCGATCATGTCCGAAGGCAATATCGAAGCGCAGTACGCGGTCGATCCATCGCTGTTCCGCCCACGCGCGGATTTCCTGCTGCGCGTCGTCGGCATGAGCATGCGCGACGCCGGCATCATCGATGGCGACCTGCTTGCCGTGCACCGCAGCCAGACCGCCGAGGATGGCAGCATCGTCGTCGCCCGGCTCGATGACGAGATCACGGTCAAGCGCCTGCAGCACCGGCGCGGACGCCTGCTGTTGCTGCCGGAAAATCCGGACTTCGAACCGATCGATGTCGACCCGCAACGCGTCGACAGCTTCGCGATCGAAGGCGTCTATGTCGGCATCATTCGGCAGAACTGAAATGAACATGGCTGCACCCGCCGCCGCGCTCGATGCGGTCCTCAAGCATCCCGGCATCTGGCGCCGATCGGCTTCGGCCAAGCCGCATGTGCGCGCGCTGCCGACCGGCCTGGACAGCCTCGACGCATTGCTGCCCGGCGGCGGCTGGCCGTGCGGCGCGCTGAGCGAGATCCTTTTCGAATACGACGGCCTCGGCGAACTCGCGCTGCTGATGCCGGCGCTCGCCGAACTCACGCGCCGGCGCCAGCGCGTCGTGTTCGTCGCGCCGCCGTACATTCCGTATGCGCCGGCGCTCGACGCGCACGGACTGGACCTGCGTTACGTCGTGCAACTGCAGACCACGGCAAACGAAGGCGCATGGAGCGCCGAACAATGCCTGCGCTCGGGTTCGTGCGGGGCGGTGCTCGGCTGGCTGCACGAAGCCGACTATACGCAGCTGCGGCGGTTGCAACTCGCAGCCGAAAGCGGCGATGCGCTCGCCTTCCTGTTTCGTCCGGCGCGCGCGGCAGGCAAGGCGAGCCCGGCTGCACTGAGGCTGCAACTGCACGCCGACGCCGCGCGGGTCG
>DASRTK010000280.1:0-11158 GCA_035655975.1 Rudaea sp.
CATTTTTCCGTTTATCTGCATGCTGGTCAGCGCAAGGTCCAGGGGCCGGTACTTGCCGCCGCGCTCGATCGCGATGGCATCGCATCTACAAACGAAGAACCGAGCGAGAAACGAAGATCGGCGTTCGGTTGCGCCATGCGACACGCCGGCCCCGAAGGGGCAGCGACGAGCACCAGAGGCGCCTTGGGAGCAAGACTGGCGCCCGACCGGCGTCTCCGGCACTCCCGACTCCGTCTGCGGACGTAGGCCACACCTCTCGTCGGCCAGTGGCTCGCGATTTACGGGGCGACTATCGTGTTGGCGTGCAAATCGGCGCTTTCGGCCTCGCACCGCTGCTGGCGCGTTCCAGCTTTTCCGGGTCCAGCGACGCGTCGGCTGCGCAGTTATTTTTCGCTGGAATGGCGCAAAACGGCGCGAAAGTTCGTTATACGCAGAGGGCTTGCCGTCGCATGGCCGAAAGCTCGTCGCCACCGAAACATGCGCGTTTCCTTCCAATGAACCAAACGCACTGAAGCAGAACGAACATGTGAGCCGGTTTGCGCCATGCGAGTACGCATGAGCGATTAGCCTGAGCTAGCGCATCACCTTTTCGTGGAGCAATTTTCGATGATGATCGAGGACCGCATTCAAGTGACCGACGATGCATCGGCGTGCATCGGCGTCGAATACGAATATCAATCGTCCGGCGCCGTGTGCATTCCGGCGCCAGCGGACCGGCGTGCGGCGGAAGGGCTGAAGTTGCAGCAGATGGCGCCGGTGCATCCGTCGACAGCGAAGACAAACGGCGGGATCGATCCGATTTACGCCGACCTGTATGACCGGCTCAAGGCGATGGCGAGCCGGCAGCGTTTGCGCGGCGGCGCACCCAGGACATTGTGCACGACCGAACTCGTGCACGAAGCCTATCTGCGCATGGGCGAATCGAACTTCCGCTACGAACAGACCGCGCAGTTCTTCGCCTACGCCGCGCGCGCGATGCGGCACATCCTCACCGATGCGGCACGGCGCCGCATGCAGCCCAAGCGCGGCGGCGACCAGGCGCGCCTGATGCTGAGCGACCCGGCCGTCGATTCGGTGCTGGTCGATCCGCACCTCGCGTTGCAGCTCGATGAAGCCCTGGTCGCGCTGGAACGCGAAGACGCGCGTGCCGCGCAGGTCGTCGAACTGCACTACTTCGCCGGCCTGGACCTGCAGCAGGTCGCCGACACGCTCCAGATCGCCCGGCGCACTGCCGATCGCGACTGGCGCTATGCGCGGGCATTCCTGGCGGCGCGCGCCGGCACGTGAGCGCCGGAAGTGTCGTAGACCGACGCCAATCGACGTTGTTCGCCGTATGAGTGTTCAGCTTCTGAAACCGCGTCTTGCCCTGCGCGAGCTTTTCGATGAGGTCGTCGAACTGCCGCCGGAAGCGCGAGAGGCGAAGATCGCGTCAATGGATTTGCCGCCGGCGATCGGCGTGCGCCTGCAGGCAATGGTCGTGTTCGACGATCTCGTCGAACTCTCGCCGGCGCAACGCCACGCGCGGATCGCGGCTCTGAACCTTTCCGAAGCGGTGCGCGCGCGGCTCGAGGCGATGCTCGTCGCCGATACGCGCGCGCCGGCACTGCTGAAGGCTTCCGCCGCCGAAGCGATCGGGCACCTGCGCGATGACGCCGACGAGGTGCTTGGCCAGTCCCTGGTCGGGACCTGCATCGGCAATTTCCGCCTGCTCGAACTGATCGGACACGGCGGTTCTTCGGTCGTGTTCCGCGCTGAGCGCGCGGCCGGCGACGGCTCGCAGACAGTCGCCCTGAAGCTGCTGCGAACGGGCCTGTACTCGGCCGACGCGCAGCGCCGCTTCCGTCGCGAGCAGTCGATCCTCGCGCAGCTGACGCATCCCAACATCGCCAGCCTGATCGAGGGCGGCGTCAGCTCTGCCGGCATTCCGTACATAGCCATGGAGATCGTCGATGGCTTGCCGATCACGGAAGCGGCCAGTGCGCGCGCGCTCGACGTCGAACAGCGGCTGGCGTGGTTCCACACGCTGTGCCGGACAATCGAAGCGGCACACAACGCCTTGATCGTGCACCGGGACCTGAAGCCATCGAACCTCATGGTTACGCGCGAGGGCGACCTGAAGGTGCTGGATTTCGGCATCGCCAAGCTGATCGACAACGACGAATACGCTACGCGCACGCAGTCGGTTTCACTGACACCCGAGTACGCCGCGCCCGAGCAGTTCGGATCGGCGCCGCAGACGACCGCGGTCGACGTCTATGCCTTGGGCATCGTGCTCGGGGAGTTGTTGACCGGCAAGCGCCTGTGCGGAGAAGCCCGTGCAAGCGCAGCCGTGGTCGCGGACCAGGGCGCCGGCACGCTTCCGCAGGGCTTGCCGGAACGAAGAGTGCTCGCCCGCCGGTTACGCGGCGATCTCGACGCGATTCTGGCCTGCGCGCTGGCCGACGAGTCGGCTTTGCGCTACCACAGCGCCGGCGCATTCGCCGATGACATCGAACGTTATCTGTCACGAAAGCCGGTGCGTGCGCATCCGCCGTCGCGCCTGTACCGTGCGCGCAAGTTCGCTCGCCGCCATCGTGGAGGCGTCGCGGTAACCGTGTCGTTGCTGCTGGCGATCCTGGCCAGTCTCGGCATCGTCGCATGGCAGGCGCACAGCATCGCGCGCGAAGCGCAACGCGCCGAGAGCACGCGCGATTTCCTGTTGCGCGTGTTCAGCGCCGCCGCGCCGGCCGGTCCGCGCCTGGGGCCGCCGACCGTCGCCGACGTCGTGCGCGCTTCGGTGAAGGAGGCGCAGCACTCGACCTCGCTGCAGCCGTCGGTACGGATCGAGCTGATCGATGCGCTCGGCGGCGTATTGCGCAAGCAGGGCGACGTGAGAGGCAGCCTGCAGTTGCTCGAGGACAACTACCGCAACGCGATTGCCACGCTTGGCGTCGCTGATGCGACGACGTTGCAAGCCGGGCTCGGGCTCGCCGAGGCGCGCAGCGACGGCGGCCTGCGCGCCTCGGCCCGCCCGCTGCTCGACGAGCTGATCGCACAGAGCCGCCGTGGCGCCAGTGTCGGCTTGCAGGCGCGGTTGCTCAGCGCCTCGGCGAACCTCGGCACCGAGCGTTTCGAACGCGAGCGCGCCTTGGCCGAGTCCGCGGCTGCGGTGGCGTTGTGCGAACACGACTGCGATGCGCGCACGCGAATCCTCACGCTGGTCACGCGCGGCTTCGTGCTCTCGAACTTCAACGACGAGAACGCCGCGATACCGGTGCTCGAACAGGCGATCGTCGTGCAGCGCCAGATCTTCGACGGTCCGCATATCGAAATCGCCGACACACTCGAGATGCTGTCGCGCGCCTACCGGCGCGTGGGGCAGCTCGATCGCGCCGAGTCGCTTGCGCGCGAATCGCTGGCGATCGTCGAGGCGAGCCTGCCCGATCCGCATGTGCGCCGCGCGAGCGGACTCGACGTGCTGCGCCAGGTGCTGATCGATTCGCACAAGTACGACGAAGCCGTCGCCCTCGGCCTGCGCATCGTCGCGATGGACGAAGCCGCGCTCGGCCCGCGCCACCCCGGGGTGGCGACGGACCAGAATACGCTCGGCTTCACCTACATGATGCGTGGCGATTACGCCGACGCCGCGCAACGCTTTCGCACGGCGTTGGCGATCTCCGAGGCGATACCCGACAACGAACGCCGCAGCGCGATCTACCAGGCCGACCTCGGCTACAGCACCGGCCTGGATGGCGACGTGGCGACCGGCGTTCGGCTGATCCGCACCGCCCTCGAGAGTTTTCGCGCGCAAGACGAGATCGACTACGGCGAAGTTACCTCGGCCCTGGAAAAACTCGGCGATCTGCAGCGCCGATCCGGAGAACTCGCCGCGGCATTGTCCACGTTCGAGGAATCCGACGGCGTCTATCGCGAGCATCTGAAGACCGCGCCGAGCGAATGGCACGCCCGGACCCTGATTGGCATCGGCCGCACCCTGGCAGACCGCCGCGATGACGACGGGCGGGCCGAGCGCTCATTGCGCGAGGGCCTCGCGAAGATCGCGACTCCGCGGACGCGGATTTCGTCGCTGCGCGTCGAGGCGCGAGCGGCGCTTGCCGAAGTGCTCTGGCGCATGGGTGCTGTTGCCGAGGCAAAGCGCCTGCTGGACGAAGCCCGGGCCGAAGAAGACGCAGCGCACGGAACGTTACCGGCCGACGTGAGCCGGCTGCTCAAGCGCGCGACTTCGGCAGTCCAATCGAAAGTCTGATCGGCGCGGTCTTGCGGTCAGTCGGACTTGCCGCCCGGCAGACACGCTGCGACGGCATTGTGCAGCCGCATCGCGGCGGCCGTGTCGAACTCGAACGTTGCGACGAGCTTGCGCGTCGCCTGGTCGAATCCGGTTTGCGTCCATACGAGTTTTCCAGGTTCCGCGCCGATTGCAGCCAGCAGTTTCGCCGGTGCTCCGACCCGGAGCGAACGCTGATTGACGCCGAGCATGAATGATTGCGGCGGCTCCGGCGCATACCAGCCCGCGGCAGTGCTGGTGATTTCGGTTGTGCCAGATCCGGCCGTCCAGGCCAGATGGCTCAGGGCCTTCCCGCCAGCGGCCGCGTCGGGACCTTCGAAATCGTCGTAGTCGAAATCCTTTCGCGTGTTCGCTTCGAGTACGATCAGTTCGATGCTCAGTGCGCCGCCGTCCTTGTCCGGCGAGCAGGCGGCGTGCAGCGTCGCGCCGCGAACTGGGCCGCCGTCGATCTTCAGCGTGCCCGCCTGCGAGAATTCGTGCAACTGGGCATGCGCGCCGGCTGCGAAAGCCAACGCGGCAGCAAGAACGAGCAAACGGTTATGCATGGTCTGGTCCTCCCCGGCAATGCTAACGCAGTGGCGGATGTCGGAGCGCGCCTAACCTGCAGCCGACGCGCCGAGTTCCGCGATCGCCGTGGTCATGCGTCCGGCGGCCAGCGCCTGGTCGTTCGAGGCGTTGCCTTGCAGTGCACGCTTCAGTACTCCTTGTGCGATCGCGGCGAGACGGAAGAACTGGAAAGCGAGGAGGAAATTCCAGTGCGGCAGCGGATCCAGATTGGTCGCGCCGGTAAAGCGCTCGATCATCACCGCTTCGTCCGGAATGCCGAGCGCTGTGCGATCGACGCCGGCGAGTCCGGGCAGGACCGGATTGCGCGGCAAGCGCAGCGCCATGCAGAAATAGGCCAGGTCGGCAAGCGGATGTCCCAATGTGGACAATTCCCAATCGACGATGGCGGCGATGCGGGGTGCGTCCGCATGCCATATGAGGTTGTCGATGCGAAAGTCGCCATGCACGAGCGCGATGCGGCCGTCGTCCGGCGGCACTGCGCCGGGCAGCCATGCAATCAGCGTCTCCATCGCGTCGATACGCTCGGTTTCGGCCGAACGGTATTGGTCGGACCAGCGAGACACCTGGCGTGCGAAATAATTGCCTGGCTTGCCGTAATCGCCGAGTCCGGCGGCGGCGACATCGAGCTGGGCCAGCGCCGCCAGCGTGTCGAGCGCGGCCTCGAAATGCGCTGCGCGCTCTTCACGCGCAAGCTCGGGCAGCGACGGATCCCAGAAGACCCGGCCCGGCACGTACTTCATGACATAGAACATGCTGCCGATGACGGCATCGTCGGCGCACAGGTGCAGCGGTTGCGCGACCGGGATCACGCTGCCGGCCAGTCCCTGCAGCACGCGGAATTCGCGATCGACCGCGTGTGCCGACGCGAGCAACTTGCCGCCCGGCTTGCGTCGCAACACACAACGGCCCGATGCCGCCTCGATCAGATAAGTCGGGTTGGACTGACCGCCCTTGAACTTCTTCGCCGTCAGCGGACCGCGGAAGCCGGGGACGTGCGCTTCAAGGTAGCTCGCGAGTGTGGCTTCGGGCAATTCAAGATGCACGGGCACGGGGCTCATGGGGGTTCGTGTTGAGAGGGCTGAGGGCTGAGGGCCGAAGATCCGCGGCGCAGGCTTTTTGCTTCGGCCCTCAGCCCCTCGGCCCTCAGCCTCGTTCCTTGAGCATCGACTTCGCCAGCGCCGCCACATGTACTTCATCCGGTCCATCGGCCAGGCGCAACGAGCGCGCGCCCGCGTAGGCGTGGGCGAGGAAGTGATCGTCGCTCAGGCCGCCGCCGCCATGGATCTGGATCGCGCGGTCGATCACGGCGCAGGCCATGCGCGGCGCGACGATCTTGATCATGCCGATCGCGTCCTTCGCGCCCTTGATGCCGTCGCGGTCGAGCGCGGCCGCGGCGGCTAATGTCAGCAGGCGCGCCTGCTCGATCTCGCAACGCGATTGCGCGATCGCGTCGCGGACGACGCCTTGCGCGGCAAGCGGGCGGCCGAATGCAACTCGCGCGTTCGCGCGCGTGACCATGCTTTCGAGCGCACGCTGCGCCAGGCCGATCAGGCGCATGCAGTGGTGGATGCGGCCGGGACCAAGGCGGCCCTGGGCGATCTCGAAACCGCGGCCCTCTCCGAGAATCAGGTTTTCGGCCGGCACGCGTACGCGATGGAACACGACTTCGGCGTGGCCGTGCGGCGCATCGTCGTAGCCGAACACGGTGAGCGGCCGCGCGATCGTCACGCCGGGCGCATCGCGCGGCACGAGAATCATCGCGTGACGGCGGTGCAATTCGGCATCGGGATTCGTTACGCCCATGACGATGAACACGGCGCAGCGCGGGTCCATCGCGCCGGTCGTCCACCACTTTCGCCCATCGACAATGTACTGGTCGCCATCGCGTTCGATGCGCGCGGCGATGTTGGTCGCATCGGAACTGGCGACGTCGGGTTCGGTCATGGCGAATGCTGAGCGGATCTGCCCGGCCAACAGCGGCGTGAGCCAGCGCGATTTCTGCGCGTCGCTGCCGTAGTGCAACAGCACTTCCATATTGCCACTGTCCGGCGCGTTGCAGTTGAACACCTCGGGCGCGAGCGGCGAGCGGCCCATGATTTCGGCCAGTGGTGCATAGTCGAGGTTGGACAGCCCCTGGCCCTCGGCGGCCGGCCGAGAGGCGCCCGCGGGCAGGAACAGGTTCCACAATCCATCGCCGCGCGCCTGCGACTTGAGCCGTTCGATGACCGGTGGAATCGTCCAGCGCTGGCCCGGCCGGCCGATGTGCGTGAAGTACTCGGCTTCGGCCGGCTCGATGCGGTCGCGCACGAACAGTCCGATGCGCCCGGCGAGTGCGCGCGTCTTGTCGCTTTGTGGAAAAAGGGAGATTGTCATCAAGTCGTGGTGGCTCGAGTCGTTCGGCGGCGCCGCAATTGGCTCAGTAATGGCTGTGCAGTTCCTCGTGACCGTGCGCATCGAAGTGCGGCACGGTATCCCAGCTCAGCATACGCCAGCGTTCACGGCCGTGTTCGAACTCGGAGATGCTGGTGTTGCGCAGGAACGACAGCTTCGCTTCGGCCAGGCCCTGGTCGTCGAGGTCGAGCGCGGCCTGCGCGCAGCGCCAGATCGCTCCCCCGGACGTCACGACCAGCACGGCGCCGTCGGGCGCGGCAATGCGCTCGCGCGCCGCGGCGACACGCGCGCCGAATGCCAGCCAGGTTTCGCCGGCCACGTCGTCGAACCGGCCCTCGCGCCAGCCTTGAAGTGCCGCCATCAGCAGCCCGCGCAGCGCCAGCGAGTCGCCGGCACGCGCTGCCGCGACATTGGTGTCGTCCGGATGCGCGGCGGCGTAGGCGCGCAGCACCGGCACGTGATCGAATTCGTTCCAGTCCGGGTCGATGCGCGCCGCGGGCAGTGCGCGCCCGGCGGCGGCGAATTCCGCCGCGATCAGGTCGAGCGTCTGCGCATGGCGCCGCAGGCTGCCGCGCACGACCTGCACGTAATCGGCCGCCTCGCCGGTCAGCCACGCGCCGAGGTGGCGCGCCTGGGTTTCGCCGAGCGGCGACAGGCAATCGTAGTCGGCGCTGCCCCAGCTTGCCTGCGCGTGGCGGATCAGGCGCACGCGTGGACCGCCCCGATCAGTCGATCGCATAATCGCGATTGAATTTCACCGTATATGGCGCTGTCTGGCCAACCTTCGATATGTTGATCGTGAACACATACGTGCCGCTCGCGTCGATCGGGAACTCGCCGAGGTAGTCGACGGCACCGTCCTCGTTCGTTTCGCGAAAACGGATCGGCCGGCTGTGGCCGGTCAGGTCGGCAACCTTGCCGGTGACGATCGCGGCTATCATTTCGCCAGCGTCCGCGCTGCCTTTCTTCTCGATCGCGATGTTGACGAGACCGTTGCGGTTCGAGCGTTCTATGCCGTAACTTTGCGCGATCGCCGGGAACAATTGATCGGTGGAAATCGCGCTGTAGCGCACGATGACGTCGCCGAATGCCGCGGTTTGATCGGCATGGCCGGTGCGCGGGATCAGCAAGGCCAGCAGCAGCACGATGATGACCGTGACAGCAACGGCGATCTTATGGTGAGTGCGCATCGCAAGCCTCCTCCGCTGGGTGTGGGAGTCATGTCCCCAGCGCAAAGATTGAAGTCTCTTCGTTGTCGAGTTTACACCCGTGCCGGCGTACCCCGGCGTTAAATTCGGCCGGCGAAGTCGGCCAATGGCGCAAGCACGAGCATCTGCACGAGGATCAGCGCAATCGAGGCGAACCAGCAGGAAAAATCCATGCCGGCCAGTGGCGGAATCAGGCGGCGGAACGGGCGTACTACCGGCTCGGTGCACTGGACGAGCAGCTGCATGCTCGAGTTGTGGTACTCGCTGACGACGAAACTCAGGATGCAACGGACGAAGATCGCGATCAGCTCGATCCAGACGAGCCAGTCGAGCGTCTGGATCAACGCGCGCAGCAGCAGGCCGCCCACGCTGATTGCCGCGCCGCCGATCAGCACGAACAGTCCCAGTTCGATCAGCGCAAGCAGGTACGCAACGAGAAGCGAGGCCAGTTCGATGCGGCCCCAGCGCGGCACGAACCGGCGCAGCGGCGTGATCACCGGATTCGTCAGCTGGTAGACGAAACGGCAGACCGGTTCGTAGAACGAAGCGCCGGCCGCGAGCAACAGCACGCGCACGAGGAACAGCCCGATCGCGAAGCTGAAGATCGTCTGGATCAGGAATGCCGCGGCATTCAGGAAATAACTCATCGTGTTAGTACCATGTCGAAGATAATCGTTATCACCTCTCCCCTTGTGGGAGAGGTCGACGCGCGTAGCGCGGCGGGACAGGGGTGGGCGCCACCCTCTCCCCAACCCCTCCCCCATCAAGGGGGAGGGGCTGCTGGTCACTTCTCATCATCGCCGAAATGCTCGGACATCTCACGTCCACGCGCGGTCGCGGCGGCGACGGCGCGGGCAACGATTGCGGAAAACCCGCTCGCGGCAAAGCTTTCGAGCGCTGCTTGCGTCGTGCCGCCCGCCGAAGTCACGCGCTGGCGCAATTCCGCAGGCGTCGCGCCGTCCTCGATCATCATGCGTCCGGCGCCCAGACAGGTCTGGACGGCAAGCGCGCGCGCGGTCTCGCGCGGCAACCCTTGCGCGACGGCCGCATTTTCGAGCGCTTCGACGAGCAGGAAAAAATAGGCCGGACCCGAACCGGACAAGGCCGTAACGGTGTCCATCAGTGCTTCGTCGTCGATCCAGGCGGTGACCCCGGCGCTGCTCAATATGCGTTCGGCGAGAAGATGCTGCTCCGCACCGACGCGAGCGTTGGAGTAGAGGCCGATGGCTCCGGCGCCGATCAGCGCCGGCGTATTCGGCATGCAGCGCACGACCGCGACGTCGCCTCCGAGCCAGCGTTCGATCTGTTCGGCGCGAATGCCGGCTGCAATCGATATGACCAGTGGCTTGTTGACCTGGGCGAGGCCGCGCAGCGGTTCGCACACTGCCTTCATGACCTGGGGCTTTACCGCAAGGACCCAGGCAGCTGCGCCGTCGACCGCCACGGCATTGTCGGGACCGGCGGCGACGCCGAAGTCGTGGGCGAGAGCGGACGCCAGCTCGGCGCCCGGTTCGCCGACCGTCAGCGCGGTGCGGAACGTCCCGGCCCGGATCAATCCACCGATCAAGCTGCGCGCCATGTTGCCGCCGCCGATAAAGGCGATCCGGGTGTGGTGGGTCAGCGGCGAACGGTCAGGGGGCGTCATCGCATGGATCGTCAAAGGTCAAAGGGCAAACGTCAAGCAACCAGCGCCGATGCATATCGATTCCCGACGTTCGACCGTCGACGTGCTTCATCCCCTCGTCCCAAACAACGCCGTGCCGATACGCACGAGCGTCGCTCCCTCCTCGATCGCCGGCTCGAAATCATCGGACATGCCGAGCGACAGCGTATCGACGGCCGGGTAACCCTTGCGCAGGTCATCGAACAGTTCGCGCATCCGGCGGAAGGCCGCGCGCCGCACGGCGAGGTCCGGATGCGGTTCGGGGATCGCCATCAAGCCGCGCAGCAACAGGCGCGGCGCTTCGGCGACGTGCCGAGCCAGGTCGGGTACGGCCCCCGGCGCGCAGCCCGACTTGCTCGCCTCGGCATCGATATTCACTTGGATCAATACGTTAAGCGGCAGCCGTCCGGCCGGCCGGTAGCGGTTCAATGGTGCGACGAGCTTTTCGCGGTCCAGACTCTCGATCCAGTCGAAATGCTCGCTGACCTCGCGGCATTTGTTCGACTGCAGCGGACCGATCAGGTGCCACTGCAGCGGCAGTTCGGCAAGTTCGCGCTGCTTGGCGAGGGCTTCCTGAACGTAGTTTTCGCCGAATTCCCGCTGTCCGAGCCCAGCCAGTTCGCGGATCGACGAGGCTGGCTTGGTCTTGCTGACTGCCAGGACTCTCGCCGGATGGCCGGCGCGGCGCGCGGCAGCGCCGACTCTGTCACAAATCGTGGCGTAGGCGGCTTCGGAGGAAGTCATGGCAAGGGGTTGCGCCGGCTTGAATTTATCGAGCTATACTGCATCAGGCAGCTGCCTGACGCGCAGCAGGTCTACGTACGACTGAAGGGGGCCTTGCATGGATATCGCTGAACTTCTCGCATTTTCGGTCAAGAACAAGGCCTCCGACCTGCATTTGTCGGCCGGCCTGCCGCCGATGATCCGAGTGGACGGCGACGTCCGTCGCATCAATATCCCGGCGCTCGATCACAAGCAAGTGCATGCGCTCGTGTACGACATCATGTCGGACAAGCAGCGGCGCGACTACGAAGAGTTCCTCGA
>DASRTK010000281.1:0-8348 GCA_035655975.1 Rudaea sp.
CGCTCAAGGGACAGCTGCAGCGTGATGAAATCACCGCGCTGCCGGACGGATTCACGATCGCCGATGTGCACGCGTTGCGCGTGCCGGGTTTGGCGGCAGCGCGCCACGCGGTGATAATCAGGCGCACGCAGGCCGTGCAGCCCCGCATTGTCGAGCACGGGCACGCCGCCTAGGATTCCAATGACACGCATCATCGCAATCGCCAATCAGAAGGGCGGCGTCGGCAAGACGACGACCGCGGTCAACCTGGCCGCGGCGCTGGCCGAGACGCGCCGCAATATCCTGCTCATCGACCTGGATCCGCAGGGCAATGCGACGATGGCTTCGGGCCTGGACAAGCGCACGGTCAAGCTGACCGGCTGCGAAGTGCTGCTCGAGGAAGCGACGATCCAGAGCGCGATCGTGCCGACAAAAGCCGGTTTCGACCTGCTCCCGGGCAGCCGCGACCTGACCGCCGCCGAGCTGAAGCTGATCGACGTGCTGGCGCGCGAATCGCGCCTGAAAGAGCAACTGGCAAAATTGGGCAACCACTACCAGACGATCCTGATCGATTGTCCGCCGTCGCTGCACCTGCTGACGATCAACGCGCTGACCGCCGCGCACGGCGTGCTGATTCCGGTGCAGTGCGAATACTTCGCGCTCGAAGGCCTGTCGAGCCTGCTCGACACGATCAAGGCCGTGCGCACGCGCCTGAATCCGCAACTCGAGATTGAAGGTCTGCTGCGCACGATGTACGACGTGCGCAACAATCTCGGCAACGACGTGTCGGCGCAGCTGGTCAAGCACTTCGGCGACAAGCTGCTGCGCTCGATCATCCCGCGCAACGTGCGCCTGGCCGAAGCGCCCAGCCATGGACTGCCGATCAACCTGTACGACCGCGAATCGCGCGGCGCGATCGCCTATCTCGGCCTCGCCGGCGAAATGCTGCGGCGCGAACGCTTGCCTGCCGCGCCGACACCGGCTCACGTGAATTAGGAGATTGATGCGAATGGCGGCCAAACGACGCGGAGGACTCGGCGCGCGCGATCTCGACGTGCTGCTGGGTACGCCCGAGGACGACAGCGCCGCACCGGACGGTGAACTGCAGCAGTTGCGCCTCGATCGCATCCAGCCCGGCAAGTTCCAGCCGCGCCAGGCGATGAATCCGGAGCGCCTGGCCGAACTCGCCGCATCGATCAAGGCGCAGGGCGTCATCCAGCCGATCGTCGTCAGGCCGGTCGGCGGCACGCGCTTTGAGATCATCGCCGGCGAACGCCGCTGGCGCGCAGCGCAGCTGGCTGGCCTCGCCGAGATTCCGGCACTCGTGCGCGAGGTCCCCGACCAGGCGGTCGTGGCGATGGCCTTGATCGAGAACATCCAGCGCGAGGAACTCACGCCGCTCGAGGAAGCCCAGGCGCTGCATCGGCTGATCGCCGAGTTCAAGTACACGCACCAGCAGACCGCCGACGCGCTCGGCCGCTCGCGCGCTTCGGTATCGAACCTGCTGCGCCTGCTCGACTTGCCGCCAGCGATCAAGCAACTGCTCGAGCAGCATCAGCTGGAGATGGGACACGCGCGCGCCCTGTTGACGCTCGACCCCGCGCTGGCCCTCAAGCTCGCAAAGCAGGCGGCGGAACACGGCTGGTCGGTACGCGAACTCGAAGCCGCGGCGCGGCGCGCGCAAACGGCGCCAAGCGCCAAAGCCGGGAAAACCGCATCGAAGCGCGATGCGAATGTCGAAAGCCTCGAACGCGAATTGGCGGAGAAGCTCGCAACCAAGGTCAGCATCCAGCACGGCCGCGGCGGGCGTGGCAAGCTCGTCATCAGCTATCACAGCCTGGATGAGCTTGACGGCATCCTCGAGCGCATCCGTTAGGGTCTGTCAGGTTTGCGGCGCTCGCGCGTCTAATCCAAATCATGAAAGTTTCACGCCACTAGCCGGGTCATGTCCGCTGTGAACAGCAAGCAACGGCAGTTCGACGCACTCGTGCGCAGTCTGTCGGGAGATCTGTTCCGCTACGCCTACTGGCTGTGCGGAGACGAAGCCTTGGCCAACGATCTTGTCCAGGAAACATTCCTGCGCGCCTGGCGCGCGCTGGGCGACCTGCGTGAAACGAATGCAGCCAAGGCGTGGCTGATCACGATCCTGCGCCGCGAGCACGCGCGCCTGTACGAGCGCAAGACGCCGCAATTCAGCGATGTCAGCGAGATCGACATTCCGGACGAGCGCGACACCGTTCAACCGGAGTCGGCCGGCGAAGACGCCGTGATCCGCGCGGCGATTCACCGGCTCGATCCGAAGTACCGCGAGCCGCTGCTGATGCAGGTGCTCGGCGGATTTTCCTGCGAAGAGATCGCGCGCGAACTGAACATTTCCGCCGCGGCCGTGATGACCCAGCTGTTCCGGGCACGGCAGAAGTTGAAGATCATGCTCGGCGACGGCAACCAAGAAGCGAACGTGTATGAACTGTCTTGAATTCCGCCGCCAGCTCGGCGTCGACCCGCAATCGGCCGGGGCGGACTTCACCCGCCACCGGCAGGAATGCGCGCGCTGCGCGGAAGCAGGTACGCGCGCCGTGGAGTTCGAAGCCGCGCTGCGACGCGCGCTGAATGTCGAGCCGTCGACACAGCTGGCCGAATCGATCCTGCTCGCACAGGCGACGCGGCAGCAGCGCGGTCGCCGGGTCTGGGTGCGCCGTGGTGGCCTGCTCGCTCTGGCCGCGACGCTCGTGCTTGCGGTGGGCGTCGGCATGCGCGTCGAAGCCAACCCGCTGTCGGCGCAGGCGGTCGAACATCTGCGCGGAGAACCCGAAGCACTGAAAATGACCCAGGCCGTGTCGGCGGCATCGGTGCGCGAGGCGTTTGCGACGCGTGGCATCGCCTTGCGACACGACATTTCCGGTGAGGTCGTGTATGTCGGTCGTTGCCCGATGGGACGTCACCTTACGGTGCACATGGTCATGCCAGGCAATAGCGGACCGGTGACGGTCATCTACATCGTCGACGACCGGGTAAAGCAGAGCGAAGACTTTGAGCGCGAAGGCTGGCGCGGCCGCAGCGTGCCGCTCGGCAACGGGACGTTGATCCTTCTGGCCCACGACTCCGGCCAGTTCGACGGCATCGAAGCGGAGTGGCGCACCGCCCTGCAGGGTTGATTCGCGGCTTCACGCCAACGCGCGCACGCACGAAGGCACCCACCGGCGGCCTTCAGCCGGTACAATTCGCGCCCCCGCGCCGATTCGGCGCAGATCGGGATTCGGGGTATGACGGTTCTGCTCACCGGCGCGGCCGGCTTCATCGGCGCCTACATCGCGCGCGGCCTGCTCGCGCGCGGCGATTCCGTCATCGGCATCGACAACTTCAACGATTACTACGATCCGCAACTCAAGCGCGACCGCGTCGCCGCGCTGTGCCGCGGCCTGGATCTGCGCACGATCGACATCGCCGACAAGGCGGCGGTCGATGCGCTGTTCGCGCAGGCGAAGATCACGCAGGTCGTCCACCTCGCCGCGCAGGCCGGCGTGCGCTATTCGCTGAAGAACCCGTATGCCTACCTGCACAGCAACTGGGCCGGGTTCCTGAACATCCTGGAGGCTTGCCGGCGCTACAGCGTCAAGCACCTCGTGTACGCGTCGTCGTCGTCGGTTTATGGCGCCAACGCGGTGTCGCCGTTCGCCGAAACGCAGACCGTGGATCAACCCTTGTCGCTGTACGCGGCATCGAAGGCGTCGAACGAATTGATGGCGCACTCGTATGCGCACCTGTACCGGATTCCGTGCACGGGGTTGCGCTTCTTCACCGTCTACGGCGCGTGGGGCCGGCCGGACATGGCGCCGCTGATCTTCAGCCGGGCGATCCTTGCCGGACGGCCGATCGAAGTGTTCAACCGCGGACGCATGCGCCGCGACTTCACCTTCATCGACGACATCGTCGCCGGCGTCATCGGCGCGCTCGGCGTTCCGCCGAAGGACGACGGCAAGCATGCGCCGATCGCGATCTACAATCTCGGCAACCACCGGCCGGTGGAACTCGAGCGCTTCATCGCCGTGATCGAGCTCGCCGCCGGGCGCAAAGCCGAGCGCATCAACAAGCCGATGCAGGCCGGCGACATGCCCGAAACGAGCGCCGCCGTCGATCGCGCCCACGCCGCATTCGGCTTTACGCCATCGACGACGATCGAGCAGGGCATGCCGAAGGTTGTAGCGTGGTGCCGCGAGTATTTTGGCGACAAACTTTGAATGAAGCGGAACCAGGCTGTGTTCAAGGGCCTACAATAGAAAAACGTCATCCCCGCGCAAGCGGGGATCCATTTTGATCTGGCTTGCGTTTTGATCTGGCTTGCGTTGTTCAAAGATAAAATGGATTCCCGCTTACGCGGGAATGACGACAGGTTGGTCGTGTTCGCGCAGCCCGGGAACTCGCGGCGCATTACAGGAAAAGAAAAACGATGCCAGAACTATCCGTCGTCGTGCCGGTACACAACGAGCGCGACAACATCGTCCCGCTGTTGACCGAAATCGTGACCGCCCTGCGTGGCAAGGCCGATTTCGAGATCGTCTATGTCGACGATTCCAGCAAGGACGACTCGCTCGCTGTCCTGACGGCGGCCAAGGCGCAATTTCCTGAATTACGCGTATTGCGGCATTTGTCGCAAAGTGGACAAAGCACGGCGCTACGGTCCGGCATCAAGTCGGCGCGCGGCCAATGGATCGCCACGCTCGACGGCGACGGCCAGAACGATCCGGCCGACATCCCCAAGCTGCTGGCCATGCGATCCGAGTCGCCGGATGCGATCAAGCTGTTTGCCGGCTGGCGTGTCGACCGCAAGGACACCGGCAGCAAGCGCTGGGCGTCAAAGTTCGCGAACGCACTGCGATCCAGGCTGCTGGGGGACGCGACGCCGGACACCGGCTGCGGCATCAAGCTGTTCGAGCGCAGCGCATTCCTTGACCTTCCCTACTTCGACCACATGCATCGCTACCTGCCGGCACTGTTCCAGCGCGCCGGCTGGCAGGTGAAGAGTGTGCCGGTCAACCACCGGCCGCGCGGTTCGGGCGTGTCGAACTACAACAATCTCAATCGCGCTCTCGTCGGCGTCTCCGACCTGCGCGGCGTCGCCTGGCTGATCCGCCGCTCCAGGCGCACCGGCGTCGAAGAGGTCTGAGCCTCCCATGCACCTCTCCCCTCGTGGGAGAGGTCGACGCGCGCAGCGCGGCGGGAGAGGGGGAGGCGCCGTAGGCGCCTGCTCCGCAGGCTCACCCTCTCCCCAACCCCTCCCCCATCAAGGGGGAGGGGCTTCAGAGCGATCAGCGCGTAGGTCAACTGCAAAGTTGTTCGCGGAACGCAACACTAAAACACCAGACTAGATGTTGTGCGGCACCTTCTTGGCTTTCACGAGAGGCACCGCCGGCCGCGCGGCCTTCGACTTCGCCTTCCCCAGCGTCGTTCCGGCAATGTGGTCGTCCGGTATCGTCGCCGCGAACGTCGGCAGGTTGTTGGCGCGCGCCTGTGTGAAGGCCTCATAGCCGGAAGCCAGCTTTATGAGCGTCGGTTCGCTGAACGCAGTGCCGAAGAAGCTGATGCCAAATGGCACGCCAAACACCTCGCCAGCCGGCACCTGCACGATCGGATAGCCCGGACCGGCCGCGAGGCCCGAGGTGCCGAAGATGAAGTGGTCGCCGTAGATCAGATCGGTCGACCAGGCCGGATTGTCCGTGGCCGAAACCACGGCATCGAGGCTGAACATGCTGATCGCCAGATCGATGCCGTTGACGCCGGCGTCGTGATCGATCGCCAGCGCTTGGTTGTAGGTCATGCCGCCAAAGGCAGGCTGCGGGTCGTCCGGACCCGGTGCCAGCGACATCGCGAGTTCGAAGATGTCCTGGTTGAAGAATGGCATTTCGATCGCGGCATCCGCATTGTTGAAATCGATCGCCGTCTGCAGCGTGCCACCGGCGACTGGAACACCGGTGCGCGTCGCGAAGTACGCCTGCACGTCATTGCGGAAATCGTAGAGGAGGACGAGGAACTCGCCGTCGGCGGAGGCGAACGTGAATCCGGCCGCATCGAGGTCGACCACTGTCGCGCCGGCTGCAGTCAGCGCGTCGAATGCCGCCTCGATCGCGTCGGTGACGGTCAGCGGCGTCGTGACGCTGTCGAAACCGCCGAGACCAGCGCGCGTGATGCCGATGTGCGCACCCTGGAGGCCGTGCGCATCGAGGAACGCCGTGTAGTCGGTCGGAATGTTCGCCGGCCGTGTCTTGCCGGTCCCCTGCCAGCCGAGCGGCACACCGCCGGTGGCCGGATCGCGGCCGTCGGACGTGCGGCTCTGGATCACGCTGAGCGCGGCAGCCGCATCGGCGACCGTACGGCCGTGCGGTCCCACCGTGTCCTGCGTGTGCGAGATTGGAACGACGCCGGCGCGGCTGGTCAGCCCGACGGTCGGCTTGATGCCGACCACCCCGTTTGCGTTGGCCGGACAAACGATGCTGCCGTCGGTCTCGGTGCCAAACGACACCGCGGCGAAGTTCGCCGACGCCGCAGCACCCGAGCCGGCGCTGGAGCCGCACGGGTTGCGGTCGATGCCGTACGGATTGTGCGTCTGCCCGCCGCGACCGGACCAGCCGCTGATCGATTCGAACGAGCGGAAGTTCGCCCACTCGGACAGGTTGGTCTTGCCGAGGATCACGGCGCCGCCGGCACGCAGGTTCGCCGCGACCGTGGAGTCTTGCGTCGCCGGCGCGCCGAACAGCGCGAACGAGCCGGCGGTCGTCTGCATCTTGTCGCCGGTGTCGATGTTGTCCTTGAGCAGGACCGGGATGCCGTGCAGCGGACCGAGCACCGTGCCCTTCTTGCGCAGGGCGTCGGCGTTCTTCGCCATCGCGATCGCGTCCGGGTTGAGTTCAATGACAGCGTTGACACCGGGACCGCTCTGATCGAGCGCGTCGATGCGGGCGATGTATTCGCGCGTGAGCTGTTCCGAGGTCAGCTTGCCGGCGGCCATGTCCGCCTCGAGCTGGGCGACGGTCGCCTCGTTGTGTTGCGTGGGGATGTTGTCCGCTGCTGCAAAACTGGAAGCCGTCAGCGCGGCGAGAAGGATTGTGCATACGGCTGGCGTAGGCATGATGGACCTCCTGGAAAAAGTGGGCCCCCTTGTGTGAGCGCTGGGCACCTCCGGACCGTAATGACGGGGCGCTGAGGGTACGCCCGACAGCTACGGCTTGTCCATTGCAAGAATTGGACAATTCCGTTATTAATCCATTACTTGCCGGACAGAGCCATGGGCTCAGCGGTTTTAAAGCGACCCCTTCGCCTGCTGCCGAAATCAAGGCGTACCTTGCGGCAACGGATTGATTCTGCTGTAATATGCGGCTCGCCTCGGAGTCTTGGGGTGAATCCGGCATCCGCCGGGCCGCATCTGCCCTGGCTAAGGGCGGCAATAATCACGACGAGGTACGTATGGCGAAGGTCTGCCAAGTTACCGGCAAGCGCGCACAGTCTGGCAACAGCGTGTCGCATGCCAACAACAAAACCCGGCGCAAATGGCTGCCGAACCTGCACGAGCGCCGCTTCTGGGTGCCGAGCGAAAACCGTTGGGTGAAACTGCGCGTTTCGACCAATGCCCTGCGTACGATCGACAAGAACGGCATCGACAGCGTTCTGGCCGAACTGCGTGCGCGCGGCGAAAAGTTCTAAGGAGTACTGACGATGGCATCCAAACGCGACAAGATTCGCCTGGTTTCCTCCGCGGGCACGGGTCACTTTTACACGACCGACAAGAACAAGAAGACCACGCCGGACAAGATGGAAATCAAGAAGTACGACCCGGTCGTGCGCAAGCACGTGGCTTACAAGGAAGCGAAGATCAAGTGACGCAATGGCGCGTTCGCGCATCGCGCGAACGCCTTTGCCATTGCGTCATCCCGGACGCCGCGGTCTCTCTCGGCCATCCATGGCCTCCGAGGCACTTGGGCTCCTGCCCGGCGCAGCGGTGATCCGGGATCCAGCGTCTTCCATCAATCATCCTCATCGATGAATTGAAACCCGCCCATCGGCGGGTTTTCTTTTTTGAACGATTCGTCGACAGCGCGCGAGCCGCGTAGGGTGGGCCTTGGCCCACCGTTCCATCTTTTGGCGCATAAGCGAAGAGCGGTGGGCCGAGGCCCACCCTACAAAAAACCCGCCTTTCGGCGGGTTTTTTTGTATCAAGAGAGTGTGTCGCGTCAGGCCGTGTGCACGTGCACCGGCACCAGTGCGTAACCGCGCAGGCGCACCGAGAATTCCTGCAGCGCGCGGATACCGGTCGCTTCGGCTTCACGGCACCACTCCTGCAGATTCGTCAGCACCGTATCGGCGTTGCCGTTGCCACG
>DASRTK010000282.1:0-9048 GCA_035655975.1 Rudaea sp.
TCGTCATTCCGGCGAAAGCCGGAATCCAGCGCCTCTTCTTTGCAGTTCCGGCCGTCAGAAGGCAAAGACCTGCGCAAGAGCAAGGCTCTGGATTCCGGCTTTCGCCGGAATGACGAGCTAAAAGCTTCGGAGATCGGATACATGGCTTAAAATAGACGCATGTTCGATCGCTCCAATCTGATTGTCGTCGCCGTCGCGATTCTCGGCGCTGTGCTGGGACTGCTCGCGGGCGGCTGGTATCGCCACGCACCGGAAATGCCCGCCCCGCCCGGCGTTTCGGTACTGCGCAAGGGCGACATGCGTGCCGATCCGGCACTGGCCGACCTCGAGGGCCAGCCGCGCCGACTCGGCGAATGGGATGGCCGGCTCGTGCTCGTGAACTTCTGGGCCACATGGTGCGGACCCTGCCGGGATGAAATGCCGTTACTTGATCATTCCGGGGCGCTTTTTGCGGAAAAAGGCCTGCAAGTTGTCGGTATCGCGATCGATGACGCGGAGGCTGTGCGCGGTTTCCTCAAGGAGAACCCGGTGCGCTATCCGATCCTGCTAGATGTCGCGAACGGCGTCGATCCATCCGTGATCTTCGGCGATACTCGTCAAGTTTTGCCGTTTAGCGTGCTGATCGGGCGCGATGGCAGGATCGTCGACCAGCGTGCCGGATCGTTTTCCCAGACTTCGCTGACAGCCTGGCTGCAGCCGCACCTGTAACCCTCTGATTAGTCCATCGTTCCGATGGTCGATCGCCAAATTTTCGCAAATTGTCGGCTAACGCCGGCGAACTAGGCATTATCGTGCTGGACAACGCCAAGGCGGTCGCGCACACTTGCGCGCCTTGACCGGGCCCAACGGCCGCCGATATTCGCCAAAAGTGGCAAAAATTCTCGTACTGCACGGCCCGAACCTCAATCTGCTCGGCACACGCGAGCCGGAGATCTATGGCCGCGCCACCTTGGCCGAGATCGATTCCGAGCTCGCCGCGCGCGCAACCGAAGTCGGACACAGTGTCGAGAGTTTCCAGTCGAACGCCGAACACGAACTGATCGGGCGCGTGCAGCGCACCCGGACCGACGGCACTGCATTCATCCTGATCAACCCGGCCGGCCTGACGCACACGTCGGTTGCGCTGCGCGATGCCCTGGCGGCCGTCTGTGTGCCGTTCATCGAAGTACACCTGTCCAATATCCACGCGCGCGAGTCGTTTCGCCATCACAGCTACTTCAGCGACCTGGCCGTGGGCGTTATATGTGGACTGGGACCGACAGGCTACGGCCTGGCGCTGACCGCTGCGATGCAGCGCCTGCAACGCGCCGACTGACCGACTCACCGATTTTTTCAAATCCATTCCGACGTTCCGCTCACTCGGCACTTTCAACGCAACGAGGCCCACCGTGGACCTGCGCAAGATCAAGAAACTCATCGACATACTCGAAGATTCCAACCTCGCGGAACTCGAGATCCGGGAAGGCGAAGAATCGGTGCGGTTGAGCCGGATGCCGAAAGGCTTCGCCGTCACCCAGGGCGCCGCGCCGCAGACGCAGGTGCATGTTGAACCGGCACGCGCGCCGGCTGCCGGCGCTCCCTCGCACGCGGCGGCCGCGCATGCGCTGGCCACGCCCGGCGGGAAGGAGGTGCCGCCCGGTCACGTGCTGCGCTCGCCGATGGTCGGCACGTTCTACGCATCGCCGAATCCGGACTCGCCGGCATTCGTGAAAGTCGGCCAGGCGGTCAAGGCCGGCGAGACGCTCGCGATCATCGAAGCAATGAAGATGTTCAACCAGATCGAGGCCGACATCGCCGGCACGATCGTGGCCGTGCTCGCGAGCAACGGCCAGCCGGTCGAGTTCGACGAACCGCTCTTTGTGATTGGCTGATGAAAGAGCATGGACGAGCATGAAAGCACGTAACAAAACCCGCACCCCCTCGTCCCTCGCCCCTCGTCCCTCGCCCCTATGCTAGACAAAGTCGTCATCGCCAACCGCGGCGAAATCGCCCTGCGCGTGCTGCGCGCATGCCACACGCTCGGCATCAAGACCGTCGCCGTGCATTCGACCGTCGACCGCAATCTCAAACACGTTGGCATGGCCGACGAGTCGGTCTGTATCGGACCGGCGCCGGCAGCGGAGAGTTACCTCAATACGCCGGCGATTATCGCGGCCGCGGAAGTCACCGACTCCACGGCGATCCATCCCGGCTACGGCTTTCTTTCGGAGAACGCCGACTTTGCCGAAAGAGTCGAACAGTCCGGCTTCATCTTCATAGGACCCACGCCTGCCGTCATCCGACTGATGGGCGACAAGGTGCAGGCAATTAGGGCCATGAAGGAAGCCGGCGTGCCTTGCGTGCCCGGCTCCGGCGGGCCGCTCGGAGACGATTCGGCCGAGAATGCGCGCATCGCGCGCGACATCGGTTACCCGGTGATCATCAAGGCGTCGGGTGGCGGCGGCGGGCGTGGCATGCGCGTCGTGCACACCGAGGCGCACCTGGGCAATGCCGTGTCGATGACCAAGTCCGAGGCCAAGGCCGCGTTCGGCAACGATCAGGTCTACATGGAGAAGTTCCTCGAAAATCCGCGCCACGTCGAGATCCAGGTTCTCGCCGACGGCCAGGGCAACGCGATCCATCTGGGCGAACGCGACTGCTCGATGCAGCGCCGTCACCAGAAGGTCGTCGAGGAGGCGCCCGCCCCGGGCATCAGCGCCGCGCAGCGCGAACAGATCGGCAAGGTCTGCGTCGAGGCTTGCGTGCGCATCGGTTACCGCGGCGCCGGCACGTTCGAATTCCTGTTCGAGAACGGCAAGTTTTACTTCATCGAAATGAACACGCGCATCCAGGTCGAGCATCCGGTCACCGAGATGATCACCGGCGTGGACCTGGTGCGCGAACAACTGCTGATCGCCGCCGGCGAGAAACTGTCGCTGCGCCAGCAGGACGTCAAGTTCATCGGCCATGCGATCGAGTGCCGCGTCAACGCCGAGGACCCGAATACGTTCATGCCTTCACCCGGAACGGTCAAGCGTTTCCATCCGGCCGGCGGCCCCGGCGTGCGCATGGATACGCACATCTACGACGGCTACCGCATTCCACCGAACTACGATTCGATGATCGGCAAGCTGATCGTGCACGGCCGCGATCGCGACACGGCCATCGCGCGCATGCGCATCGCGCTCGGCGAACTGGTCATCGACGGCGTCAAGACCAACATCCCGCTGCAGCAACGCATCCTTGCCGACGGCGGTTTCCAGCAGGGTGGGCAGAATATCCACTACTTGGAGAAGCGCATTGCCGAGCAGCGCGAGACGGCGATTGCGCTGGGTTAGGCCGGGCGTCAAAGGCTACGAATCAAAGGTCAACAGAAATGTGTGCGCGCGCTACTTGGCCTTGACCTCTGACCCTCTTTTTTGACGCTCTCGAATGCCCTGGCTCGAACTCGCCCTAACCTTGCACGCCGCGCAACAAGCCGGCGTCGAAGCCGCGCTCGAAGATCTCGGCGCGCTGTCGATAACGCTGGCCGATGCCGACGCCGACACGCCCGACGAACGCGCGATCTTCGAGCCGGGTGTCGGCGAAACGCCATTGTGGAACGACGTCGTGCTGCAGGCGTTGTTCACGGCCGATGTCGACCGCGCAGGCCTCGTGCACGCGCTGGCCGATCTCGTGCCGGAGCTTGCGCCGGATCGCATCGCTTTTCGTGAAGTCGCCGACCAGGACTGGACGCGCGCGTGGATGGACCAGTTCCAGCCGATGCGTTTCGGCCGGCGCCTGTGGATCTATCCGTGGAACACTGAACCGGCAGCCGACGACGAAGACGCGATCATCGTGCGTCTCGATCCGGGCCTCGCCTTCGGCACCGGCACGCACCCGACCACGGCGCTGTGCCTGGAATGGCTCGACGCGGCCGATCTGACCGGAAAGACCGTGATCGACTACGGCTGCGGTTCCGGCGTGCTGGCGATTGCCGCAGTCAAACTCGGCGCCGCGCGCGTGATCGCCGTCGATAACGACGAGCAGGCGCTGCTCGCCACGCGCGACAATGCCGAGCGCAACGGCATCGCGGACAAAGTGGATTTGTACACTCCCGAGGCGCTGCCGGCAGTTCCGGCCGACGCGCTCGTCGCCAATATCCTGGCCGGGCCGCTGCATGACCTAGCGCCATTGTTCGCGCAGCTGCTGAACCCCGGCGCAGCGATCGCGCTGTCCGGCATCCTGTGCGGACAGGAGAGCGAACTGCTGTCCCGTTATGGGGAGTGGTTCGACCAGCTCTCGGCGGACGCGCGCGCGGACTGGATTCGCATCAAAGGGCGGAGGGCTGGGGGCTGAAGGCCAAGAGCAACGGCACGGTCGCTCTGGATTTTCAGCCCGCAGCCTTGGGCCCCGCGCCCTGTTCTCCAACGCGAAGCGCTCCCCGATTCCGGTAAGATCATCCCATGTACACGCAATGTCCCGAATGCCTGACGATCTACAAGGTCGCGGCCGAACTGCTTGCGCAGGGCCGCGGCAGCGCGCGCTGCGGGCATTGTGCGGCAACGTTCGATGTGTTGCGGACGTTGACTGAAACGCTGCCCGAAGAAGCGTTCGAAGAGTTGCCGCTGGCGGCGACCGGCGACATTCCGCCGCAACTGAGCGTTCCGGCGCTACGTCCGCAAGGCCAGCCGCAGACGTTGCTGTTCAATCCCGATGAGCGCATGCGCCGGCCGCAGTCGCAATCGCGGCCTGCCACGCCGGCGTTCGCGCGGCGATCCTCGAACGGCGGCCATCGTGCCGTGCGCGCGTGGCCATGGCGGCTCGGGGCGACGGCGCTGGGTGTGTGCCTGCTTGGGCAAATCGCCTACGCCGAGCGCGCGCCGCTGCTCGACGACGCGCGCCTGCGGCCCTGGTTCGACGTGGCATGCGCAAATCTGGGTTGCCGCCTGCCGCTGCGCCACGAGCCAGCGCACTTCGCGTTGCTCTCGCGCGACATCCGCCCGCATCCGTCGGTCGCCAACGCGCTGATCATCTCGGCCAGCGTGCGCAACGACGCGGCGTTCGCGCAGGCTTTTCCCGACGTCGAAATCCTGCTGTCGGATCTGGACGAGAACCGCATCGCGATGCGACGATTCCATCCGCAGGAATACCTCGGCGACACGCGCACGCTCGCCGCCGGAATGGCGCCGGGGTCGACCACGGCGCTCGTGTTCGAGGTCGCCGATCCGGGCAAGAATGCAGTCGCGTTCGAATTCAAGTTTCGCTGATCGCGCAGCTGTGCGCGTAGCGAACAGCCTGTCTCGCACTGACAATTAAAGCAGTTCCAGAGCAAGCGGAGGCAACTCGCGGCTGCGCCTGAATTCCTCCTGGTTGCATTGCCGAAAACGTGAGCCAGACACTTATCAATCGCGGCGCGCGGCGCTACACTTCCCGCCCGTTCGCCTCATGCACCTGCCCCGGGCGGCGGATCAGAAAGTCATAACACATTGGGGAAACTGCTTTGAATGTCGCCGCCGCCTTGCGTGCCGATCAGGCACCCGAGCCCACGTTGCAACCCGCGTTGCGCGAGTGTGTCGCGCGCGCCGTGCGCCGCTATCTGCACGACCTGGATTCGCAGATGCCGGATGGCCTCTATGATCTGGTGCTGCGCGAAGTCGAGACACCGCTGCTGCGCGAAGTGCTGGCGTGGGCCGGCGGCAACCAGAGCCGCGCGGCGGTGGCGCTCGGCATCAATCGCGCGACCCTGCGCAAGAAACTTGCGGCGCTCGGCCTCGGCGCCGATTGACGGCGTCCGCGCTTGCGCGGGAGTTTGGCGGATGCACGGACGCACCGTTCCCAGTTCGAACCGGCGCGTATAATCCGCACTCCAGCCCTTGGAAACGCGATGTCTGAGAACTCGCTGCAACCGGTCCGTCGCGCGCTGATCAGCGTGTCGGACAAGACCGGACTCATCGAACTCGCCAGCAGTCTCGATGCCCTCGGCATCAGCCTGATTTCGACCGGCGGCACCGCGCGCACATTGCGCGACGCGGGTCTGCACGTGACCGAAGTCAGCGAAGTGACCGGATTTCCCGAAATCATGGGCGGTCGTGTCAAGACGCTGCACCCGCGCATCCACGGCGGGCTGCTCGGCCGGCGCGGCGTCGACGACAAGGTCATGCACGAGCACAGCATCGACCCGATCGACCTGCTCGTCGTCAACCTGTATCCGTTCGAGACGATCACGTCGGCGCCTGACTGCAGCTACGAAGAAGCGATCGAGAACATCGACATCGGCGGCCCGGCCATGCTGCGCGCTGCCGCCAAAAACCAGGACCACGTCACCGTCGTCGTCGATCCGGGCGACTACGCCGAACTGATTCAGACGCTGGCAGAGCGCCAGGCCACATCGTGGAGCCTGCGCCGCCGGCTCGCGGCCAAGGCGTTCGCCCACACCGCGCGCTACGACGGCCTGATCGCGAACTGGCTCGGCACGCACGCCGACAGCGATCACGTCGAGCAGTTTCCGCCGCAGCTGAACCTGAACTACGCGCGGCGCGCGCTGCTGCGCTATGGCGAGAATCCGCACCAGGGCGCTGCGCTGTACGTGGAAGCGCACCCGCCCGCGGGTACCGTCGCCACCTCGCGCGTGCTGGCCGGCAAGGAACTGTCGTACAACAACATCGCAGATGCCGATGCGGCGCTCGAATGCGTCAAGGCATTCCACAAGACGCCGGCGTGCGTCATCGTCAAGCATGCCAATCCGTGCGGCGTGGCGCTCGGCACGAGCGCGGCGGAGGCCTACGAGCATGCCTATGCAACCGATCCGGTATCGGCTTTCGGCGGCATCATCGCGTTCAACCAGCCGCTCGATGCGGCCACCGCGGGCGCGATCCTCGAACGCCAGTTCGTCGAAGTCGTCATCGCGCCGGAAGTGGACGATGCCGCACTTGCGCTATTTTCCAAAAAGCCCAATGTGCGCGTCCTGGCCTTCGGCACCTTTGTCGACCAGCCGGAAACGGTGCTGGACTTCAAGCGCATCGCCGGCGGGCTCCTGGTGCAGGAAGCCGACCGCGATACGCTGATGATGACCGACCTGAAGATCGTGTCGCAGCGCGTGCCGGATGCCGGCGAGCTGCACGACCTGCTGTTCGCCTGGCACGTGGCGATGTTCGTCAAGTCGAACGCAATCGTCTACGCGCGAGCCGGCCGCACGATCGGCATCGGCGCCGGCCAGATGAGCCGCGTCATCAGCGCGAAGATCGCCGCACTCAAGGCGACCGAAGCCAAGCTCGAAGTGCACGGCAGCGTAATGGCCTCGGATGCATTCTTTCCGTTCCGCGACGGCATCGACGCTGCCGCCGAAGCCGGCATTCGCGCAGTGATCCAGCCCGGCGGTTCGATGCGCGACGCCGAGGTGATCGCAGCGGCGGACGAGCATGGGATGGCGATGGTGTTTACGGGTGTGCGGCATTTCCGCCATTGAGAGCGGGAGAGGGGAGAAGGGAGAGGGAAAAGCGGAGGCGGCACCCACTCCTGGCAATCGCGGTCTTCAGATCCGAGTCGGAGCAACGGCATGATGACGAGCCGCAGCCTTGCTCGTCCCGTCTCCAGTTCCTCAGACGAATACAAAGAGCAAAGCATGACTAAAACCCGAGCCCCGCTCGTCCCCCTCTCCCTTCTCCCCTCTCCCCTCTCCCGCTCCTCATGAAAATCCTCGTCATCGGCTCCGGCGGCCGCGAACATGCGCTCGCGTGGAAGCTCAAGCAGTCGCCGCGCGTCAGCGAAGTGCTGGTCGCGCCGGGCAACGCCGGCACCGCGCGCGAACCTGGCGTCCGCAACGTCGATGTCGCCGCGACCGACCTGGATGGCTTGCTCGACCTTGCGCGGCGCGAAGACGTCGCGCTGACGGTCGTCGGTCCCGAAGCTCCGCTCGTTGCTGGCGTCGTCGACCGCTTCCAGGGCGCCGGCCGGCGCTGTTTCGGCCCGCGCCGGATCGCCGCGCAACTCGAAGGCTCCAAGGCCTTCGCGAAGGACTTCCTCGCGCGCCACAACATTCCGACCGGGCGCTACGCCGTGTTCACCGAGTTCAATCCGGCGCTGGCCCATGTGCGCGAGCTCGCGCACAGCCATCGCGGCAAGCCGATCGTGATCAAGGCCGACGGGCTGGCGGCCGGCAAGGGCGTGGTCATCGCGCTATCGCTGGCCGATGCCGAGCAGACGCTGCACGACATGCTTGGCGCACGCTCGCTCGGCAACGCGTCGGCGCGCGTCGTGGTCGAAGAATTCCTCGACGGCGAAGAGGCCAGCTACATCGCGATCTGCGACGGCAGCAACGCGCTTGCGCTGGCCACGAGCCAGGATCACAAGCGTCGCGATGACGGCGATCTTGGGCCGAACACCGGCGGCATGGGCGCGTACTCGCCGGCGCCGGTCGTTACGAAGGACGTCGAGCAGCGCATCCTGACCGACATTATCCGGCCGACCCTCGCCGGCATGGCCGCCGAAGGCGCGCCATTCACCGGTTTCCTCTACGCCGGCGTCATGATCGACGCCGAGGGCGTGCCGCGCGTGCTCGAATTCAATGTGCGCTTTGGCGATCCGGAGACGCAGCCGATCCTGATGAGGCTTGAGTCCGACCTGGTCGAACTTATCGAGGCCGCGCTCGACGGACGCATCGATGCGGTCTCCGCGCGCTGGAATCCGCAGCCGGCAATCGGCGTCGTCATCGCCGCACACGGCTATCCCGGCACGGTGCGTACCGGTGATGCAATCGCAGGACTCGACGGCCCGTTCCCGGCCGGAGCCAAGGTCTTCCACGCCGCGACAAAAGTGGAAAATGGGAAAGTGCTAAGTTCCGGCGGCCGCGTTCTGACCGTGTGCGCGACCGGCAGCGACCTGTCCGACGCGCGCGACCGCGCTTATGGCGCAATCGACCGCATCGATTTCGACGGCATGTTTTATCGGCGCGACATTGCCTACCGCGCGCTTCGCGCGCGGAGGGGACTAGGGACTAGGGACTAGGGGCCAGGGACTAGGGGCTAGTAAGAGCGGTGCTCCGCTCTGCCTTTCGCTAGTCCCTGGTCCCTGGCCCCTAGCCCCTCTCAG
>DASRTK010000283.1:0-11124 GCA_035655975.1 Rudaea sp.
GCCGGAGTGGCAGAGCTACTGCGAGAAACGAACTCCTGGCCTGAACCACGCCATCTCGCAGCAACGGCTCACGGTGCGCACTTTGCACCTGCAAGCCTAGCAGAGGCAGTGGCGGATTTGCTACTTTTATGGCGAAAACAGCCAATCCGCAGCGGACACCTAGGAGAGGGACCTTACGATTCGCTCGTCATCCTCGACAAGTTCCGTTGGCCGTATAACCCGGTGACTTCGGAGCCACGAGAAATCCGGGGTGCGGCACTGGTGATTGGGCTATTCCACAGACGCCCGTCAGGTTCTGCGTGACCGCTCGCCGGCGACGCGCCTCGGTTTTGCTTCCGCCCCAACGCCGCCGGAATTCTTCTCCGCCGTCCGGCGCGTCGGTGCGCGAGCAATCGTCGTCAGTTGCGAAGTGCGCGCACGCGTGAGCGCGCGCGCCATGCGCCGCACGGCCTCGCCAAGTTCAGCCTCGTCGAGGCTGCTGAACGCAAGGCGCATGAACGGCTGCTCGCGCTGGCTGAAGTCGTACGGCTGGGCATTGTGGAAAAATACACCTTCGCGCTCGCCCGCGCGTTCCCATCCGGGCAAATCGATCGAGTCGTCGACACGAGCCCACAGCGCCATGCCGCCCTCGGGCACGCGGAACGCCAGGGCCGAGCCAAGGTGGCGGGTCAGCATCGCGGCCAGCGCATCGCGCCGCGCTGCGAATTCACGGCGCATGCGTCGTGTGTGGCGCAGCAACTCGCCGTCGGCGAACAGTTCGGCGATGGCGCATTCCATTGCCACGTCGCTGCGCGCGTCACTCGCGGCGCGCAGGCTGCGCAGGCGCTCGAACACCGCTGGTGGCGCGGCGATGAAGGCGGTGCTCAGACCCGGCGCGAGCAGATTGGCAAGCGAACCGACATAGACGACATTGGCGCGCCCACCCCCGGCGGCGATCGGAAGGATCGGCTTTCCAGCGTAATGGAACTCGTGATCGTAGTCGTCTTCGATGATCGCAAAGCGGTGTTGCAGGGCCAGGTTGGCGAGCCGTGCGCGCCGGCTTCGGGACATCACCGCCGTGGTCGGAAATTGATGGTGCGGCGTCAGGAACACGGCGCGGACGCTTTCGCGCGCCAGCAGCGCTTCGAGCGCGTCGACGTCGAGTCCTTCGCCGTCGAGCGGCAGCGGCACGAGGCGAGCGCCGGCCAGCTTCAGGACATTCCATGCCGGAGGATATCCGAACGCCTCGACGGCGACGACATCGCCCGGCGAGAGCAGCGTGCGCGCAACGAGGTCGATCGCCTGTTCGATGCTGCGCGTGATCATGAGGTTATCGGGAGTCACCGCCAGGCCGCGGCTGCGCGTGAGCATCGTCGCGAGTTCACTGCGCAGGCGCAGGTGTCCGCACAGATCGGCGTAGGCGACCAGGTTTCGGCCGCGCTGGCCGATTGCCCGGTGGAATGCGCGTGCCAGCGACTGTGCGGGAAACAGCCTTGCATCCGGCATGCTGAGTGCGAGCGTGAGCGTGCCCGGCGGCGGTGGCCGGCGTTGCACCGGCATCGAAAGCGGCCGCGCGAGTGTGAATGTCGGTGTCTCCAGCGTGACCGGTGCTGGCACCAGCGATGACATTTGCGGCGCCTTCGGCAGCACGAACGTTCCGCCGCCGACGCGCGTTCCGATCAGTCCCTCGGCGGCAAGTTCCCCGTAGCCGGCGACGATCGTATTGCGGTTCACGCCGAGCAGCTCTGCCAACTCACGCGAGCCCGGCAACGTGTCGCCCGCCTTCAGGCGTCCGCTACGGATATCGTCCGCGACGGAGTTTGCCAGCTGCAGAAAGAGAGGCTGCTCGCGTTCCGGATCCAGGGCAACGCTCAATTCCCAGCGACGCATGAGTCGATCTCCCGTGTCCGCATGGTATCCATGACGTAACCGGACCAGCGAGCGTCGCAGAAGTGGAGCTCCCGATCGCCTCGGCGCGCGGACAAGCTGTGTCCCGCTTGTCACACCACACCACGAGGAGAAAGCGCATGCGCCTTCATCTGTGCTCAGCAGCAATCACCACTGCGCTCGTCAGCGCCTTCACATCGCCGCTGGCAAATGCCGCGCCGGAGTACTCGGTCGTCAACCTCACTGCGTTCGGCGGAACGAGGAACCAGGCGAACAGCATCAACAACGACGGTATCGTTTCCGGCTTCACGACGCGCCCCGGCGATCTGCACCGTCATGCCACAGTCTGGGTCTCCGGCCAACCGTATGATTTGAATACGCTCGGCGGTCCGAACAGCGATGTCGCCTGGCCGGTGAAGAACACGTCGGGGTTGATCGTCGGCATTTCCCAGACGAGTACACCGGAACCTCTCGGCGAGCGCTGGAGTTGCGCCGGCTTCTTTCAGACGGATGCCACCGGATACATCTGCCGCGGCTTCGTCTGGGAGAACGGCAGCATGCGCGCGTTGCCGACGCTCGGTGGCAACAACGGTTATGCGGCTGGCGGCAACAATCGCGGCGAGATCAGCGGATGGGCCGAGACTGCCGTGTTCGATGCGTCGTGCGAGGGCGCGGGTCCCGGCTTGAGCGGCCAGGTGCTGCAATTCCTGCCGGTCGTCTACGGTCCCGAAGTCGACGCGATTCGCGCGCTGCCGTTGATTGCCGGCGACAGTTCCGGTGCGGCGACGGCGATCAACAACCGGGGCGAGGCCGTTGGCATCTCGGGCAGCTGCGACCAGGCAGTGGGCCGGTACACGGCCGCGCATGCGGTGTTGTGGGATCGCAATGGGGTCACGGACATCGGCCAAGGCGTGCTCACTGCGCCGTTCTGGAATACGCCGACCGCAATCAGCAGTCGGGGTGACGTCGTTGGATTTGCCGGCGACCCATCCGACCCTACGGCGAACATTACGCATGCGTTCATCTGGACGAGGGATGCTGGCATGCAACTGCTGAACACGGCGGCCGACGACAACAGCACGGCGACCGGCATCAACGCAAAACGGCAGGTCGTCGGCTATTTTGCCGCCGCGGACGGCACTCTGCATGGTTTCGTCTGGGACCGCGACCACGGCATGCGCGATCTGAACGACCTGAAGCAGGCTGGCTATAGCGGAATCATCGCGCTCGCCAACGACATCAGCGACGAGGGTGTCATTACCGGCAGGACGGCCACGGCTGCGGCCACTGGAATCCGGTCAGCCTTTGTTGCAACTCCGCTGTAGTAGCCATTTCCCATGCTGAAGGCGGGTTCATGCGTTGCATAGCCGAGGTTCATGCGCGGTGGCCGAAAATGCACGTGCGTGAATGGTTCCAAGGAGACACACATATGTTGCCGAACAGCGTATTGAAGAATCAGACGAACGACAAGCTTCCGTCCGACCGCCAGGTAATCGAAGTGCGGATGGGTACTGCCGAATGGCAGCCGGCCATGTTTCGCGACGGCGAGTTCCTCGACATGTACGGGCTACCGCTCGAGCGCCGCAGGATTTCCAGTTGGCGTCCGGCAAACGCGAGCGCGGTGAACCATAGTTGATGCCCGGGCCGGAGCCGCAATGGCTCCGGCCAGTTCCGCGGATCAGGATAATCGGCCAAGGCGACTGGTGGCGCACGGCGGAGTGCGCGTGCTAGTTTTGCCACGCATGAACGACGCCGCCGACACACCCCTGCTCGCCGCCGATGAGCCGGCTGCATTCGCAATCGAGCACGAGCACGGGACGTCGCCATTCCTGCTGATTTGCGATCACGCGAGCCGCCGGCTCCCCCGCGCCCTGGGCAACCTCGGCGTTTCCGAAGCGGACCTTCAGCGGCACGTGGCCTGGGACATCGGTGCGGCCGGCGTCGCAGCACGTCTGGCGGCGACTCTCGACGCGTTTGCGATCATGCAGAACTATTCGCGTCTCGTGATCGACTGCAATCGGCCGCTCGACGCACCCGGTTCGATCGTCGCACGCAGCGAAGCGACTGACATTCCCGGCAACGCGAATGTCGGCGCGGTGGATGCAACGGCGCGCGCGCGAGAAGTTTTTCTGCCGTATCACGCCCGTATCGCCGAGGAACTCGATCGGCGGGCGGCTCGAGGCCGAAAGACCATCTTGATCTCCGTGCACAGCTTCACGCCGGTCTACCACGCCGTGGCGCGCCCGTGGCAGATCGGAATGCTTTACGGCAGGGACGCGCGCGTGGCGCGGCGGCTGCTCGAGATCATCCGCGCCGAGGACCGCTGGACGGTCGGCGACAACGAACCATACGCGGTCACAGCCACGACCGACTACGCGATTCCCGTTCACTGCGAGACGCGCGGCATTGCGCACGTCGGCCTCGAGATTCGTCAGGATCTGATCGCGCATGCCGACGGCCAAGCCGAGTGGGCCACGCGCATCGCCGGATGGCTCAACGCGATTGCGCCGGACTTCACTGCATGATGGGCGCCCAGGCCCGATCGCCGGGAAGAGCCGAACAAGAGCCTGCAAAATTGCCGTCATTCCCGCTTTCGCGGGAATGACGTCGACTCGTTTATAGGTTCCCTAGCGCGGCTGCCCCGCAATGCGTTTTTCCAGGCGCGTGAAGTACTCGAGCATCTCGCTGTAGACGCGATCGGTCTTCTCGTGCAGATGGGCGATTTCGAGTTCGGCCTTGATGTTGACTTCGTATTCGATGTCGGCGCGCACGCGGTCCTTCTCTGCCTGCCGGTTCTGGCTGATCAGCACGAAGCATGAAAGAAAAATCGCTTCTAGCGAAACGATCATTGTCAGCAGGCCGAACGGGAACGGATCGAACTGCGGCACGCCGAGCGGCCAGACATTGACCGCGATCCAGATGCCGAACCAGAGCAGGTTGATTGCGAGAAAGAGCATGCTGCCGCTGAACCATGAAATCCAGTCGGCGACGCGCTGCAGGACGCTGATGTGTTCCTCGACCTCTTCGTTGACGTTGCGCGAAACGCGCGTGCGCAGCAACTCGTCGGCCTTGCGCGTCATGTGGCTCATTGCCGCGAGCAGGCGCAGAGCCGCGGACGGGCTCTTCTGGAACAGCCGCATCAGGTCGTCGCGGTCGAGTTCGAGCAGTTCGCAGTCGGTCAGCGCCAGAGCCGTGGCCGTGCGCGGGCCGCGATCGAGCAGGGCGAGCTCGCCGAACACTTCGCCGGGATTCGCGATCGTGAGCAGGATCTTCTGGCCGGCGGTATCCTTGATGAACAGTTCGACTTCGCCGGAACGGACAATGTACAGCGAATCGCCGGGCTCACCGGTCTTGAACAGCGTTGCGCCCGCTGCGAGCTGGCAGGCATCGATGAATTCCGCGAGGCGCGCCCGGTCTTCGTCGTCGACGTGCTCGAACAACTCGACGTCCGCCAGCAGTTGTGGATCGCAAGCCATGTTCGACCCGTCCTGGTCAGTCCGCAATCCGGCGCGAACGGCTCATGCCCAGGTCAGTCCATGCAGAACGCATTGAGCTTGTTGCCGTCGAGGTCGCGGAAATAACCTGCATAGAAACCGTCGCCGCGGGGCCCGGGAGCGCCTTCGTCGCTGCCGCCGAGTTCGAGCGCTTTGGCATGCAGCGCATCGACCTTAGCGCGATTGTTCATGAGCAGTGCGACCATCCCGCCGTTGCCAACTGTCGCCGGCTTGCCGTCGAAGGGCAGGGCGACGCTGAACCCGGGCGTCGTCGGCGAGACAGTCCAGGCGATGAAGCGGTCCGACTCCATGAAGCGCGAGGCGCCGATCGATCCGAGCAGCGCATCGTAGAACGAGGCGGCGCGAGCCAGGTTGCCGGTGCCTACCGTTACGTAGCCGATCATGAAATTCCTCCTGATGCAGGTGGCGCAAGATCGCACGCCGCCACAGCGATGTAAATGGCGGCCGCTCCCGTGCGGGGATGGACGCGGCAGCACGGCGATTCCGCGATATCCATGTCTTTCGGCGTTTGACCGGTGCCACCGGGTTCGTGTGACAATCGACGCGTGAGGCTCGCGCGTCGCCCATTGCGGTACGGCCGCGACGCCGCCCTGGAAAAATCGTATGCGGAACTCGTTCTTCACCGAACTGCAAAAGCGCAATGTCCTGCGCGCAGCCGCGTTCTATGCCGCAGCGGCCTGGCTGCTCGTACAGGTCGCGACGCAGGTTTTTCCATTTTTCAACATCTCCAATTCCGTGGTTCGACTGGTCGTCGTCGCGGCGATCGTCGGTTTTCCGCTGGCCCTGGTGTTCGCCTGGTTCTACGAGCTCACGCCGGAGGGGATCAGGCGCGAGAGCCAGGTCGATCGATCCGACCCCAAGATCCGCGCCGCCGGCAAGCGCTTCGACCGCTGGATCATTGGCGCGCTGGGCCTGGCGGTCGTGCTGCTGCTCGCCGATCGACTGATGCCGAGAAACGGTGCTGTCGAGATTCCCGTGAATGGTCAGTCGATCGCGGTCTTGCCGTTCGAGAACCTCAGCGCCGACCAGGGCAACGCCTATTTCGCCGACGGCATCCAGGACGAGATCCTGACACGCCTGGCCAAGATCGGGGCGCTCAAGGTCATCTCGCGCACTTCCACCCAGCAGTACGCCGCCAAGCCGGGCAACCTGCCGGACATCGCGCGCCAGCTCGGCGTCGCGACAGTCCTCGAAGGCAGCGTGCAAAAAGTCGGCAACGCTGTGCGCGTTACCGTGCAGTTGATCAAGGCCGCGACTGACGAGCACCTGTGGGCCGAAACCTACGACCGCAAGCTCGACGACATTTTCGGCGTCGAGACCGAGGTCGCGCAGGCGATCGCGTCGGAGCTGCAGGTCAAGCTCAGTGGCGGCGAGCAGACTGCAGTCGCAGCCCGCTCGACCGCAAACGCCGCCGCATACGATGCCTACTTGCGCGCGCGAGCGATCGAGGCGCACGAGCCCAATCCGTCGACAGAGGTGCTGCGCAGCGTGCTCGCGCTCTACGGCGAAGCGGTCAAGCTCGATCCGGGATTTGCACTGGCGTGGGCGCGGCTGGCAATCGTCAAGAGCTTCATGTATGCCAACTTCATCGATCGCTCACCGACCCAGCTCGACGAAGTCAAGCAAGCCTCGGACACGGCGTTGCGGCTGCAGCCCGAACTCGGCGAAGCGTACCTGGCGCTCGGCTACTATCGTTATCGTGGCTTGCGCGACTACGCCGGCGGATTGCAGGCGTTCGAGCAGGCGCGCGAGCGTCTGCCGAACAACGCGGACGTGCTGTCGTCGATCGGCTACATCGAGCGGCGTCAGGGCAAGTGGCGCGAAGCGATCGCGCATCTGGAACAGGCAACCGGACTGGATCCACACGCCGTGCAGAATCTGAGCGAACTGGCCAACACTTATGCGGCGTTGCGCGAGTTCGCACAGGCACGCGCTACGCTCGATCGCGCGCTGGCCGTGGTTCCGGACTCGAACAAGTTGATTGCGGGCAAGGCTGCGACGTATCAGGCCGAAGGGGACCTGGATGCGTCGGGCAAGCTCCTCGCCGGTCTGACGATCGACGTAAAGGATCCGGAAAGTTTTACCGTGCAGATCGACCAGCTGCTGCTGCAGCGGCGCTTCGACGATGCGCTAGCGGTTTTGCGCGATGCAATGACGAAACCTCAGGCGGCCGGCGATCCGTGGCAGACCTTTTGCCAGATTTTCATCGCCTGGGGTCAGATGTGGTCCGGGGACAAGATCGCGGCGCACGCGAGCTTCGCCCGCGCGCTCGAAGTCATCAATTCCCTGTACCGGTCCGATGCCGACGACATCAATCTGGCGCAGGGCTACGCGATCACGTATGCCGGACTTGGGGACGAGAAACAAGCGATGAAATGGGCAAAGCGCGGCGTCGAACTCAACGCCGGCGATGCCTTCCTGCGGCCGCGCGCCGAGGCCACGCTCGCACAGGTGCTGGCCGTGTTCGGCCACGCTGACGCAGCGGTCGCCATGGTGCCGCACCTGCTCGAAGTGCCGAACGGCGAGACCCGCGCGTCGATGCGCATGCACCCGGTCTGGGACCCGTTGCGCAACGATCCGGCCTTCCTCAAGCTGGTCGCGGCGGACGCCGGCAGCGGACAGGTCGCCGGCAGTCCGCATTGATCGCAACGAACCGGCCAAACGACCGCGCATGATCACAGTCCACCACTTGAACAACTCGCGTTCCCAGCGCGTCCTGTGGTTGCTCGAGGAACTCGACGTCGAGTACCGCATCGTGCG
Organism: Rudaea sp.; assembly: GCA_035655975.1. Taxonomy (GTDB): domain Bacteria; phylum Pseudomonadota; class Gammaproteobacteria; order Xanthomonadales; family Rhodanobacteraceae; genus Rudaea. Next base: position 8,142 of record DASRTK010000283.1, read on the forward strand.
CTACCAACGCAACCCGAACACGCTGCTGGCGCCGCCGGAGCTTCGCGCCGTGCATCCGCTCGGCAAGTCGCCGGTCATCAGCGATGGCGACACGACCGTTGCCGAATCCGGGGCGATCATCGAATATCTGATCGGACGCTATGGTAATGGGCGCTTCGTGCCGGCGCCCGAGACCCCGCAACGCTTGCGCTATACCTACTGGCTGCACTATGCCGAAGGTTCGGCGATGACGCCGCTGCTGTTGAGCCTGATTTTCCGCCGCATGCCGAAGGCGCCGATGCCGTTTTTCATCCGCCCGATCGTCCGCGGCGTTGCGGACAGGGCGAAGACCTCATATATCGATCCGCAGCTGAAGCTGCATTTCGACTACATGGAAAGCGAACTGGCGCGGCACGCCTGGTTTGCAGGCGACGAATTCAGCGCTGCAGACGTGCAAATGAGTTTCCCGATCGAGGCAGGGCAGGCGGGCGGCCTGGTCGATTCGGGCCGGCCCAGGCTGGCCGCGTTTCTCCAACGCATCCATGCGCGACCGGCCTATCAGCGGGCGCTGGAACAGGGCGGTGTGTTCGCGGTTGCCGGTTGAGCGCCGCTGGCCGCACACAGGCCTGACTTCTTCAGGACATGGGAGAGAATGACAATGGGCAAGCGTGATCCGCGCGTCGATGCCTACATCGAAAAATCCGCCGATTTCGCCAAGCCGATCCTGGCGCATCTTCGCGATGTCGTCCATGCGGCGTGTCCACAAGTGGAAGAAACCATGAAGTGGAGCTTTCCACATTTCATGCATCACGGGATGATGTGCCGGATGGCGGCGTTCAAGCAGCACTGCACATTCGGGTTCTGGAAAGGCGGGCTCGTGGTGGGCCGCGCGAGTGCGGAAGACGAACGCGCCATGGGCCAGTTCGGCCGCATCACCGGTTTGGCTGGCCTGCCGTCGCGCAAGGTGCTGACCGCGTACATCCGCAAAGCCGCAAAACTCAATGAAGAAGGTATCAAGCCGGTGCGCGCGAAACCGAAGCCGCGGCCAGAAGCGCCCGTTCCGGAAGATCTTGCCGCGTCGCTGAAGCGCAACCGCAGGGCTTCCGCCACGTTCGCAGCGTTCAGCCCGAGCCAGCGCCGCGAATATATCGAGTGGATCGTCGAGGCCAAGCGCGACGAAACACGCGCGAAACGCCTGGCGCAGGCGATCGAGTGGGTTGCCGAAGGGAAGGGGCGAAACTGGAAGTATGAGAAGTGAGGAACGGGGAGTGTGTGTGGTCAACGGGGGCGATCGCCCAAAACACTCAAAGTCCCGTCATTCCCGCGAAAGCGGGAATCCATGTTGATCTTGCTCTGTTGATTCGAAAGCAAAATGGATTCCCGCTTGCGCGGGAATGACGACATATAGGTGGGACGCTACTCGGTCCAATCATGACTTTCGGGATTGTGAACGCCTACCCGAATCCGACAATATGCCGCGCTACCCCGACTCATACGCCCCACGCGGCCCATAAGGAATTCCATGCGCAAGACCTCGATCGCCCTTGCTTTGACCACATGCTTCGCGCTCGCCGCCCCGGCCTTCGCCGACGAGGAGCCGGCCAGGAAGGAAACGAAAACAGAGACAAAGACTGAAACGGCCAAGTCCGAGAAGCTCGCACCGAAGCATGTTGAGACCGAAGGCAGCGTCACCGTCGAAGGCAAGAAGATCGACTACAAGGCCGTGGCCGGCACGATCGTCCTCGATGACAAGAAAGGCGACGGTACGGCCAGCATTTTCTACGCGGCGTATTTCAAGAAGCTCGCCGAGCCGACCCAGCGCCCGATCATGTTCATCTACAACGGTGGTCCCGGGTCGGCCACCGTCTGGCTGCACATGGGCGCGTTCGGGCCCAAGCGTGTCGTGACCGCGGACGACCAGCACACGGCGCCTGCGCCTTACGGCCTGGTCAACAACGACTTCAGCCTGCTCGACGTCAGCGACCTGGTCTTCATCGACGCGCCGGGCGCTGGTTTCAGCACGTTTGCCGACAAGGAGAAGGGACCGAAGGAATATTTCGGCGTCGATCCGGATGCGAATGCCTTCGCCCAGTTCATCGGCAAGTTCATGTCACAGTACGGCCGCTGGAATTCGCCGAAGTACCTGTTCGGCGAAAGCTACGGGACGACGCGCTCGGCTGTGCTGGCAAACCTGCTGCAGAGCGAGAAGGCGATCGACCTCAACGGCGTAATCCTGCTCTCGCAGGTCTTGAACATGGCGATGCTGATCGACTTTCCGGAAATCAATCCGGGCGTCGATCTTTCCTATCAGCTCGTGTTGCCGACCTACGCCGCTACGGCGTGGTACCACAAGAAATTGCAGAACCAGCCGGCCGACCTGAAGACGTTCCTCGCCGAAGTCGAGCAATTCGCCATGGGCGAGTACGCCGTGGCGCTTGCCGCAGGCACGTCGCTCGACCCGGCGCGCCAGCATGCGATCGCGGAAAAATTGCACAACTATACCGGCTTGCCGGTCGAGTACATCGAGCGCGCCAACCTGCGCGTCAATGGCGGCGAGTTCGAGCACACGCTGCAAATCGATCGCGGCTTGACGACTGGCCGGCTCGATTCGCGCTTCTCCGGCCCGACCATGGACGCGCTCAACCAGGGCGCGGCCTACGATCCGCAGTCGGCGGCGATCTCGTCGGCGTATGTGTCGGCGTTCAATGACTACGTGCGCAAGCAGCTCAAGTTCGGCGAGGACCAGAACTATCAGCTGTTCGCCGAGGGCACGTTTCCGGGCTGGAAGTTCGAGCACAAGCAACCCGGCGCGCCATTCGCGATTCCCGGGTTCCCGAACGTGATTCCGGACCTGTCGGCGGCGATGAAGTACAACCCGCGCATGCACGTCATGCTGAACTCCGGCTACTACGATCTGGCCACGCCGTTCTATACGGCGGACTACGAGATGCGCCATCTGTCGATCCCTGACAGCCTCGTCAAGAACATCGAGACGCACTACTAC
>DASRTK010000284.1:0-12931 GCA_035655975.1 Rudaea sp.
CCGGGTATGTCGTTCAGCGTGGACCTGTGGCGACTGTACCTCAACAACGAAATCAGCCGCATTACCGCGCAGAACGTGCTGAATCTCTGCTACAACAACAACGGCGGACCGACCTGCGGACTGATCAATCGCACGCCCAGCGGACTGTCGGCCGGCCAGATCAATTTCGTGCGCTCGCCGAAGGGCAACCTCGGCCGGCTCGATGTCAAGGGCACCGACTTCCAGTTCCATTACCGCATTCCGGAAACTTCGATCGGTAATTTCGCGGTGAACTTCCAGACCACGTATCTGGACCGCTTCGCCGATGATCCGACTCCGGGCGCCGAGGGCGATTTCGTGCAGGAATACGCCGGGCACTACTCGACCGGCGGCTCGGCGATCGCCAATGCGAACTTCTCGCGCTGGAAAGCACTGGCTTCCCTGAACTGGAACATGGGTGCATTCAGTGCGGCGTGGTCGGTCAAGTACATCGGCAACTTTACGGTCGGCTACGCCAACCCGGCAGCCAATGAATCGGCCTGCCAATCCAATTCGCCCCCCGGGTGCGAGCTGAAATACGGCGCGGCGGTCTATCACAACATCACGGCCGGCTATAACCTCGAGCCGCTCAACACGCGCATCGACGTCGGCATCGACAATCTGAGCGACAAGCAGCCGCCGATCATTTATCAGAACAACGCGGTGAACGGAAATACCGATCCGAATACGTTCGATACGGTCGGCCGGTTCTATTTTGCCCGCGTGACGGTGAAGTTCTAGGTCTCGTCCTTGGGACCCGTGTGCCGCGCGGTGCGAGCCGCGCGGCTTTTGTTTTCGCACGAGCCGACTGCGGCTCCGGAAACGTTGTGCCTCGCGATCAGGAACTCTAAGATTCGACCGATGCCGGTCAATGTCGGTCATGATGTCAACGCGCGCTTTCGGACGGCGCAAGCGCTCTGGCAGGACGGCCAGGTCGAGCCGCCGCGCCTGCTTCTCGAAGAAATCCTCGCTCAGCAACCCGGCCACGCCGACGCAGCGACGCTGCTCGCGAAACTCTTTCAGAGCCAGGGCCGCCTCGAGCGCGCAAGCGCCGTAATGGCGACCTCGGCCCGGGCCCTCGGCCTCGGCGCGGAGACGACTCTGCGCTGCGCCCAATTCATTCGGCAGAGCCAACGGCAGCCGCTGGCCGCGCAACTGTGCGAAGAGGCGATCGCACGCGGCAACGCAACGGGGGAACTGCACGCGTTGGCGGGAAACATCTATCGTGAGCTGGGCGACTTCGGCGCCGCGCGGCGCCATTTCCTTGCCGCCCTTCGCGCGAACGTCAACCTCGACGCCTGGTTCGTGCACGGTGCGCTCGTGGCGACTCAGCGCTATGCGACTGTCGACCATCCGGACGTCGAGCAACTGCTTGCCCATTTTCGCAACGCACGCGGTTCGCCGCGCGCCCGCGCAGCCAGCGGGTTCGGTTTGGCAAAGGTGTACGACGATGTCGGCGACTACGCCAAGGCAGTCGACGCGCTGCGTGAAGCCAATGCACTGGTGCGGCGCGATCAGGCGTGGTCCCGCGATTCGTGGGCGACGTGGGTCGCCACGCGCAGTCGTGAAGCGAGCGCTGACGAGCGCGATACCGGACCGCGACAGCAATCAGATGAGAAATGGACGCCGATATTCGTCGTCGGCCTTCCGCGCAGCGGCACTACGCTCACCGCAGTGCAACTGGCCAGGCATGCGGGCGTGCGCGATCGCGGCGAACTTCCGCACATTCCATATATTGCCGATCGCCTCGATGCGATCGGCAGCGCGCGCAATCCCGAGGCCCTGCGCGAGGCTGCACAGCTGTACGGCGCGCACTTGCGCCAGGACGATGCGCCGGCGCGTTGGTACGTCGACAACAACCAGATGAATTTTCGCCACCTGGACCTGATAGCCCGCCTGTTTCCCCGAGCGCGCGTGATCCATTGCGTGCGGAACCGGCGCGACACCGCGTTGTCGATCTGGAGCCAGTATTTCGCCAACAGTGCCTGCGCGTTCGCGAACGATCTGGACGATATCGCCACCTTCTGTGCCGGACACGATCGTCTCATGAGGCATTGGAAAAACACGCTCGACCTGCCGATTCATACGGTAGTCTACGAAGATATGGTCGAGAATAGCGAAGCTGTGAGCGAACGGCTGCGCGCGTTCCTCGGGCTGCCTGACAACGCTGGCTCGTGCGAAAAGCCGGCGCCGGGCCAGGTCATCACGTCGGCGAGCATGTGGCAGGCGCGCCAGCCGGTCTATCGCTCGTCGATCGGGCGCTGGCGGGCGTACGCTCCGTTCATGCCCGAACTCGAGCGCTTGTTTCCGGACGACATCGGGTTTGCCAGCCAATCGGCCCCATGACCCGCGCGAGGATCGATCGCTGCGCACCTCACGTTTTGCCCGCCAGCACTCCAGCTGACGGAAAGTCCGTTCGCCGGCATAGCGCAGATTGAGCGATCGGTTCAGCCTGGGCGGGCAAAAAGAGTTGCCTGCGGCTTCCGGATCGCCGATTTGCGCGCTTGCGTGGTGGCACATCGATTGCTCCCTCCATGGAACGCGAACGCCTGTGACGAGTTTTCAGCCTCACAGCTGACGCACCCGATCGAGGATATGCCTCATGTTTACCAATTCATCAAATTCAATTGCCGGATCAGCCGCTGCAGCAGCGCGCGACCTGGCTACGTCGGTACCGGCGGCAAAAAAGGAGTTGGCCGATGGAGCGACGCGCGCCCGCGAGGAATTGTCCGCGGGCCTGGGCGCAGCGCGCGACCATCTCGACGAAGGACGCACGCGCCTGGCCGATGCGCTCGACGCGGCCGTTGCGGCGACGCGAACGGGGCTGCGCAACTATCGCCGCCAGGCCGAACTGCAACGCGATGCGGCCGTTGATCGCGCGCAGGAATTGCGCGAAACGCTCGCGGCGCGCAGCCGCGATGGACTGGCGTACTCCGCCGGCCTCGGAGCGCTCGCGGCCGGAAGCCTGCAGGGCATCGGCACGCGCGTGCTGAAGGCATCGGCGCGCCACCCATACGTTACGGTCGGAATCGTCGCTGGAGCTTGCTATCTGATTGCACGGCGCTTCATGCGCGGCACGTCGAAGGCGGCGGCGGGCGCCAAGCGGCGGCCACCTCGCTCGCGTAGCGCTGCCAGGGCCGGTCGCGCGAAGGAAAAGCGGGCCACGAACGGAACCGCATCCGCGTAAGGCGTTGCACGCGTTGCGCAAATCGCCCAAGCGACCGGGCTTGATTGCTCCGGTCGCTGCCGAACGATCGTTACCCGGTGCGGCCTAGTCTGGACATCGATCCATCGACGTTCAAGTTCCAGACAGACGGGCAGGAGTATTAGTCGCGCTGGCCGTCCATTTCGGGCGAACTGACAAAATCCCATGACGCTGAAAGCCTGCCCGAGCAATATCGTTGAAGCCGCGATCGCACGCTGGCGGCGCATCGCCGCACTGAGCGTGCTCGCGCTGGTGTCGGTCGCCTGTTCGCCGCTGCGGCCGGATGTCCCCAAGGAGGCGTCGACTGCGCTGCCGCCGGTTGTCGACAGTTCATCGGGCAGCTACGTCCACAGCGAAGTCGACAAGCACAAGGAGGGCGTCTCCGGATTCCGCCTGTTAACCCTGTCGACGAACGCGCTGATGAGCCGGTTGACGTTGATCGACCACGCCACGCGCTCGGTGGATGTGCAGTACTACATTTTTGCCAATGACGCGACCGGGCGGCTCGTGGCGCAGCGCCTGCTCGCGGCGGCCGACCGCGGCGTACGCGTGCGCCTGCTGATCGACCATGCCGGCGTCGACGACAAGGAGCACCTGCTCGATGGGCTCGACGCGCACGAGAAAATCGAAGTGCGCTTCTTCAATCCGTTCCACACGAACAGCCCGTCAATGCCCTCGAAGATCGCCCAGTTCATCCTGGACGGACAACGCCTGAACCGGCGCATGCACAACAAATCGTTGGTCGTCGACAACGACGTGGCGATCATCGGCGGTCGCAACATCGGCGACGCCTACTTCGATGCCAGCGAAAACACCAATTTCCGCGATCTCGACGTCGTCGCAATCGGACCCGTGGTCGAGGCGGCATCGCGGTCGTTTGACAACTACTGGAACAGCGATGCTGCCTACCCGGTGACGGCCTTCAAGGATTCGCAGGCGACCACCGCGAACCTGGACCGTGTGCGCAAGAGCCTGGCCGAGCACGCACGCGCGTTTGCCGAATCGGACTACGCCCAGGCCGCGTTCGAGGCGTTGCCGAACGGTCCTACCGCCGACCGCCGAGGTGAGTGGTTCTGGGGCAACGCGGACCTGCTGGCCGACGAACCCGAAAAAGTGGACATGAAGGAAGACCAGCCCACGTTTCGCATTGGACCGAAGATCAAGACGATCGTCGACGGCGCGCAGCATCAGGTGCTGCTCTTGTCGCCGTACCTGGTTCCCGGGCAGAGCGGCACTGAATACCTGACCAGCCTGGCCCAGCGCAAGGTCGACGTACAGGTGCTGACGAACTCGCTGGCGTCGAACGACGAACCGGCGGCGCACGCCGGCTACGTGCGCTACCGGTCCGACCTGGTTGCCGGCGGAGTGAAGGTATTCGAATTGCGGCCGGCTGCGAGCAGCAAGCAGGATGCGACGGCATTTGGCACCTCATCGGGCGTTGCACTGCACGCCAAGGCAATCGTCGTCGACAAGCGCTACGCATTCGTCGGATCGCTGAACATCGACCAGCGCTCAAAATTGCTGAATACCGAAATGGGTGTGATGGTCGATTGCCCGAAGCTGGCCGAAGCCGTCGCCGGCTTCTTTGCCAAGGCGACAGAGCCAACGAGCGCGTTCGAGGTAATGCTGGCGCCAGCGGCAGGGCAGGGCGCGAAATCCACGCATCTGGTGTGGCTCGCGCAGGAACACGGGCAGCAGGTTACGCTCGACAGCGAGCCCGATGCGAGCAGCGGGCGCAAGCTCGAGGTCACGCTGCTGCAACTGCTGCCGATCGAGAGCCTGCTCTGACAGCGCGTTCGTCGCTTCAGCGGCCGCGTTGGCGCATCGCCCGATTGCACAATTGCGCGAACCGTGGAATTCTCCCATTCCGAACATGGCTGTTGCCGCTGTGAAGGTACTTGGAGAATGTGATGGCGAGCACAAGATTTCTGCTTTTCGCTCTGGTGGCGCTCGTCTGCGGGCAGGCTTTTGCCCAGACCGACCAGGCCGACCAGAACGTATCCGACCAGAATGCCCAGCAGCCCGCGCCACGCAACCGGGCAATTGTATACAAGTGCGCCGGCGCCAACGGCTCGGTGGTCTATTCCGAGAACCCTTGTTCGACCGATCCGAAGAAGGTGCAGGAAATAGACACCTCCGGCGCGCTCAAGACAGGAAGTGGCGGCCACTTGCGCGATATCGCAGCCGGCGTCGCCGATAACGACTGTCGATCTCGAGCGCGCCAGGCGGCATACGGGAACCTGGGTCCCGACCTGCAGGCATCGAACGACCACATTGCTGACTATCAGCAGCGGGCGGCAAAGGCGGCCGAACAAAAGGTCTATGCGCCGGACGGGTCGGGCAACCTGATCGACGATCCAAACGCCCAACAGACGATTGCCGACCTCGATGCCCTGATCGCGCAGGAGCGCGAGTTCCAGCGCAAGGCCAACGAAAACGCCGAAGTCACGTTCCAGAATGGGGCCAGAGGCTGCGACGAACAGGCGGCAGCGATGGAGGCGTCGAAGAAGGCCGAGCCGCCGCCAGCGCAGAAGCCCCAGCCGCAGCAGGATTCGGGACAGCAATAGCCCGCGGCCGACACTGCAAGTCCCGCGTCAGCGGGTACTGTTCGATCACCCGGCCCGCATCCGGGTGATCGACGCATCCTTCTCGGTCCACAGCCCGCTGATCCACGCCTGAAAACGCGCGCGGAATTCGGCGTCGTTCTCGTAGTCGCCGCCCAGGAACTCCGGCGGTATTGGCAGTTGGCGCACGCAAACGCGGATCTGACGCACGCGACCGGCCAACAGATCGATCATCGTGGGGCGGCCGTCCGGATAGACGATCGTCACGTCGACGATCGCCTGCAGCATTTCCCCCATTGCTTCGAGCACGAACGCGACACCGCCGGCACGCGGACGCAACAGATGCGCGTACGGCGACCGCTGCTGCTGGTGCTTGTGCGTGCGAAAGCGCGTGCCTTCGACGAAATTCATGACCGACACCGGCGACTGGCGAAAGCGTTCGCAGGCCTTGCGCGTAGCCTCCTTGTCCTGGCTGCGCAACTCCGGGTGCAGTTCCAGGGTCTCCTTCGAGTGGCGCTGCATGAACGGAAAGTCGAGCGCCCACCATGCCAAGCCGAGTACCGGTACCCAGATCAGCTGCTTTTTCAGGAAGAAGCGCAAAAACGGGATGCGCCGGTTGAAGGTTTTCTGCAGCACCGGGATATCGACCCAGCTCTGGTGGTTGCTCAGCACCAGATACCAGCCATCCGGGTGCAATCCTTCGAGTCCTTCGACTTGCCACTGCGTCGGCGTGAACAGGGCGAACAGAAAGCCGTTCACGGCGATCCACTGCTCAGCGATGCCGATCAGCGCGCGCGACAATACCCGCCGGACTTGCGCGATCGGCAACAGTGCCTTGAGCGCGGCCATCACGAACAGCGTTGTCGCATGCAGGAGGACGTTGAGTGCCACCAGCAACAACGCCAGCGGCAAGCGGATGAACAGGGGCAGGAAAACCAACATGGAATCAGGCAGCGCCGGGTGGAGTGGAGGAGGCGGGTCAGGCTCTGCCGCGCCGAGTCAGAGCACTATACCAATTGCATCCGGGCGCGGCCGCAGGCCTTGCAATCGCGTGCGCGGCCTCTGGGCCAGGAAAAGAATGCGTGGCTATTCACCTCCAAGTGGATCACGATGCAGTTCGACGGTATGGAAAGGAGAACAGCATGAGTCGTGATGTCATCAAGAGTCACTGGCCGCGATTGCAGGGAAAGCTGCGCGCAAAATGGACCAAGCTGACCTGGGAGGATGTGAGCTTTGGCGAAGGCGATCGCACGTACCTGATCGGTCGATTGAAAGACCGCTACAGCCTCGACGACGCTACCGCGACGATGCGGGTCGCGGCATTCGAGCGCCTACTGTCGTAGCAGGCCTGAACAATTCCAGCGCAGGCTGGAATCCAGTTCTTCTGCAATCTGCTCGAAGAGCTGGTCCCAGCCTTCGCTGGGATGACGGCTTGTTCAGGGAGCCAGCCTTTCGCCGGGATGATGCTTGTTCAAGGCTCCCCCGCCCCGTCTTGAATACCCTTCCCCTTCAAGGGGAGGGCGGGCGGAGATGATGCCACGCGCGACGTCAGGCGGAATTGTGGCGCGACGCACTGACGTTGCCATTGCGGCCGGGCGGCGGCCTTCAACTTGTCTGCTGGCGGTGCACGACCGTCGTTGCGATCCAGCTCGCCAGCGTATCCGCCAGAGCCGCGATAACTTGCGCGTCGGTGCGCCCGCTGCGTTTGGGCACATGAAATGAATGATCGGCGTCGGCGAACAGCTCGAGGGTTGCGCGCTCTTTCAGTTCGCTGGCTAGCGACTCGATCAGCGGCAAGTGCGCAAGTTCGTCACGCGTCCCCTGGAGGAACAGCATCGGGATCTGCACGTCGAACAGATGCTTCGCGCGATCGCTCGATGGCACGCCGGCAGGATGCAGTGGAAATCCGGCGAAGGCGAGTCCGCGCACGCCCTGCAGCGGTGATGCCGCCTGGGCCTGCGAGGTCATGCGGCCGCCAAACGACTTGCCACCCGCGACCAATGCCAGGCCCGGAAGCCGCTGCGCAGCTTCGGCGACGGCTGCGCGCACGGTTGCCTGCGCGACCTTGGGTGAATCCGGCCGCTTCGAGCGTTTTTCCATGTACGGAAACTGGTAGCGCAGCGTCGCGATGCCGCGTGCGGCTAGTTCGTTCGCGACCGCAGTCATGAACGGATGCGTCATCCCTGCGCCGGCGCCATGGGCGAAGACGTAACAGGCGCGCGCGTCGGGCTTTGACTGCAGCAGCGCCGACACGCGCTGGGTGTCGTCAACCGCAAACGTGACTGGCAGTGGAGTCGGCGAGGACATGTGTGCCGTTACGCGTTGGCAAGGCGAAGAAGCGTCTGTGCGTACGGCGGCGCAGTCGGCTCGTGCATGAAGTAGACGAAGATCTCACGCCAGCCGGTGGCGGCAAGGCGATCGGCCCAGTGCTTGAGGTCGTCGTCGGTATAGTTTTCAAGGCGCAGGCGGACGTAACCCCACGATGCCGTTTCGACCAGTGGCGGTGGCGCGTTGTCCTCACGTTCTGAAAGGCACAGGCTCGCGCCGAACTGTCGAAGCACGGCGTACACGTCATCGGCGAACCAGGTGTCGTTGCGGAACTCGAACGCGGCGCCGTGGCCGTCGGGCAGCATCTGCAGAAACTCCGACAGCCGCGGCAGATCCTTTTTCAGGAACGGTGGCAGCTGGAACAGGACCGGGCCACGCTTCGCGGCCAGCGTCGCGAGATTCTTGTACAGGTAGTCTACGGAGCGGGCAGCCTCTTCACCTTTCAAGCGCGCCTGATGCGTTATCCGGCGCGACGCCTTGATCGCGAAGCGGAACGAGTCCGGCGTCGAGCCGGCCCAGCTCTCGAGGACGGCGATCTTGGGCATCTGGTAGAAAGTATTGTTGATCTCGACCGTCGGCAGGCGCTGCGCGTACCAGGCCAGCATCGCCTCCGGTTTCATGTCGTCCGGATAGAACGTGCCTTTCCACTCCTTGTACGAATAGCCGCTCGCACCGACAAAGAATCGCGACGCCGCCATCTGCCCGCTCCTCGGAGACTCGTGTGACTGCTAGCGTATAAGATTCCGGCCCATGGCCAAAAGCAAGCTCAGCGAATATTCCGCCAAGCGCACGTTCGAGGCCACGCCCGAGCCCGCGGCGGTGGTGTCGGACGGCAAGGGTCCGCTGCTGTTCGTCGTACAGCAGCATTCGGCGCGGCACCTGCATTACGACTTCCGCCTCGAATGCGATGGAGTGCTGAAATCCTGGGCAGTTCCCCGCGGTCCATCGCTGGACCGCAACGAAAAACGCCTGGCCGTGCAGACCGAAGACCATCCGTACGACTACGCGTCGTTCGAAGGCGTGATTCCGCCGAAGCAGTATGGCGCCGGCGAAGTCATCGTGTGGGACTGTGGCGTGTATTCGCCGGACGAAGGCGGCACCTGGTTTCATGATCGCGAAGAAGCGCAGCGGCATGTGCGCGAAGGCATCGACAAGGGCAAGCTGAGCTTCCTGCTGCGCGGCGAGAAATTGAAAGGCTCGTTCGCGTTGGTGCGCACGAAGGACGCGAAAACCTGGCTGATCATCAAGCACAAGGATCGTTTCGTCACTTCCGCCGACGTGACTGCCCAGAACCGCTCGGTGCTGTCCGGCGCGGCCGTCGAGGATCTGAAAATAGTCCCGGCCCATCGCATTCCAGCGAAGCAACTCGTGCCGGCCGGGGATCTGGTTGCAATGCCGGGCAAGCTTGCGCCGATGCAGGCCGAAATTGGCGACGCGCCATTCAATCGGGGAGCCTGGATGTGGGAGCCCAAGCTCGACGGCTATCGCGTGCTTGCCTTCATCGACAGCCACGGCGTCAAGTTGCGTTCGCGGCGCGGGCTCGAACTCGCCGGCGCATTTCCGAAAGTCGTCTCCGAGCTCGGCGCGCAACTGGTCGACGGCATGATTCTCGATGGCGAGATCGTTGCGTTCGATGCCGCCGGCAAACCTTCGTTCAACGCGCTGCAAAACCGCGTGCAGCTGAAAACCGAGCGCGAGATCGCGGTGGCCGACCAGAAGACGCCGGCGCTCTATTTTTGCTTCGACCTGCTGTATTTCGCCGGCATCGACCTGCGCCAGGCGACTTACCGCGATCGCCGGCGCTATCTGGCGCAATGCCTGCTGCCGTCGCCGCTGGTGCAGCTCGTGCACGCGGCCGAAGACGGCATCGCGTTGCATGCGGCTGCGCTTGCGAGCGGATTCGAAGGCGTTATCGGCAAGCGCGCCGACAGCCGCTACGAGGCCGGGCAACGTTCGGGCGCCTGGCTGAAGGTCAAGCCAGTGCAAAGTGCGGACTTCGTCGTCGGCGGCTACACCAGCGGCAAGGGCTCGCGCGCGTCTCTCGGCGCGTTGTTGCTCGGCTACTGGGACAAGCAGAAGAAACTTCACTATGCCTCGCACGTCGGCTCCGGCTTCGACGATCGTTCGCTGAAGCAGGTGCAAAAAAAGCTCGAGCCGTTGCAGCGCAAGACATCGCCGTTCGTCCAGAAGCCCGTGCTCAACGGCGCGGTGACCTGGGTCGAGCCGGCGATCGTTGCCGAAGTGAAGTTCCAGAGCTGGACCGAGGATGGCGCCCTGCGCGCGCCGGTGTTCCTGCGCCTGCGCGACGACATTGATGCGAAGTCCGTGCGGCGCGCCGAGCCTGGCGCTCGGCGCGACGAAGCGCCGGCTGAAAGCAGTCCGATCGCCGACGTCGTAGCCCAGCTCGACAATGCAAACAGGAAGAACGCGTTCACGCTTGTCGTTGGCGCAGAGCAGATTCGCCTGACGCATCTGGATCGTGTCTACTGGCCCGAGAACCCCGCGCTGCAGCAGCCGGCGCTGACCAAGCGCGACCTTTTGCGCTACTTCGCCCAGGTGTCGCCGTACATGCTGCCGCACTTGGCCGACCGCCCATTGACGATGATCCGCATGCCGGACGGAATCAACAAGCAGCGGTTCTTCCAGAAACACTGGGAGCAGGAGCGGCCGGAATTCACCGAGACGATCACCGTGTACTCGGGCCACAAGGACGAAAGCCACGAGTACCTGCTGTGCAACAACCTGCCGACCTTGCTGTGGCTCGCGCAGTCCGGCACGCTCGAATTCCATATCTGGCATTCGCGCGCGAGGGTCGGTCCTGACTCGGTATCGCAGAGCACGGACTATGCGACCTCGCTCGAGTCGCTCGAAGCGTCGGTGCTGAACTACCCGGATTACGTCGTGTTCGATATCGACCCGTACATCTATTCGGGCAAGGAGGCAAAAGGCGCCGAGCCCGAGCTGAACACGATCGCATTCGAGAAGGGCAAGGAAGTCGCGTTCTGGCTGCGCGAGGTGCTGCACGGAATGTCGCTCGAGCCCATCGTCAAGACCTCGGGCAAGACCGGATTGCACGTCTTCGTACCGATCAAGCGGACGATCGACTTCGATGCCGCCCGACAGGTGTCCGAACTCGTCGGCCGGCACCTGATGCGGCAACACCCGAAAGACATCACAATGGAATGGAGCGTGCCGAAACGAACAGGCAAGATCTTCATGGATTATAACATGAACGTGCGGGGAAAAACCTTGAACGTCGCTTATTCTCCAAGAGGCGAACCGGGCGCTCCGATGTCGATGCCGCTCACCTGGGAAGAGCTCGCCAAGGCCCATCCACTCGACTTCCGGATGACAAATGTGATAGACAAGTTAACCCGGTCTGGAGATCGTTGGCACAACGCGTTAAAAAACAAGCAGAATTTGGAGCGAGCGCTGGGTGGGAAGACGGCTTGAGCGTCCGAGAGTCGTAGGGGTAAAGACCTTGGACAAACGTCAACAAACGTCCACCTTAAAGGAAGAAAAATGGCCGTCATTCCCGCGAAAGCGGGAATCCATTTTGCCCTTCAGGGCCGAAGACCAAGATCAATTTGGATTCCCGCTTTCGCGGGAATGACGACAATATAGGCAGGTATTGCACGCGGTGCGTTTTGCAGGGCTTGAAGCGTTGGCGTGTGTACGAGGGCGCTGCGTCGTGCAGGTCAACGACGATTAAGAACGGGTGGCGCAGACTCAGTTTTGGCGGCTTTGACCTTTGACCTTTGACCTTTGACCTTTGACCTTTGACCTTTGACCTTTGACCTTTGACCTTTGAATTGCGGTTGACCTAGGGGTGGAGATACGGCGATGGCTGCACGATCAATTGGCAGTTTGACGATTTCGTTCGGATTGGTGGCAATTCCGGTGAAGCTGTATTCGGCGACCGAGGCGAGCCAGCACATTTCGTTCAATATGCTGCACAGCACCTGCGGATCGCGCTTGCGCCAGCAGTACTTCTGCGTCAAGGAAGATGTGCCGGTCGGGCGCGACGAAATCGTCAAGGGTTATGAGTTCGCCAAGGACCAGTACGTCATGTTCTCGCCCGAGGAACTCAAGGCGCTCGAGGAAGTCGGTACGCATGCGGCCGACATCACCGAATTCGTTCCAATTGCAGCGATCGATCCGGTCTACTTCGACAAGGCGTACTACATAGCGCCCGACAAAGGTGGTGCAAAACCCTACGCGCTCTTTGCCAAGGCGCTGCGCGAATCCAAACGCTGCGCGCTCGGGCGCTGGGCCGTGCGCGGCAAGGAATACATCGTCATGATCCGTCCGGTCGAGGATGGGCTCGTGATGCAGCAACTGTTGTATGCGGCCGAGGTGCGGTCGATCAAGGAGATCGACATCCCGGTGATGGACGTGAAGGAAGCCGAGCTGAAACTCGCGCGCATGCTGATCGAGCAGCAGTCAAGCAACAAGTTCGATCCGACCGAATACAAGGACGACGTCAGCGCGCGCGTCCAGGCGGCGATCCAGAAGAAAGTCGAGGGTCAGGAAATCACCGTGTCCGAAGCGCCCGAGGGCGGCGCGCAGATCATCGATCTCATGGAGGCGTTGCGCGCAAGCCTGGAGAAGAAGGGCGGCGCACCGGCCAAGACAGCGAGCAAGCCGCAAGCGCCAGCGCGCAAGCCGGCCAAGCGCGCACAACCTGCCGCGCCCGCGGCGCGCAAGAGTGCAAAGAAATAGCCGCCGTAATCGAAGCGAGGATGATGCACCAGTACGGCGTCCATGACGTCGAAAAGCTGCTTGGCCTGCCGCGCAGCACGATTCGCGCGCTGAT
>DASRTK010000285.1:0-7359 GCA_035655975.1 Rudaea sp.
TTTTCCCCAGTATTCGCTGTGGCCGGTGCTCCAGTTGCGCACGATTTCGAATTCCAGCTCGCGGCACACCGTAGACAGAAAGCTGCCGAGCGCAAACGCGCTGGATTTTCCCTTCTCGTCGACGAAGCGCTGTCCACCCCACTGCATCGCGATCGGCCGCAGGCGCCGCGCACGCAGGCCGCGGTCCGGCGCTTCCGCATGGGCCAGGACATCCGGCGACGGCGGCGGCGGAGCGCTCGGCGGATCGTAGAACCACAACGTGCCCGAGTCGCCGGGACGCGTCAGCGGACCGCGAGGATTCCCGGACTTGTCCGGTTCGCGCGCACCGATCAGCACGTCGGTCGCGTAATCCGCGCCACCGACCGACTTGTACTGGAAGAACAACGCGCGAATTTCCCCTTCCATCACGCCGCTCGTCCCGCCAAAGGCGCGCAGCGGCGTGCCGATCAGGTCCAAGGTCAGCGAATGTTCGGTCGCGCTGAAGATCTCGCCGATCTCGCCGATGCCGAACGCCTGCGACGTCCAGTCGCTGAGTTTGTCTATGCGCACCAGCCCTGCATCGAAGGCGAGGCGCGTGCTGAGCCCGTTCCATGCGCGAAAGGCATTGGACATGCGCAGTTTCGAAAGACCAATGTCGACCGACTCGCCGACGCGCACGTACTGGCCACCGATGTATGCCTTGATCTCCGCGCCGACCGGGCCGGCCACATGCCGATTGGTCAACGCGAAGTACGACCCCTCGCGATCCACGAGGCAGGCAAACGTGCCGAGATGATCGACGCCCTGATCGCTGCGCAGGCACGAATAGCCACCACCGACCATCTGGCTGACCTGCGAAGGCCCGACCGCCGGCGGCGGCAGCGATTCATCCGGCGCGGCCAGCACCACGCAGGTGGGAATCACGCGTCCATCGGGCAGGTACAGCGAACGCGGAACCGCCTCGCTGCCGAGCTTTTTCGGATCGCCCCAGGCGCGCACGAAGACCAGGACAGCAGGCCACGACCAGGCACGAATCACCGAGTTGTCGAGCGTGCGCGCCTCCTTTGGCTTTTCGAGGTTCGCAGGACGCGGCACATCCGGCGAATGTGACGCATACCAGTCATCCTTGTGGATGAGATAGCGACCGATCGCCGTGGCCACGACATTCTCGAGGCTCGACAGCTGCACGTGATAAGCCTCGCGGGCGTCGAGCAGATCCTTGATCGACAGCGAGGAGAAATCGCGCTTCGGCGGAAACGTCGCCAGCGCCTTGGCCGACGACGACAAGTGCGCAAAACCTGATGACGGTGCTTTCATGATTCCCTCCATGCAATCGCAATCCGCGGCCCGCTTGTGTTCCCCCTGCGGCCAATCGAAGCATTCTTTCACGACCGGCCGGCTGTTGCTGCAGGCAGGTCACATTAGATCAAAGAGAGGTGCCAATGAGCAAAGTCTCAGGGTCGACTACCCTCTGGAACGCCACCTTCCGCGCTGCTTGGGTGGGCATTGGACGGTCTGGCACTCTGGGCGCGCATTGGACGGTCCGGCCCTCCTTGGGTAGCGATGAGAGTCTCCAGTCCGACAAAAAGAGTCGTCATTCCCGCGGAAGCGGGGCTTTCAACAGCGGAGCTGGTCATCCATCTTGACCTTCCCTTGCCCCCGCTAACAAAGCAACATGGATTCCCGCTTTCGCGGGAATGACGACACTCGTTAGATGACACTGTTAGATGACACTGTTGGATGACACTGTTGGATGACACTTGTTGGGTGCTGAAGGGTCCACAGCGTATTCGCCCAGGTTCTCGGAGCAGTTTCCAACCGCGCTTGCGCAAAAATGACGCCTTTATGTCAAAGTGAATTACCCTGCGGAGCCGCGGGAAGTGACAGCGTTGTCCAGCCCTCGCAATCCGGACTCACGTGATGACTGCCTTCGTCGAATTCGCACAGGTCGCCTATCGCGTCGATGGCCGCGAGGTGCTGCGTGGTGTCGACCTGAAGCTCGAGCGCAGCGAGGCGCTCGTGCTGCTCGGGCGCAGCGGTTCCGGAAAGACGACGCTGCTCAAGATGGTGAACTCGCTGCTGACGCCGTCGTCGGGTGACGTGCGCTTCGAGGACCGGCGTGTCGCGGAGTGGGACCCGATCCGGTTGCGCCGCCGCATCGGCTACGTTATCCAGGACGGCGGACTGTTCCCGCACATCACCGTCGCGCGCAATATCGGGCTCGTACCCGAACTCGAAGGCTGGCCGGCGCAGAAGATACACGCGCGCGTAAACGAACTTCTCGATGCCGTCGGATTGGCTCCCGATATCTACGCGGCGCGTTATCCGCGGCAACTGTCGGGCGGCGAGAAGCAACGCGTCGGCATCGCGCGCGCACTCGCGGCCGACCCGCCGCTGCTGCTGCTCGACGAGCCGTTCGCTGCGCTCGATCCGGTGACCCGCTATGACATGCAGCAACATTTCCTGAAGTTGCGCAAGGAATTCGACAAAGCCGCGCTGTTCGTGACCCATGACCTGCGCGAAGCGCTGCTGCTGGGCTCGCGCATCGCGCTGCTGCACGAAGGCCGGGTCGAATGGGTCGGCCCGAGCGACGAATTCCTGCAGGCGCCGTCGCCGCATGCGCAAACGTTCCTGCGCACGCTCGAACCCGAGCGGGTCCGATGAGTGCGGGCCCGATGAATTCGTTCATGGCCGAGATCCTGCAAACGTCGGGCGAACACGTCGTGCTCGTCGCTACCGCTGTGCTCGCCGCAGTCGTCGTCGGAGCGCCGGCAGCCATCGTGCTGACTCTGCATGCGCGAACGCGGCGCTGGGTGCTCGGCGTCGTCAACGTGATCCAGACGATTCCGAGTCTTGCCCTGTTCGGTGTGCTGCTGCCGATCCCGTTGATCGGCGGCATCGGCAAGCGCACCGCGATCATCGTCCTGGCGCTGTACGCCCTGCTGCCGATCATGCGCAACATGGTGGTCGGCATCCTCGGCGTCGAGACGGGAATCCGCGATTCCGCCCTTGCAATGGGCATGACGCGCCAACAGATACTCTGGCGCGTCGAGATTCCGCTGGCGCTGCCGACGATTCTGGCCGGCCTGCGCATCGCGATCGTCTCGACGATTGGGACCGCGACCGTCGCGGCCGCGATCGGCGGCGGCGGACTCGGCACTTTCATGTTTCGCGGGATCGCAACGGCGGACCTGACGACGGTCCTCGCCGGCGCCGTTCCCGCCGCGATCATGGCGATCATCGCCGACGAGGTGCTTGAATGGGCAGAACGGCGTTACTCGGTCTGATCGTTCTGCTGACGGCGTGCACATCGTCGAACCCCACCATCGTCATCGGCTCGAAGAACTTCACCGAACAGGTGATCCTCGGTGAAATCATCGCGGCGCAAATCGAGCGCCGCCTGCACATCGACGTCGACCGCAAACTCAACCTCGGCGGCACGCTGATCGCGCACGAGGCGCTGAGGAGCGGATCGATCGACCTGTATCCGGAATACACCGGCACGGCGTTGACCGAAGTCCTGCACCGCCCGATCGAAAAGGATGCGGCGGTCGTGCTGGAACAGGTGCGGCAGGGATACCGGCCACTCCAGGTGGCGTGGCTCGAACCGCTCGGATTCAACAACACGTTCGCAATGGTCATGCTGGCGAAAACAGCCAGCCAGAACAGCGTTCGCACCTTGAGCGATGCGGCGGCCAAGCCTTGGCGGCTCGGCGTCGGCTATGAATTCATAGAGCGGCCCGACGGTCTGACAGGTCTGGTACAGACATACGGGTTGAAAATCGAGGATCAGCCGGTCGTGATGGACCTCGGCCTGCTATACGCCGCCCTCAAGACCAACCACATCGACCTGGCCGCAGCCAACGCGACCGATGGCATGCTGGGACATCCGGAGTTCGCGATGCTCGAGGACGATCGCCACTACTTTCCGCCCTACGAATGTGCGATCGCCGTTCGCGACGATACGTTGCGCCGCTTCCCGGGACTTCAGGCGGCATTGGCAGAGTTGTCCGGCCGCATCACCGGAGCGGCGATGCGCCGCATGAATGAGCAGGTCGACATCGACCACAAGCCCGCCGCGGACGTGGCGCGCGAATTCCTCGCGACGTGGAAGTGAGTACCGGAAGTGACGGCCCCAGCTACGTTCTCCGACGCGATCGTGCCCAGCGCGGGCCACGCAACGAGCCAGCGATCCGATCTGCTGGCGCGGCTGCGCAACGCGCGTGCGCACACCGATGAACTGTTCGGCATCGTCAAGCCCGAGTTCCTGTTCGAGCGGCCGATCGCCGAGCGTCATCGGCTGGCGTTCTACATCGGCCACCTCGACGCGTTCGACTGGAACCTGCTGAGCACACCGCTCGGCCTGACCAGCGAGCACGAAGCGCTCGACACGCTGTTCGCCTTCGGCATCGACCCGGTCGACGGGCAACTGCCGAGCGACCAGCCATCGGACTGGCCGCCGCTGCAGGAATTCCTGCGCTATCGCCGGCAGGCGCGCGAGCGGCTCGACGCGGCCCTGAATAGCGACGGTCTCCGTGGCAACGATCCTTCCGGCATCGACGTGCTGCTCCATGTCGCGATCGAGCACCGGCAGATGCATGCCGAGACGCTGTCGTACCTGATGCATCGAATGCCGTTCGATCAGAAGCGCGCGGCGCCCACGCACAGCCCACCGACGCAGCGCAGCGTCGAGCCTGAAACCGTGACCGTCGCCAGCGGTCCGACAACGCTCGGCGCACGCGGTGCATCGGCCGGGTTCGGTTGGGACAACGAATTCGAGGCGCACGACGTCGACGTGCCGGCTTTCCGCATCGACAAGTACAAAGTGACGAATCGGCAATACCTCGCGTTCGTCGACGATGGCGGCTACGCGCGCCGCGATCTCTGGAACGATGCCGACTGGAACTGGAAGCAAGCAAATTCCATCAGCCACCCGGCATTCTGGCTGCTGCAGGATGGTCAATGGCAGTGGCGATCGATGTTCGAGCCGATCCCGCTGCCACCGGACTGGCCGGTCTATGTCAGCCATGCCGAGGCCAGCGCCTATGCGCGCTGGAGCGGCGGCCGGCTGCCCACGGAGGCGCAGTGGCAGCGAGCCGCGTTTGCCGATCGCGGCGCGCTTTTCTCCCTCCCCTTCAAGGGGAGGGCCGGGGAAGGGATGGTGTTGGACCCCGGTCGCGCGGACGAACCCATCCCCACCCAAACCCTCCCCTTGAAGGGGACGGCTTCAGAGCACGCTCTCTCCGAACCGCCGCTGCGCTTCGATCCGCTCGCCGTCGACGCCGCCGAACTGATCCGCTCCGGGCCTTTCCCGGTCGTCGGCATGCACGGCAACGGCTGGGAGTGGACGTCGACCGTGTTCGCGCCGTTCGCCGGCTTCCGCCGTTTCGATTTCTATCCCGGCTATTCCGAACCATTTTTCGACGGCAAGCACTTCGTGCTGAAAGGCGGCAGCGCGCGCACCGCGGCAACGATGTTGCGCCCGAGTTTCCGCAACTGGTTCCAACCGCACTATCCGTATGTGTACGCAGGCTTCCGCTGCGTGAACCCTTGAGATAACCACGCAGGCTTCCGCTGCGGACGTTTAAAGGCTGCGTGAACGCTTGAGAAAATACGCAGGCTTCCGCTGCGGACGTTTAAAAGTTGCGTGAACGCTTGAGAAAATACGCAGGCTTCCGATGCAAACGTTTAAAAAAAGTGGACGGTTGAAAAAACAAGTCGTCATCCCCGCGCAAGCGGGGATCCATCTTGATCTTGACTCGCTTGACGGAAGAGCAAAAACGTGACTTCACCCTTTTTGCGCGAATGACGACGGATTTGAAAGCAGTTCCCCCAGGAGCAAACCATCATGACGATCCTGAAAACGCCTGGAATTCCCGCCCAGAAGCAATTCGCCGACGACGTGCGCGCCGGCTTGAGCCGCAGCGGCCAGAAGGAGCTGCCGTCGAAGTATCTGTACGACAACCTCGGCTCGGCGCTGTTCGACGCGATTACGCTGCTGCCGGAATACGGGCTGACGCGCGCCGACGAGCGCCTGCTGCAGCACCACGCGCGCGACATTGCGAAATACATTCCGCACCGGACCATGGTGTCGGAGCTCGGTAGCGGCAGCGGCCGCAAGACCCGCCCGATTCTCAATGCGCTGCGCACGCGTGGACCGCTGGCGTACTACCCGATCGAAATCTCGTCCGCCGCGCTCGCGTCGTGCGAAATGGAACTGCGCGATATCGAGTCGGTCAGCATCGTCGGCGTGGAAAGCGAATACCTGGCCGGGCTCGCCGAAGTCGCGGAACGCCGCGCCGCGGACATGCACCTGTTCGTGCTGTTCCTCGGCAGCACGATCGGCAATTTCGACGCCGGCGCGGATGCGCGTTTCCTGCGTGAAGTCCGCAACAAGCTGCGCGTGGGCGATTCGCTGCTGCTCGGCACCGACCTGATCAAGCCGCGCGAGCAACTGATCGACGCCTACCACGATCCGCGCGGCGTGACCGCGGCGTTCAACCTCAACCTGCTCGGCCGCATCAACCGCGAACTGGACGCCGATTTCGACCTGCGCCGGTTCGAACATCTCGCCCGCTTCAACGACACGACGCAAAGCGTCGAGATGCACCTGCGCGCCCGCAGCGATCAATCCGTGAAGGTTCGCGCAAGCGATCTGACCGTAGACTTCGCTGCCGGCGAGACGATCTGGACCGAAAGCAGCCACAAGTACACGCGGCAAAGTATCGCCGAACTTGCAAATGCGTCGGGTTTCTCATTGCAGGCGCAATGGGTCGACGAGAAATGGCCGTTTGCGAACTCGCTGTTGGTCGCCCTGTGAAGTCCGGCGCGGCGCAGCGTCGAGAAGCTTTCTTAGGCCGACCACGCACTCAGTCGTTCGCGTGAAGTGTCCTTGCGCGAGCGAAAATAATAGTCGTCGGAGCGAAGCTACCCCGCGCCCACCCGCGAAATGTTGAGCAGCACAGTGAGAGGATCGGTTGGGGATTCAAGGAAACCGTGATGCAGGTAGAATGCTTTGGCACCATCATCGATCGCATGGCACAGCAGCGCTCTTGTCCCCATATCGTTCGCGACGCGTATAGTCCGAAGGACAGCATCCTTCAGCATCGCCGAGCCTATTCCTTGCCCAGCGTAGTTTCGATCCACCGCCAGTCTTCCCAGAACGGCCACGGGGATCGGATCTGGCATGTTCCGTCGAATTGCTCCAGGCGCGGCTTCTAACCCGACCGAGCCCGCGGCAAGTGCATAGTAGCCGACGACATTTGCATCGTCGCATACGACAAAGCAGCGCGAAGCACCGCCCTGATGATTTTCAAGCGCTCGCTGGCGAAGCCAACTTTTTAGTGACTCATTGATGCAACAAAAGCATCCAGTTGGTGC
>DASRTK010000286.1:0-7966 GCA_035655975.1 Rudaea sp.
CGAAGAGCCGATCGAGAACCCCGAATTCGGCCGCATCGCGGCGCAGGCGGCCAAGCAGGTCATCGTGCAGCGCGTGCGCGAGGCCGAGCGCGCCCAGGTTGTCGAGGCGTACAAGGATCGGGTCGGCGAACTCGTCACCGGCGTCGTCAAGCGTGTCGAGCGCGGCAGCGTGTACCTGGATCTGGGCGGCAACGCCGAGGCCTACATTCCGCGCGATCGCGCGATTCCGCGCGAAGCAGTGCGCGCCGGTGATCGCGTCCGCGGTTACCTTTATGAGGTTCGTGCCGAGCAGCGTGGACCGCAGTTGTTCGTCTCGCGCACCGCGCCGGAATTCATGATCGAATTGTTCCGCATCGAAGTGCCGGAAGTCGGCCAGGGTCTGGTCGAGATCAAGGGCGCCGCGCGCGACGCCGGCGACCGCGCCAAGATTGCTGTCGTTGCCCACGACAGCCGCACCGATCCGATCGGCGCATGCATCGGCATGCGCGGTTCGCGCGTGCAGGCGGTGTCGAACGAATTGAATGGCGAGCGCATCGACATCGTGCTGTGGAACGACAATCCGGCCCAGTTCGTGATCAATGCGATGGCGCCGGCCGAAGTGCAGTCGATCATCGTCGACGAAGAAAAGCACTCGATGGACATCGCGGTGGCCGAAGACAAGCTATCGCAGGCAATCGGCCGCGGCGGCCAGAACGTACGCCTGGCCAGCAAGCTGTCGGGCTGGCAGCTCAACGTCATGACCCAGGACCAGGTTGCCGCGAAGTCGGAAGCCGAGCAGGAAACCGCCCGCGCGCTGTTCCAGGAAAAACTCGAGGTCGACGCGGAGATTTCCGCGATCCTCGTGCAGGAAGGCTTCACGACGGTCGAGGAAATCGCTTACGTGCCGACCGCCGAACTGCTCGCGATCGAGGGCTTCGACGAGGATATCGTCGAGGAACTGCGCGCGCGTGCGCGCGATGCGCTGCTGACCGAAGCGCTGGCCGTCGAGGAAGACATCGACGAGCACCAGCCGGCCGAGGATCTGCTCGCACTGCCAGGCATGGACGAGGCGACGGCATTTTCGCTGGCGCAACACAAGATCGTCACGAGCGAGAACCTCGCGGACCTGGCGACCGATGAATTGATGGAGCTTGCTATCGACGGCATGGACGAATCCCGCGCTGCGGGTTTGATCATGGCGGCGCGCGAAGCGAAGGCGGCTTGAGAAGGCTGCGAGCACGGGGCGAGGAGTCCAAAGAACAATGTCGGACGTAACCATCAAACAATTGGCCGGCGTGCTCGGCATGGGCGTGGACAAGCTGATCACCCAGCTTGCCGAGGCCGGCATGAAATTCTCGAGTCCGGAACAGGTCGTTTCGAGCACCGAGAAGGTCAAGCTGCTCGGCTTCCTGCGCCGCACGCACGGCAAGACCGAGAAGGACGCGGCGGACAACGCGCCACGCCAGGTCACGCTCAAGCGCCGCACGGTCAGCGAACTGACCGTCAACCAGGGCGCTGCCCGCGGCAAGACGGTCAACGTCGAGGTGCGGCAAAAGCGCACTTATGTAAAACGCAGCACGATGCCCGACGGCACGGACATGGATCCGGAGCGCGAGGATGCGCTGCGCAAGCTGCAGGAGTCGCAGCTCAAGCGCGAGTCCGAGGAGAGCGCGCGCCAGGACCAGGAACGCCGCCGCCAGGAAGAAGAAGCCAAGCTGCGCGCCGCCGAAGAGGCCAAGCGCGCGGCCGAAGAGGCGCGCCAGCGCGCCGAAGCCGAGGCCAAGCAGCCCAGCGCGCCGGCTGCGGCCCCAGGCACCGACAAGCCGGCCGCCAAGGAAGAGCGTCCCGCCGCGCGCAAGCCGGCTGCGGAGCCCCGCGCTCCGGGCCGCGCGCGCACTGCGCCGGTCGAGGAAACCCCGCATCGTCACGCCAAGGCCAAGCACGGCTCGCATCAGATGCCGCAGGAGGTCGACGAGGCCGACGGTGCTGCTGCACGTTACTTCGGCGCCGAGTTGCATCTTTCCGATGCCGGCCACGCGCGCCGTGGCGCAATCAAGAAACGTCCGCGCAAGCAGATCGAACCGGCGCGCTCACCGAGTGGTGGACCGCACGGCTTTTCCAAGCCGGTGGCGCCGCAGGTGCGCGATATTCCGGTAGGCGAGACAATCCTCGTGTCCGACCTTGCGCAGAAGATGGCGGTCAAGGGTGCGGAAGTCGTCAAGGTTCTTTTCAAGATGGGCGTAATGGCGACTATCAATCAGGTTATCGACCACGACACTGCGGTGCTCGTCGTCGAGGAATTCGGGCACACGGCCGTCGAGGCCACGGACAAGGACGCGGAAACCGAATTGTCGAAAGTCGAAGTGCAAGGCGACAAGGAGCCGCGGCCACCGGTCGTCACGATCATGGGCCATGTCGACCACGGCAAGACATCGCTGCTCGACTATATCCGGCGTACCAAGGTCGCAGCCGGCGAAGCCGGTGGCATTACGCAGCACATCGGCGCTTACCACGTGAAGACCGACAAGGGCGTGATCTCGTTCCTCGACACACCGGGCCACGCCGCGTTCACCTCGATGCGCGCGCGTGGCGCGCGCCTGACCGACATCGTGGTGCTGGTCGTCGCGGCCGACGACGGCGTGATGCCGCAGACGATCGAAGCGGTGCAGCATGCGCGCGCAGCGAAGGTGCCGCTGATTGTCGCAATGAACAAGATGGACAAGTCCGAAGCGAATCCCGACAACGTCAAGCAGGGACTCGTGCAGCATGAAGTCGTGCCGGAAGAGTGGGGCGGCGACGTGCAGTTCGTGCCGGTGTCGGCAAAGACCGGCGACGGTGTCGACAACCTGCTCGAAGCGATCCTCCTGCAGGCCGAGTTGATGGACCTGCGCGCGGTGAAGGATGGTCTCGCCAACGGCGTGGTCGTCGAATCGAGCCTGGACAAGGGCCGCGGTCCGGTCGCGACGGTACTCGTGCAGCAAGGCACGTTGAAGAAGGGTGACTTCGTCGTCTGCGGCATCGAATACGGCCGCGTGCGCGCGATCATCGACGAAGGCGGCCGCCAGGTCGACAGCGCGGGACCGTCAATTCCGGTGCAGATCCTCGGCCTTTCCGCGGTGCCCGACGCGGGCGACGATTTCGTCGTCGTGCAAGACGAGCGCCTGGCCAAGCAGGTTGCCTCCGAACGCCAGGCCAAGCGCCGGGAGACGCGCCTGGGCAAGACTGCGATGCGCAGCATGGAAGACGTCATTTCGACGATGGGCCAGACCGACGGCCAGCGCCAACTGAACCTCGTCGTCAAGGCCGATGTGCAGGGTTCGGTCGAAGCGCTGCGCGATTCGCTGACCGCGATCGGTACCGATCAGATCAAGGTCAACGTGATCGGATCCGGCGTCGGCGGCATTACCGAGTCCGACGCGACGCTCGCCGCTGCATCGAAGGCGATCCTGATCGGCTTCAACGTGCGCGCCGACGCGTCGGCGCGCAAGGTGATCTCCGACAGCGACGTCGACCTGCGTTACTTCTCGATCATCTATGACGTGATCGACCAGGTGAAGCAGGCCGCGACCGGATTGCTCGGCACGGAAATCCGTGAGGAGATCATCGGCACTGCACAGGTGCGCGACGTGTTCCGCTCGTCGAAGTTCGGCGCGATCGCCGGCTGCATGGTGATCGAAGGCGTGGTCAAGCGCCACAAACCGATCCGCGTGTTGCGCGACAACACCGTGATCTTCCAGGGCGAACTCGAATCGCTGCGCCGCTTCAAGGAAAACGTCGACGAGGTTCGCAACGGCATGGAGTGCGGCATCGGCGTCAAGCAGTACAACGACGTCAAACCGGGCGACCAGATCGAATGCTATGAGCGCATCGAAGTGGCGAGGACGTTGTGAGAGCAGGGGCGAGGGTCGAGGGACGAGGGGCGAGTAAGTGCGAAGTGCGCGCTTCCCGCCGCTTTTCCCACGCTCTTGATTCCACTAGCCCTTCGTCCCTCGCTCTGAGAGCAGGGGTGAGAGGCGAGGGACGAGGGGCGAGTGAGAGCGAGCTTCGCCTTCCACGACGTCTCGCGCCTGCTCTTGATTTTACTCGTCCCTCGTCCCTCGCCCCTCGCCGCTGACCTCCGATGCCCTCCCGCGACTTCACCCGTTCCGACCGCATCTCCGCCGAACTGCGCCGCCAGCTCGGCGCGATGGTGCATGAGGCCGTGCGCGATCATGCGTTGCCGTCGATGAGCGTGTCCGATGTCGAGGTGACACGCGATTTCGATTTTGCGACGGTCTTCGTCACTGCTTTGCTGCCCGATCAGGCGATCGAAGGCGTGAAGACGTTGAACGAAATGGCCAAGGAATTCCGTCGCGAGTTGTCGAAGGTCATGAGCATGCGCCGCGTGCCCGAGTTGCGCTTCAAGTACGACGATTCGGTCGATCGCGGCGAGCGGATCGAGGCGCTGCTGCGCGGCAAAACGTGACCTGATTTTCACCTCTCCCTCCGGGAGAGGTCGACGCGCGAAGCGCGGCGGGTGAGGGTGCGGTCGTGGTATGGACGCACGGCACTCCTCGCACCCTCATCCGGCGCTTCGCGCCACCTTCTCCGGGAGAAGGGAAAAGCCAATCCGGGCCCCGTACGCTTGACCTGAGCTTCCCTTGAAGCGAGAAGGAAACAGCAGAATTCCCATGTCCAAGCAGGATTATCGCGACATCCACGGCATCCTCCTGTTCGACAAGCCGCAGGGCCTGAGCTCGAATCAGGCGCTGCAGCGCGTTCGGCGGCTTTTCAACGCGCGCAAGGCAGGGCACACCGGCAGCCTCGATCCGCTCGCGACCGGTCTGTTGCCGGTGTGTTTCGGCGAGGCAACGAAGATCGCCGGCTACCTGCTCGGCTCGCGCAAGGCTTATGAGGCTGAACTGTGCCTCGGCTCGACGACGACAACGGATGACGCCGAAGGCGAAGTCGTTGCCACCCGGCCCTTGCCGGCGCTTACAGATGCGGCAGTCGAGTCCGAGTTGGGAGCGTTCCGCGGCCGCATCACCCAGACGCCACCGGCGTACTCGGCGATCAAGCAGGGTGGCGTCGCCTTGTACAAGCGCGCGCGTCGCGGTGAAGACGTTCAAGTGCCGTCGCGCGAGGTCGATATCTTTCGACTGGAACTGCTAGGTCGCGATGACGATCGTGTGCGGCTGCATGTCGAATGCGGCTCGGGCACCTACATCCGGAGCATTGCGCGCGACCTCGGCGAACGCCTGGGCTGTGGCGCGCACCTGACTGCATTGCGCCGAACATGGGTCGATCCGTTCCGGCAGCCGATGATGTTCAGCCTGGCGCGACTCGAACGCGTGTTGGACGAGCAAGGCCCGACTGCGCTGGATGCGCTCGTCTTGCCGCTCGAAAGCGCACTCGATGCGCTACCGGCGCTGCATGTCGCGCCGGAGCAGGAGCTTGCGTTGCGCCAAGGCAGGCGCATCACTCAGTCGGAGCTCGGCGCAGCCGCGCTTTGCCGCGCGCTCGATTCCCTCGACCGCCTCGTTGCCCTGGTCGAAATCGACTCTGCCGGCGAGGTCCGCGTGCTGCGCGGCTTTGTTCATGCTCGAGCGTGACAGGCATTGCGGTCGGGTATCTTGCGGCAGAAAAACCTTTGTAAAATAAATATTTGTGCTAGTAACCTCGAATTGCTCGATCTGCTCGGCCGTGCCGGCGCGCCGCCGCCGCCACAGGTATCCCTGCGCAGCGTGCCGACCACTGCATCGTGCCTGCTAAAGCTCCTCTTTCCCGCGAAAACCGGTTACAATAAGTGGCTTTACTCCGCAGCCCCGCGACCTCGCCGCCGGCCATCCATGGCCTCCGAGGTACTTGCCCGGCGGCGGAGCTTCATTAACGCGGATTGCGCTACGACAGCCCAGCGCTGAAGTCAGGCCGAACCGCGCCGTACGTAACATCCCTAAAAGGTCAACATCCCATGTCTCTGTCAGTCGAACAAACCAGCAAGGTCATTGCGGACTATCGCCGCGCCGCGAACGATACCGGTTCGCCGGAAGTGCAGGTCGCATTGCTTTCCGCACGCATCGAACATCTCTCCAAGCATTTCGCCGATCACGAGAAGGATCATCACTCGCGTCGCGGCTTGCTGAAGATGGTCAACCAGCGCCGCCGTCTGTTGAACTACCTGAAGAATTCCGACAACGATCGCTACAAGACCCTGATCGAACGCCTCGGCATCCGCAGGTAAGTTGCAACGTCGTCCCTGAACGCTGAGTTGAAGCAGCGGCCAGTCGTGGCCGCACATGCACAAAGCGTTCATCCGTGAACGCGAAGATCAAAAAGCGGCCATCCGTGGTCGCAGTGAGTACCGGAGCGTTCATCCGTGAACGCAAAAGATAAAGAACCAAGCGGGCCCTTCGGGCACATTTTCAAATCATCTAGGAGCCACAACGTGGCGAAAGTAACCAAGTCATTCCAGTACGGCAGTCACCAGGTAACGCTTGAGACGGGCGAAATCGCCCGCCAGGCGTCCGGCGCCGTTCTCGTCAGCATGTCTGGCACGGTCGTGCTCGTCACGGCCGTCGCGGCGACGAAGATGCGCGAAGGGCAGGATTTCTTCCCGCTCACCGTCGACTACGTCGAGAAGTTCTATTCGGCCGGCCGCATCCCGGGCGGCTTCTTCAAGCGCGAAGGCCGTCCGACCGAAAAGGAAACGCTGACCTCGCGCCTGATCGATCGTCCGGTGCGCCCTCTGTTCCCGGAAGAATTCAAGAACGAGGTGCAGGTCATCGCCCAGGTGATCTCGCTGAATCCCGAAGTCGACGGCGACATCCCGGCGCTGCTGGGCGCTTCCGCTGCGCTCAGCCTGGCCGGAATCCCGTTCAAGGGACCGATCGGCGCAGCGCGCGTCGGTTACGCGAACGGCAAGTACCTGCTGAATCCGACCTCGACCGAACTTAAGACTTCGGATCTCGATCTCGTCGTCGCCGGCACGAACAACGCCGTACTGATGGTCGAGTCCGAAGCCAAGCTGCTCAGCGAAGACGTCATGCTCGGCGCAGTCATGTTCGGTCACCGCGAAATGCAGACGGCGATCCGCGCGATTGCCGAACTCGCCACCGAAGCGGCCAAGCCGTCGTGGAACTGGCAGCCGCCGGCGCGCGACGAATCGATGATTGCCGTGCTCAAGGGCGCGGTCGGCAGCAAGCTCGAAGAAGCGTTCCAGGTGCGCGACAAGCTGCAGCGCCGCGACGCGATCGCCGCGATCAAGGCCGACGTGATGGCTTCGCTCAAGGCAGAAGCCGAGCAGAAGGGCTGGCAGGCCGCGGACATGGCGAAGGAATTCGTCGAACTCGAATACCACACGCTGCGCGACAGCGTCCTGAAGACCAAGGTGCGTATCGACGGGCGCCAGCTCGACGACGTGCGCCCGATCTCGGTACGTGTCGGCGTGCTGCCGCGCACGCACGGTTCGGCGCTGTTCACGCGCGGCGAGACCCAGGCGCTGGTCGTCGTCACGCTCGGCACCACGCGCGATGCGCAGATCATCGATGCGCCGGAAGGCGAGTCGAAAGATCCGTTCCTGTTCCATTACAACTTCCCGCCGTTCTCGGTCGGTGAAGCCGGCCGCTTCGGCGCGCCGAAGCGCCGCGAAGTCGGCCACGGCCGCCTCGCCAAGCGCGGCGTACAGGCGGTCAAGCCGAGCATCGAATCGTTCCCGTACGTGCTGCGCGTGGTCTCCGAGATCACCGAGTCGAACGGCTCGTCGTCGATGGCGTCGGTCTGCGGTTCGTCGCTGGCGATGATGGATGCCGGTGTGCCGCTGAAGGCGCCGGTCGCCGGCATCGCGATGGGCCTGGTCAAGGAAGCCGACCAGTTCGTCGTGCTCAGCGACATCCTCGGCGACGAAGACCATCTCGGCGACATGGATTTCAAGGTCGCCGGCACCGCCGACGGCATCAGCGCGCTGCAGATGGACATCAAGATCGACGGCATCACCGAAGAGATCATGAAG
>DASRTK010000287.1:0-10130 GCA_035655975.1 Rudaea sp.
AGTTCGCTAAACGATAACTACTTTGCGGCCGCCGGTTCGCTGGCCGGCGCGGCAACCTTTGCCATCTCCTGTTCCTTTTCCTGCGCCTTGGCCCACTGCGCAATCGCCTGCTTGCTGTACCACTTGCCGTCGAGCTTCACCAGGTCGCTCTCGGTCGTGAATGGCTGGTCGAACGCGGTGTACGTCACCTTGACCTTCGCCGCGTCGCCGTTGGCAGAAACGGTTTCGACCTTGACCGAATCCAGCGCCTTGTCCATCGACAAGCCGTACAGCGCGAACACCTGCTTCAAGCCGCCGAGCACGATGCCAGCCTTCTGCATGGCCTGGTCATAGCTCAGCGCGCGCGCTTCGTCCACGGTCTTGAGATTCAGGTCGCGCGCGGTCTTGCAGATCACGCCAATCGCCTGCTTGGCCAGCGCGGCATCGGTGAACTTCGCGGTCTGGGCCCATTTCGCGGTCGCGTCGATCAGCGCCGTCGTCTGCTGTTTCTGCTGGTCGTTCAGATCCTTGCTCTGCTGGATCGCGCTCTGGATGAAGCCCTGACCCATGGCGATCATCATCGGCATCTGTTGCGCGCTTTGCTGCTCGAACTGCTTGAGCTGCGGTTCGAGTTCGGCGAACAGCTTGTCCTCGGCGCCGGGCGCCGTCAGCTTGCTCATCTGCTCGGCGAACTTGCGCCGGTCTTCCTCGCTGACCGGATCCTTGTTGATCTCCTTGACCCAGTCGGCCTTCATCTTGGCCACTTCGCCTGCCGGCAGGGCGTTTTCGAGCAGGCCGGCGACGTTGTTCGTGCGCAGCGCCTTCACCGAGGCAAGTACGGCGGCATCCGGGGCAGCTGCGGCGGCAACCGGCGCCGGCGCCGCTGGCGCAGCAGCGGTTGGCGCGGCGGCCTGCTGGTTGCAACCGACCGCGGCCGCAGCCAGCGCAACGACGAACGCAAAACGGGTAAGCGGGCTGTACATGGGAATTCCCGGAAAGTGGGTGAGCGGGGGGAGGGTCACTCTAGTGACGGGCAACAGGGTTGGCAAGATTCATCGCCGTGCGAGTCCATTTCGCAGGCAAAAAAACGGACGGCTCGCGGCCGTCCGGTAGAGTCCCAGCTATCGCTGGAGGGGATCGTTCTTCTTCGTTTGGTTGCTGGTTTCTCGGGGCAATCTTTGTACTAGAAATCTGTGTAAACAGTATAGTTACATTCGGTAGTTAATGCAATAGCTACGATAAATATATAACTATATGATTATATTTAAATTTTACAATTCAGTCCGCCAGCAGGTGCGCGAGGCGCGCGATGTGGGAGGACGCCAGATCGTGCTTTGCCTCGGCGTCCTGTTCGGCATCGCGCCCGTCCCAGTGCAGGTCGGACTGCGGCAGTTCGGCTAGAAATCTGCTCGGTTCATTCGACTGGATCTCGCCGTAACGGCGCGATCGCGCGGCATAGCTCAGGCATAAACGTTCCTTCGCCCGCGTAATGCCGACGTAGAGCAGCCGGCGTTCTTCCTCGATCCGGCCTTCCTCGATCGACGAGGCATGCGGCAGCGTGCCGTCCTCGACGCCGGCCAGGTAGACGAAGCGAAACTCGAGGCCTTTGGCCGAATGCAGGGTCATCAGCCGCACGGCATCGCCGCCGTCGTCGCGATCGCTGTGCGTCAGCAGGGCGAGTTGGGCGGCGAGGTCGCCGATGCCGGAAGCGGTCTTCTGCATCGCGCGAAACCAGCCGACCAGTTCGTCGAGATTCTCCTGGCGGCGCTGGCGCGTCGACGAATCCTTGACGTTCTCCTGCAGATGGTCGAGATAGCGCGTGCGCGTGATCAACTCGCCGACGAGATCGGCGGCCGACGATTGCCGCCCGCTGGCGGCGAGTTGTCCGATGAGGTTCGTGAATCCCGCCAGTGCTGCCGCCGACCGTGGAGCGAGCTGGCTCAGCACGGCGTCGTTGTGGGCGGCGCGCAGCAGTCCGCAATGGCGCGCCTGCGCCAGTTCGCCGAGTTTCTCCAGAGTCGTCGCGCCGATGTCGCGCCGCGGCACGTTGGCGATACGCAGAAATGCGGCGTCATCGTCGGGGTTCACGATCAGGCGCAGGTAGGCGAGCAGGTCCTTGACCTCGGCGCGTTCGAGGAACGCCGTGCCGCCGGTCAGGTGATACGGCACGCGCGCCAGCCGCAGCGCTTTCTCGAGCGGACGCGACTGATGGTTGCCGCGATACAGCACCGCGAACTCGTTCCAGCGCGCTTTATGCTTCTGCGCCAGATGGCCGATGTCGGCGGCGATGCGCTCGGCTTCGTGCTCGTCATCGCGGCAGACCAGCACGCGCACCGGCGCGCCATCGCCCTGCTCGCTCCACAGGTTCTTGTCGTACTTGTGCGGGTTGTGCCGGATCAGCGCATTCGCCGTGCGCAGGACGCGGCTCGGACAGCGGTAGTTCTGTTCAAGCTTGATGACCTTGAGTTGCGGATAGTCGAGCGCGAGTTCGTCGAGGTTGCCCGGGTTGGCGCCGCGCCAGGCGTAGATCGACTGGTCGTCGTCGCCGACGACGGTCAGCGCGCCGCGTGTTCCGGTCAGCAGCTTCAGCCAGCGGTACTGCGCGTCGTTCGTGTCCTGGTATTCGTCGACCAGCAGGTAGCGGATGCGTTCGCGCCAGGTGTCGCGCGTTTCCGCATCGCGCTCGAGCAGGGCCAGCGGCAGGCGGATCAGGTCGTCGAAGTCGACGGCATTGAATGCTTTCAGGCGCGACTGGTAACCCGCATACAAGTCCGCCGCCTCGCGCTCGCGCGCGCTGCGCGCAGCGGCGGCAGCCTGGTCGGGATCGAGGCCGGCGTTCTTGGCCTGTGACAGCAGGTTTCTCAGCGCGAACAGCTGATCAGACTTGGCCGCCTTCGGCGCCAGATCCTTGACGATTGCCGCACTGTCGTCCGCATCGAATACGGAAAAGCCGCGCTTGAGCCCGAGCTTGGCATGCTCGATCTGCAGGAAGCGCAGGCCGAGCGCGTGGAACGTGCAGACGTTGAGCTCGTCGGCCGCTTCGCCCTTGAGCAGGCGCGCGGCGCGCTCGCGCATCTCGCGCGCCGCCTTGTTCGTGAACGTGATCGCGGCGACCTTGCCCGGTGTCAGATTCTTGCGCCGGACCAGATAGGCGATCTTCTCGGCGATCACGCGCGTCTTGCCGGAGCCCGCGCCGGCAAGCACGAGCAGCGGGCCGTCGCAGTATTCCACTGCGGCGTGTTGTTGCGGATTGAGTTTCATCGAGGACGGAGACGGCGGGCACGCATTGTAGCGAAGCTGCTGCTCGCCGTCGAAGAGCTAAAGAAGAAGATTGAACTATTCTGATTGTTCTCTTCCGCATCCTCGCGCCCTCCGCGGTCCAATCGTTTCGCCGCAGCCGTTGAAAGAAAACGGCAGCCCCGATTTGCTCTCCTCCGTGTTCTCCGTATTCTGCGTGGTTCAATCTTTTCTCGATTCGCTCTTCCTTCAAACGCCAGCAATCACAGCTGCGCGAAATCGATCGGCTGCGTGCGATCGAGCGACGCATTGGCTTCACGCAGCGGATACTTGTGCCCGTCAGCACAGTTGAACAGGACGACGCGCTCGCCCCAGCGCAGCAGTCCGCGTTCTTGCGCAAGCCGCAAGCCAGCGAGCGTCGCCGCGCCTTCCGGGCAAAGCAACAAGCCATCGCGCTGTCCGCATTCGTCGAGCGCCGCTTCGATTGCCTCGTCCTCGACCGCGAGCGCCGCGCCGCCGGATTCGCGCACTGCGCGCAGGATCAGGAAATCGCCGAGCGCACCGGGTACGCGAATGCCGGAGGCGAGCGTGCGCGCATTTTCCCAGCGCGTGGCGTTCTCGACTCCCTGTTCGAACGCGCGCACGATCGGCGCGCAGCCGCTGGCCTGGATTGCATACATGCGCGGCCGCTGCGGACCGATCCAGCCGAGCGCCTCCATCTCGGCGAACGCCTTCCACATGCCGATCAGGCCCGTTCCGCCGCCAGTCGGGTAAAAAATCGCGTCGGGCAGCTGCCAGCCGAGCTGCTCGGCCAGTTCGAGCCCCATCGTCTTCTTGCCCTCGATGCGGTACGGTTCCTTCAAGGTCGAGCAGTTGAACCAGCCGCGGGTTTTTTCGCCCTCGGCGACGAGCTTGCCGCAGTCGTCGATCAGGCCATTGACTTTGTATACTTTTCCACCCTGCGCGGCGATCTCGCGCACGTTGATGTCCGGCGTGTCGTCGGGACAGAACGCATAGCTGGCGATTCCGGCGCGCGAGCAATAGGCCGCCATCGCCGCGCCGGCATTGCCGTTGGTCGGTATCGCCATCTCGCGCACGCCGAATTCGTGCGCCATCGTCACCGCGAGCGCCAGGCCGCGCGCCTTGAACGAACCGGTCGGCAGGCGGCCTTCATCCTTGACGATCACATCACCGAGACGCAGTTCCGCGGCGACGCGCGGCAACCGGATCAGCGGCGTCATGACCTCGCCGAGCGAGACGATGCTGGCGTCGCGGCGCATCGGCAGCAGTTCGCGATAGCGCCACCAGTCCGGCGTGCGTTCGCGCAACACCTCGCGCGGCATTGCGCGGGCGACCGCGGCCAAGTCGTAGCGCACGAGCAATGGCTTGCCGGCGCGCGACAGATTGTGCAGTTGCCCGGCGTCGTGACGCTCGAGGGTCTGACTGCACTCGAGATGGGTGACGAAACAGCTGTCGGTCATGTGAACCCCAATAAGGAACTATCCTGCCGTTCGCGCTGAGCGTAGTTCGCGAAGCGCACGTAGTCGAAGCGGCCTTTCGACTTCGCCACTTCGTGGCCACGCTCAAGCCTGCCCCGGCGAAAGCCGGGGGCGAACGGAATAATGAACCGCGCCCCGAAACGTATGTCGCCCGGAGCCGAAGACGCGCTAGCATAGCCGCCCCGCACGAGACCGACGATGGCCAAACTGTATTTCTACTATTCGGCAATGAACGCCGGCAAGACGACTACGTTACTGCAGAGCGCGCACAACTATCACGAGCGCGGCATGCGCACGCTGATTTTCACGCCGCGGCTCGATGATCGTTACGGCAGCGGCGTGGTCGCCTCGCGCATCGGCCTGAAGGCGAACGGCGTGACGTTCGCGCGCGCCGACGACTTGCTGCAACTGACGCGGCAGAACATCGCCGGCAACGGGCCGCTGCATTGCGTCCTCGTCGACGAGGCGCAGTTCCTGACCAAGGCGCAGGCCTGGCAGCTGACCGATATCGTCGACGTTCTGAAGATTCCCGTGCTGACCTACGGCCTGCGCACCGATTTCCGCGGCGAACTGTTCGAAGGCAGCCAGTATTTGCTCGCCTGGGCCGACAACCTCATCGAGATCAAGACGATCTGCCACACCGGCAAGAAGGCGACGATGGTCGTGCGCGTCGACGACCATGGCCGCGCGATCACCGAGGGACCCCAGGTCGAGATCGGTGGCAACGAACGCTACGTCTCGGTCAGCCGTACCGAGTTCAAAAAGATCGTTGCCGGGGAAGGTCGGATCGAATTGCAGCAAACGGAGTTGCCGCTGGCCTAGTGTTCGCATAGGCCCGTGGCCTTCGCGTACCCCGAGAAACGCAGGATCGCGACAGGCCGACGTGCCCGTCCGCGATCGTTGTTCAGGCTGCCTCCTGAGCGAAGCTGGCCGCGCCGGATCGAGTCTGGCAAGCAAATAGTCGCAAGTAGTCTATGATCCCGATCGGCGCCGAACGGGGTGACAATGCGCGGCCTTCTCGCTGAACTGCAACGACGCAAGGTATATCGCGCCGCCGCCGCGTACGCCGTCGTTGCATGGCTGCTGATCCAGATCGCGACTCAGGTCTTCCCGTTCTTCGACGTGCCGAACTGGGGTGTCCGGCTCACGGTACTGCTGATCGTGTTGGGTTTTCCGATCGCCGTCGCGATGGCGTGGGCATTCGACCTGACAGCAGACGGCGTTCTGCGCACCGACCCGAAGGGTTCTTGGCGCGCGCGGCGCAGCGCGATAGCGATCTGGGCTGCGCTGACTCTGGCCGTGCTGGCCGTGTATTACGTCGTTACCCGCGAACACGCGACGGCATCCCGCGAGGCGCCGGGCGCGACGACGCAGCCGAACGCCGCGCCGGCCCCGGCCGACGCCAAATCGATCGCCGTTCTGCCGTTTGTCGATCTGAGCCAGAACAAGGATCAGGAATACTTCGGCGACGGCATCAGCGAAGAGCTGGCCGGCATGCTGGCCAGGATCGACGGCTTGCGCGTGGCCGCGCGCACGTCATCGTTTTCGTTCAAGAACACGGCGATCGACATTCATCTGGTCGGCCAGAAACTCAATGTCGGCAGCGTACTCGAAGGCAGCGTTCGCCGCGATGGCCAGCGCATCCGCGTCAGCGCCGAACTGATCGACGTGACCACCGGCTTCGACTTGTGGACGCAAACCTACGAACGCAATGTCGACGACCTTTTTGCGGTTCAGGATCAGATCACGCAAGCGATCATCGAGGCGCTGAAAATCAAGCTTGCGGTTGCAATCCCGGTGCGCAAGTCAGTCGATCCCGAAGCTTACGACCTGTACCTGCAGGGTGTCTTTTACTCGAACAAGAGCAGTGAACAAGCGCTGCGCCAGAGTCTGGATCTGTTCGACCGCTCGCTGCGCAAGCAAGCCGGCAGCGCCGACGCCTGGGCCGGCATCGCCAAGGATTGGAACTATCTGTCGGATGCGTATATGCGACCACTCGATGCATATCCGCAGTCGAAAGCCGCCGCGCTGAAAGCGCTCGCAATCGATGAAGACAACGCCGATGCGCATGCATACCTCGCCGACGCGATGCGGGTGCTCGATCGCGACATCGCCGGCTCCAATGCCGAACTGCGGCACGCGCTGCAACTGAACCCGAATTCGAGCCAGGCGCTGATGTTCCTGGCGCTGAACCGGGCCACGGCTGGTTATCCGGCCGAAGGGATAGCCCACATGCAGCAGGCACTCAGGATCGACCCGCTCTCACCGCGGCTAAGCGACTTCGCCGCGTTGCTCTATCTGGGCACCGGTCACTACGACGACGCGGTCGCGGCCGGGCTTCGAACGCAAAGCCTGGACCCGACCTACGTCTACCTCAGTCCCTACCTCGCCGACGTATATCGCGAGCAGGGCCGCTACGACGAAGCGATCGCCATTTACCGCAAGGCACTGCAAACGACAGGAGAACCTCAAGCCGGATTGGCCGTGACCTATGCGCGCATGGGCCGAACGGCAGAGGCACGGCGCATCCTCGCGGAGTTCGAGGCCAAGGCGGCCAAGACCTACGTCAGCGGCGACGAGATCGCGATGATCTACGCCGCGCTCGGCGACAAGGACAACGCATTCCGCTGGTTGCAGCGGGCGCTCGACGAGCATGCTGCTCCGCTGGGTGGTATGGGCCTTGCCTTGGAGTTCCGTCCGCTGCGTTCGGATCCCCGCTTTGCGTCGCTGCTGGAGAAATTGGGCCTGGATCCGCAGCGCGTACTGGCGGCCTATCCGTAAACGGCGGAAAGGACTCCTCTGCCGAGGCCGACCTCCAGCGCGCGCGGGAGATCAGGGCTGGCAGCGCGGACAGTAAAACGTCGAGCGTTGCCCCAGCCGCATGGAGCGGATCGCCGTGCCGCAAACCTTGCACGGTTCGCCGCCGCGGCCGTAGACGAACAATTCCTGCTCGAAATATCCGGGCTCCCCATCGGGACTGAGGAAATCGCGCAAGGTCGTGCCGCCGCGCGTGATCGCGTGCGTCAGGATGCGCCGAATCTCGTTTGCGAGCTTTACGTAGCTGGCGAGTGAAACCTTCCCGGCCGGACGGTTCGGCCGTACACCGGCGGCGAACAGCGCCTCGGCGACGTAGATGTTGCCGACGCCGACGACGATCTTTTGATCCATCAGGAATGTCTTGACCGACGCGGCCCGTCCGCGTGCGGCTTTCCACAGGTGTTTGCCATCGAAGTCGTCGCCGAGCGGCTCGGGCCCGAGCGTGGCAAGCAGCCGATGAACGGTACCGTGCGCTTGCCAGAGCTGGCAGCCGAATCGGCGCGGGTCGGTAAAGCGCAGCAGGCGGCCCGAATCGAGCCGCCAGTCGACGTGATCGTGCGGGCCGGCCGGCGCGTCGCCCGGCAGCACGCGCAGCGATCCGGACATGCCCAGATGCAGCAGTGCGCTGCCCGGTTCGGTGTGCACGAGCAGATACTTTGCGCGCCGCTCGACCGACGTAATGCGCTGGCCCGGAAGGTTTTTCCGCAGCGCAGGTGGAATCGGCCAGCGCAGCCGCGGTTGGCGGATTGCCAGTGAATCGACGCGGCGCCCGATCAGATACGGGGCGATGCCGCGACGCGTGGTCTCGACTTCGGGCAGTTCAGGCATGCCGGCATTGTGCCACGCGCTCATCGGCTTGAATCGGCCTGCTGGCGGTACCACCTAAGGATTAGCGAGCTGGGTCACTGGCAGGGCACAGGTTGCTCCCGTATAGTCCGAAATTCGCTCTGCCTTCCTGCGGTATTCCCACGTCATGCTCGACTTCCTTTTCGATTTCCTCAATCACGGCTTCAGCCATGCCTCGTGGCTGGCAAAAGGCGTGTATTTCCTGATCGTCACGCAGCTGACGATTTTTTCCGTCACGCTGTATTTGCATCGCAGCCAGGCGCACCGCGGCGTCGATTTCCATCCGGCGCTCGCACACTTCTTCCGTTTCTGGTCGTGGATTTCGACCGGCATGGTGACCAAGGAATGGGTTGCGATCCATCGCAAGCACCACGCCAAGTGCGAGACCGAGGAAGATCCGCATAGCCCGAAGGTATTCGGCATCAAGACCGTCGTGTTGCAGGGCGTGGATCTGTACCGCGTCGCGTCGCACGACAAGTCGACGATGGAAAAGTACGGCATCGGCACGCCGACCGACTGGCTCGAGAGGAATCTGTACGGCAAGCACGAATACTGGGGCCCGACCCTGATGTTCATCATCAACATCGCGCTGTTCGGCATCCAGGGCGTGGCGATCTCCGCGCTGCAGATGATCTGGATTCCGTTCTGGGCCGCCGGCATCGTCAACGGCCTCGGCCACTGGTGGGGCTACCGCAACTTCGAAACGACCGACATGTCGACGAACCTCACGCCGTGGGGCTTCTTCATCGGCGGCGAGGAGCTGCACAACAATCACCACGCGTTCCCGAGTTCGTCGAAGTTTGCGCTGCGCAAGTTCGAGTTCGACATCGGCTGGGCCGTCATCCGCGGCTTCGAGAAGGTCGGACTGGCCAAGGTCCTGCGCGTGGCGCCGAGCCTGGACATCCGCCCGAACGTGCAGCTGCCGGATACCGAGACGCTGAAGGCACTGCTGAGCCATCGCTTCCAGGTCATGACTGACTATTTCCGCGGCGTTATCACGCCGACGCTGCGCGACGAAGCCAGCCAGGCTGGCGCCAAGCTCAAGTCCCTGCCGCGTGCGCTGCGCAACGCGCTGGCGAACGGCGGCCGCTGGCTCGACGATCGCTCGCGCGAGCGGTTGCAGGAAGTCGTCAAGGAAAATCCTCTGTTGGCGACCGTCTGCGATTTCCGCAATCGCCTGGCCAACGTGCTGGAGCGTGGCAACGGCAACGCCGATACAGTGCTGACGAATCTGCAGGAGTGGTGCCGTGAAGCCGAAGCGACCGGTATCCGTGCGCTGCAGGAATTCTCGGTGCGCCTGCGCGGTTACGCACTGGTGCCTGTACACGTGCACGCTTCCTGAGGCTTCCAGCCACAGACAACAAAAAACCCGCCGAAAGGCGGGTTTTTTGTTGCCGAGCGTAGGGTGGGCCTTGGCCCACCGTTCTTTCGAATCCGTTTACTGCGGTGGGCCAAGGCCAACCCTACGCGGCGTTCGCGCGCTGTCGACAATTCGAGTCGTTCAAAAAGAAAACCCGCCGGTGGGCGGGTTTTTCAATTCATCTAAGAAAACTGGATCCCGGATCACCGCTGCGCCGGGCAGGAGCCCAAGTGCCTCGGAGGCCATGGATGGCCGAGAGAGGCCGCGGCGTCCGGGATGACGCAATGGCAAAGGCGTTCGCGCGATGCGCGAACGCGCCATTGCGTCACTTGATCTTCGCTTCCTTGTAAGCCACGTGCTTGCGCACGACCGGGTCGTACTTCTTGATTTCC
>DASRTK010000288.1:0-5138 GCA_035655975.1 Rudaea sp.
CGACGAATCCGCGCGCGCTCGACCTGCTGCTCGAAGGCTATACCGAGTTCCGCGATTTCGACCGGCGCGAACTGGCGCTGATCGAACCGCTGCGCCTGATGCGCCAGGTCCACTACGCCGGCTGGATCGCGCAGCGCTGGGACGATCCGGCGTTTCCACGCGCGTTTCCGTTCGCTTCCGAGCCGCACTGGTGGGAGCAACACGTCACCGACCTTTACGAAGCGGCTGAGGCTCTTTCGTGACTGGCGTGCTAAAGGCGGAAAGATTGAATCACGGAGAAACCGGAGAAGAGCGGAGAACACGGAGGAAGCAACATCGAGCGGAAACAAGTCAGGTGCGACAACAACGCGGGACAACGGACACGCAAGAAAATCCTGGTCCGGGCGCTTTTCTCCGTGTTCTCCGTGTCAAATCTTCGATCTTTAAGCCTTTCCGCAGCGAACCCGGTCGTGTTGCATTGCAGCGCGGCCCGCGGCTGGCTACCATCGCGGCGTGAACACGACCGCTGAATCGGCTCCTGCGCGTCCTCGCGACTGGATGCGGCCGCTGCGCTACCTGTGGCGCACACCGCTGCTGCTGCTCCATGCGCTGATCGCGTTTCCGCTGGCCCTCGCGGTATTCAACCCGCTGGCGCTGCGTTGCCGGATTCGCGGCGAGACGCTCGAACACTGGATGACGCGCTGGTGGTCGGGACGGCTCGTGCGCATCTTCGGCTTCCGCCTGCGCTGCATCGGCGAGCCGTTGCCTGGCGCCGTGCTGTTCGTTGCCAATCACGTCTCGTGGCTCGACATCGAACTGATGCACAGCCAGCGCATCATGAGCTTCGTCGCCAAGGCAGAGATCGAGCGCTGGCCGCTGGTCGGCTGGCTGGCCACGCGCGCCGGCACGATCTACCACCGCCGCGGCAGCACGCATT
Source organism: Rudaea sp. (assembly GCA_035655975.1). Taxonomy (GTDB): domain Bacteria; phylum Pseudomonadota; class Gammaproteobacteria; order Xanthomonadales; family Rhodanobacteraceae; genus Rudaea. Next base: position 917 of record DASRTK010000288.1, read on the forward strand.
CGCTCGGTGCGGTCATGGAACGCGTCGTCACGCGACTGCGCGAAGGCATGGCTGTCGGCGTGTTCCCCGAAGGCGGAACCGGGACCGGCGAACGCCTGCGTACGTTCCACGCACGCATCTTCCAGGTCGCCGTCGATGCCAACGTGCCGGTGCAGCCGGTTGCCTTGTGCTACGGCGAGAACGGCGCGATGGACCTGCGCGTGCCGTTCGCACCGGGCGAACATTTCTTCGGCAATTTTGTCCGCCTGCTCGGCGGCCCTTCGCTCGAGGCGAGCGTTCATTTTCTCGAACCGGTCGCGTCCAGCGACGATGGCCGCCGCCAGACCGCAGTCGCGGCGCGCGAGCGCATTGCGCAGGCGCTGCACATGCCGCTCACATGAATTCGTCCAGTGAATTCACGCCGCGGCGCTGGCTGCGCAGTCCGCACCTGCAGTCGGCGCTGGCCTCGAGCGGCATGCGCCGCTGGCTGTTCCGGCATCGCCGCGCCGCGCTCGAGCAGCGTTCGACGGAACATATCCTCGATTGCGGCGGCGGCGCGCGTCTGCAGGGATTTCATACGCGCCAGACAGTGTTCGCGCAGCCGCGCGCACTCGCCGTACTGCTGCACGGCTGGGAAGGCAGCGCGCAGTCGAGCTACATCCTGCACACTGGCAGCCGGCTGCTGGCTGAGGGCTGCGACGTATTTCGCCTGAACTTTCGCGATCACGGACAGACCCATCACCTGAACAGCGACTTGTTCCATTCATGCCGGATCGACGAGGTTGTCGGCGCGGTGCGCCAGATTTCCGACCGCTTCACCGAACGACCGCTGCTGATCGGCGGCTTTTCGCTCGGCGGCAACTTTGCTCTGCGCGTGGCGCTGCACGCGCCGGCGGCGGGCATTCCGTTGAGCTGGGTGTTCGCGGTGTGCCCGGTCATCAGTCCACGCGCCGGCCTGGCCTCGATCGAGAACGCGCCGTGGTTCTACGAGCGCTACTTCATGCACAAATGGCGCGGTTCGCTGCTGCGCAAGCAGGCGCTGCATCCGGAGCGCGAGTTGTTCAGCAAGTCCGAACTGCGTGCCGGCATGCGCGAGCTGACGCGCACGATGGTGTTGCGGCACACCGATTTCGGCTCGCTCGAGAATTATCTCGACGGCTACTCGGTCGCCGGAGACAAGCTCGCGGCCCTGACGATTCCGGCGACGATCCTGACCGCAGCCGACGATCCGGTCATTCCGGTCGCCGAATTCCACGAACTCCAACTGGCGGCCGGCAGCGAACTGACGATCGTCCCGCACGGTGGCCACTGCGGCTTCATTCGCGACCTGAGCCTGCGCAGTTGGGCCGAGGACTTTCTCGTCGCGCGCATGGGCCGGATGCTCGAGGCGCCGGGATTCTCCGCGCCGCCGCAAGTGCGTCCTTATCCAGATCAGGCGAACGGCATTTAAACTATCGCCGACACATGCGAGCGGCTGCGGCATAATGTGCCGCCGGGCACCCGCCCGCGGCTGTCGTCTTTTTGGATCATGACCCTGCAAGAAGCCCTTGACCTCCACCAGGCCGGCCAGCTCGACGCCGCCGAACAAGCGTATCGCGCGCACCTGCAAACGGCGCCGGACGATGCCGATGCGTTGCATCTGCTCGGGGTGCTGCGCCAGCAGCGCGGTGACGCGTCTTCGGCGCTGGGCCTGATCCGCCAGGCGATCGCGCTGGCGCCCGATCATGCCCAGTTTCATCTTTCCCTCGGCGGCGCCTTGCTGGCCCAGGGCGACACCGATGCGGCGCGCGCGAGTTTCGAAGTCGCGCTTGCGCTGGACCCGAATCGCGTCGAGACGCACAGCCTGCTCGGGCATCTCGCGTTGCAGGCCGGCGAGGGTTCCGACGCGGAGAGCCGCTTCCGAATCGGCCGTCGCGCTGACGAACAGGATCCGCTGATCCTGTTCGGGCTGGGCAACGTGTATCTGGACCGGCGCGAACCGGCGAACGCGGCCAAGTTTCTTTCGCGCGCCGCGGAACTCAAACCCGATGATGCCGGCATCCAGACAAGCCTGGGCCGCGCATTGTTCGATCAGGGCGCGTTTGGCCTGGCCGAGCGGGCGTTCGAGAACGCGTTGCGCCTGCGCCCGGATCTGGGCCTGGCAAAACTCTATCTGGCGCGTTCGCGCCTGCGGCAGGACAAGCTCGATGCCGCGCGCGAGTTGTTCGCTGAGCTTGTCGACAACGACGTGCAGACATTGTCGGCCAACGCCGGGCTTGGCGATGTCGCACGCAAGCAGGGCCGCATCGTGCACGCACTGAAGTACTACCGGCGCGCGCTTGCGATCGATCCGGCGCACTCCGGCGCCGCGAACGCCTGCGCCTGGTGCATGGAGCAGCTCGGCGATCTGCACGGCGCCGCGCAATATCTCGCTGACGGGTTGCGCCGGACACCCGAAGCCGACGAGCTGCGCCGGCCTCTGGCCGAATTGCTCGACCGTCTGGGCCGCAACGACGAAGCGCGCAGCGTCCGCCAGGCCGCCGCCGGCTCCGCGCAGAGCGGCCGCGCATCATGACGAACCCGGCTGCCACGAACGCCGATACCGTGAACAGCCTGCTTGCCGCGGCGCGCCAGCAAGCCGAGCAGGGCGCGATCCTGCAGGCCGACGAATTGTTCCAGCGCGTGCTCGATATTGCGCCGGATCAGTTCGAGGCGCTGCATTTCCTCGGCCTTCGCGCTCTCGCCGAAGGCCGGGCGGTCGTTGCCAAGGTCATGCTCGAACGCGCGGTTGAGCAGGATGGCAGCGATATCCAGTTGTTGAAGAATCTCGGCGTGGCCTGCATCGGCGCGGAACGTCTGGATGAAGCGCGCTTCGCTCTGGATCGCGCGCTGACTCTGGCGCCGGATTTTTTCGTCGCCAAGCTCTATCTGGGCTATGTGCTGGAAACCCTCGGGCACAAGCACGCGGCGCTCAAGGAATATTTCAGCGCGGTGCTGATGGCGCAAGCAAAAGGCCGCTGGCTGAGTCCGGAAACGACCGCGCCGCCGCTGCGCGAACTGGTCACGAGCGCGATGCGCTTTGTCGATGCCGGACGCAAGGAACTGTTCTCCGCCGTGCTCGCGCCGCTGCGTGGGCAGCATGGCGCCGATGCGCTGCGTCGCGTCGAGCATTGCCTCGACATCTACCTGACGATCGCGCCGGCGAACTATCCGAACCCGCTGCAGAAGCCCAAGTTCCTCTATTTGCCGGATTTGCCGACGACCCCGTACTTCGCGCGCGAGCTGTTCGACTGGTACGCCGAACTGGAGCGCAACACGGCAGTCATTCGCGACGAGCTTCTCTCTGTACTGCAGGCCGAACAGGGCATGGAGCCGTTCTTGAAGTTCGACTCGCCGGACGAAGTGCCGAAATTCCTCGGCGCCGGGCCGCAGGGTGCGCCGGCCTGGGATGCATTCTTCTTCTATCGCCACGGCGTTCGCTATGACGACAACCATGCGCGCTGCCCGCGTACGTCGGCCATCGTCGAGGCGCTGCCGCTCGTGCGCATCCGCGCGCATGCGCCGGAAATCTGTTTCTCGGTGCTCGCGCCAGGCACGCACATCCTGCCGCATCACGGCGTGACGAATACGCGTGTCGTAACGCATCTGCCGTTGATCGTTCCGGACGATTGCGCGATCCGCGTCGGCGGCGAAGAGCACGCGTGGAAGGAAGGTCAGTGCGTCACGTTTGACGACACGTTCGAGCATGAAGCCTGGAACCGCAGCGATCAGACACGCGTCGTCCTGATCATGGATGGCTGGAACCCGCACCTCAGCGGCGTCGAGTGCGAGGCAATCACGCGGCTCGTCGAAGCGATCGGTGACTTCAATCGCGAGTGTGGCGTCGTCGAGACTCGCTGAAACACGCACGCAGCGTGCCCGACGGTATTGCACCACAGTAGAACTTTGCACTTGCACTTCACGCACCAAATTGGTGCGTGAAGCGTCTGCATGGTGCCGCTGTTACCAGCTAACTGTTTGTCTAATAAAACAATACTAGCCTTGGTCGGGCTTGGCACTGGCCTTGCTCTTGAGGGTTGTCACAAACCTTTCGGGAGTTTCCATGGCTGCGGCCAACGTTACCAAGCTGATCAAAGACAACAATGTGGAATTTGTGGATTTGCGTTTTGCGGACATGCGGGGGCTGCAGCACCACGTGACGTTTCCTTCGACGGCGGTGGACGAGTCGCTGTTCGAGGAAGGCAAGATGTTCGACGGCTCGTCG
>DASRTK010000289.1:0-4972 GCA_035655975.1 Rudaea sp.
GCAGCAGCCGCGTCGCGGCGCGAAGTCATCGGCACGGTGCCCGAGTGGCCTGCCAGACCGGTGATTGTCACGAGCATGCGCACGCTGCCGGCGATCGAGGTAACGACGCCGAGAGGCCGGCCGGCATCGAGCAATACCGGCCCTTGCTCGATGTGTACCTCGACATATCCGGCCAGCGTGCGCGGATCGCGCGCAATGGCGGGAATCGAGGCCGGATCGTGTCCGGCCTCGCGCATCGCCGAGCGCATGCTGATGCCGTCGGCGTCGAGTTGGTCGAGCACGTGCGTGTCGAAACATCCGGCGAGCGCGCTGCTGCCGAGGAATGTCGACTTGAAGCGGACGCCTTCCTCGTCGGCGAACGCGACGATTTCCAGGTCGAACGGCAGCGCGGTCTCCTGCCGATGCAGGTGCGCCGCGCAGGCGATCGGCAGCACGATGCCGAGGCGGCCATCGTATTTGCCGGCATTGATGACCGTGTCGTAGTGCGATCCGGTGATCAGCGTTTGCGCGCCCGCCTTGCCGCAGCGCCAGCGGCCGACGACGTTGCCGACCGCGTCGATTTCAACGTCAAGGCCCGCCGCCAGCATGAAGTCGCGGATTGCCGCCGCTGTTGCCTGATGAGCCGGGCGCAAATACGTGCAGGTCAGCACCGACTCGTCGTCGCTGTACGCAGCGAGGCGTTCCTGCATGGCCATGATGTGCGCGCCGACCGGCTCGCTCACGGTTTCGGCAAGGCGAAACCAGGCGATACGGCCGATCTGCGCGAGCGCCTCGCTTCTTTCGGTGGCATCAGCGTTGTGCACGCGTGCCGCAAACGCGGCGATGATCGAAGCGCGATCATGGCCACGCACGGCCAGGATGAAAGGGAAGCCGAACTTGTCCGTGTACGCCTTGTTGAGTTCGTGCAGGCGTGAAAACTCATCGGGTGTGCACGAATCGAGACCTGCGCCGCTCTGCTCGCGCGCCGATTCGACAGTCAGCCCCGCGCGCACGCGAGCGCGGCCGGCGAGTTCGGGATGGGCGCGGATCAGGGCCAGCTGCTCGTCGCCGCTCGCTGCTGCAACAGCGCTGGTCATCGCCGCGTGCAGATCGAGCACCGACGCGAATGGGCGCCGCTGGGCCACGCGTTCGGCGACCCAGGGAGAATGCTCGAATATGCCGTTGAGCGCCTCGACGAACTGCACCGGAGGCATCGAGTTGAGTTGCGCCAGAGAAATCACTACGCGGAGTTCCGTGCGAACGGATGTTGCGCGATCCAATGCCGAGCGATATCGATCCGGCGGCAGATCCAGACATGCTCGAACCCGAGCACGTAGTCGAGGAAGCGTTCCAGGGCGGCGATGCGCGCGGGGCGGCCGATGATGCGCGCGTGCAGTCCGACCGACAGCATCTTCGGCGCATCCATTCCGTCCGGATCGCCTTCGCGGTACAGCACGTCGAACGCATCCTTTAGGTAATCGAAGAACTGCGTGCCGCTGTTGAAGCCCTGCACCGTGGCAAAGCGCATGTCGTTGCTGTCGAGCGTGTACGGCACAACCAGGTGGGGCACTCGTTGCGCGCCGCCGTCGCGCTCGACCTCGACCTCGCGCCAGTACGGCAGGTCGTCCGCGTACGAATCCGCGTCATAGACAAAACCGCCGTGTTCGACGACGAGGCGGCGCGTGTTCGGGCTGTCGCGGCCGGTATACCAGCCGAGCGGCGCGTGGGCGAAGAGACGCGTCAGGATTGCCGTCGCTTCGGCGATGTGCGCGCGTTCGGTTGCCTCGTCGACGGTCTGGTAGCTGATCCAGCGCAGGCCGTGGCAGGCGATTTCATGGCCGAGCTCGCGGTAGGCGGCGACGGCATCGGGATGTTGCTGCAGCGCCTGTGCGACGGCGAATACCGTCAGCGGCAGTTTGCGCGCCTCGAATGCGCGCAGCACGCGCCACAACCCGGCGCGCGATCCGTATTCGTACAGTGATTCCATGCTCAGGTGGCGCGCGGGAAACGGCTGCGCGCCGATGATCTCGGACAGGAATGTTTCCGAGGTTGCGTCGCCATTGAGGACGCTGTTTTCGCCGCCCTCCTCGTGATTGAGCACGCATTGCAGTGCGATGCGCGCATTGCCGGGCCAGCGCGCATGCGGCGGCACGCGGCCGTAGCCGATCAGGTCGCGCGTAGGAGCCGTGCCGGTCATGTCAATGCGGAGCCCCGTCGGATAGCCAGGCGATCACCTCGGTGCGCTCATCCTCGGTCATTTGCGTGAGATTGCCCAGCGGCATGACCCGCGTGCTGAGTTGGACAAGCGTGGGTTGCGCCTGCGCGAGAATGCTTTCGCGCGAATCGAGCACGATGCCTTTGGGCGGCGCGGTCAGTCCGGCGAACGTCGGCGCAGCGGCATGGCACGGGACGCAGCGCTGCCGCATGATCGTTTCGACGCGCGCAAAGCGCTCGTGCGGCGGAGCCGACGCCATTGCCGTCGATGGCGCCGAATCCCACGGAGCAAGCGCGATAGCGACGGCTGCCAGCGCAATCAGACCGAGCGCCAGGGTCAGCGGCGAAGTCCGGCCGCCACGCTCGTGGGCCTTATGCCTTGCGACGAACCAGGCGCGGATGCCGACTCCGGCGATGCTCATCGCGACAAGCACGATCGCGTTGTGCTTGGCGCCGTAGGTCATCGCGTAGTGGTTGCTGATCATCGCGAACAGGACGGGCAGGGTAAAGTAGGTGTTGTGCACCGAGCGCTGTTTGCCGCGCAGACCGTAAACCGGATCGGGCGCGCGGCCCTCGAGCTTGGCTTTCACCATCTCGCGTTGGCCCGGAATGATCACGAAGAACACATTCGCGACCATGATCGTGCCGAGCATCGCGCCAAACACGATGTACGCCCCGCGACCGCTGAACAGCGCGCACAGGCCCGACGCGGCCGCGCAAGACAGCAACGCGACGCAAGCGCCGATCACGCGATCATCGCGGCCGATAGGCGACCGGCACAACGCGTCGTACACGAGCCAGCCGCCGGCCAGGAATGCCGAGGCAATCGCGATCGCGGCCGGCTTGCCCAGCGCCATGACGCTGGGATCAATCAGATAGATCTCAGCCTTGGCGAAATACAGCAGGCAGAGCAGGAACATGCCCGACAGCCAGGTCCAATAGGCTTCCCAGTAGAACCAGTGCAGTGTCCTGGGCAGCTCAGCCGGCGCAAGTTTGTACTTTTGCGCATTGTAGAAACCGCCGCCATGCATCGCCCACACTTCGCCGCCGACGCCGGCCTCGGTCAGCTCCTTGCGCGCCGGCGCGAGCAGATGATTGTCGAGCCAGACGAAATAGAACGAAGCGCCGATCCAGGCGATGCCGGTGATCAGATGCAGCCAGCGGCCAAGGAGGCTGGCGAGATCGAAGAGGTACGCGCTCAATTCGATCGCTTCGCTTCAAGCCCCTCTCCCTCCGGGAGAGGGGTGGGGGTGAGGGTCGGTGATCGCCACGGCATGTCGATGTCGGGAGCTCGATTCATCTGCGTTGACGACTCTTCAGCGCTCGACCGTTCTTCCAGAGAGGCATCTGTGGTCGGATCTGGTGACTTGTCGACGCCTTCGCGATCCCCGACCCTTATCCGGCACTTCGGGCCACCTTCTCCCGGAGGGAGAAGGGAATCGAGCGCGCGCAGGATTGCCTCCGGAGTCGCAGGTGCGCGCAGGTCGGGCAGCGCATGGCCGTCCGGGGCGCACGCCGCAACCGCGTCGCGAATCGCAAGGAACGTCGAGATGCACAACATCAAAGGAGGCTCGCCGACGGCCTTCGAGCGATGGATCGTGTCTTCGCGGTTTGGCTCGTGCTCGAGGATGCGGATGTGGGCCTCGACCGGCCAGTCGCGCACGCTCGGAATCTTGTAGGTCGAGGGCGCGTGAGTCTGCAACTCGCCGCGATCGTTCCAGTAGAGTTCCTCGCTCGTCAGCCAGCCGACGCCTTGCAGGAATCCGCCCTCGATCTGGCCCATGTCGATCGCCGGATTCAACGACGTGCCGACGTCGTGCAGGATGTCGACGCGCAGCAGCCGCGTTTCGCCGGTCAGGGTGTCGATTGCGACTTCCGAAACGGCCGCGCCATAGGCGAAGTAGAAGAACGGGCGGCCATTGAATGTGCTGCGGTCCCAGTGGAGCTTCGGCGTCGCATAGAAACCCGTGCTCGACAGCGACACGCGCGCGGCATAGGCGCTGGCGACGAGTTCCCCGAACGTCAGCGTTCGCTTGCCGACGTGCACCTCGCCGCCGGCGAACCGTACCCGGTCGGCGCCGACGCGGTACTTCGCGCACGCATGCGCGACCAGACGCTTGCGCAGCGTGCTGGCTGCAGCCTGCGCCGCCTTGCCGTTCAGATCGGCGCCGGACGACGCGGCGGTCGCCGACGTGTTCGGCACCTTGCTCGTGTCGGTCGTCGCCGTGCGGATCGCGCTCAGCGGCAGGCCGAACTCGGTCGCGACGACCTGCGCGACCTTCGTGTACAGGCCCTGGCCCATCTCGGTGCCGCCGTGGTTGAGCAGGACGGTGCCGTCGGTATAGATGTGGACCAGTGCGCCGGCCTGGTTGTAGACGGTCGCGTTGAACGAGATGCCGAACTTGACCGGCGTCAACGCGATGCCGCGCCTGATGACGTCGCTGTGCGCGTTCCATTCCGCGATCGCGCTGCGGCGCGTGCGATAGGCGCTGCTTGCCTCGAGCTGGTCGGTGATCGTGTCGAGCACGTTGTCTTCGACGACGTGCCCGTAGTGCGTGACATTGCGCTCGGTGATGCCGTAGTAGTTGCACCGGCGCACGTCGAGCGGATCCAGCCCGAGCGTCCGCGCGATGTCGTCGAGGATGCGCTCGATCACGAGCATTCCCTGCGGTCCGCCAAAGCCGCGGAACGCCGTGTTCGATACCGTGTTGGTCTTGCACAGGTGCGCTGTGATGTCGACGTGCTCGAGGAAGTAGGCGTTGTCGACATGACAGATCGC
>DASRTK010000290.1:0-9788 GCA_035655975.1 Rudaea sp.
CGCGAGCACGCTCGCGGCCTGCTCGCCGCCCATGACGCTGATGCGCGCGTTCGGCCACATCCAGAGCATGCGCGGCTGGTAGCCGCGTCCGCACATCGCGTAGTTGCCGGCGCCGAAACTGCCGCCGATGATCACGGTGAACTTCGGCACGTGCGAGCAGGCGACCGCGGTGACCATCTTCGCGCCGTCCTTGGCGATGCCGGCCTGTTCGTATTTCTTGCCGACCATGAAGCCGGTGATGTTCTGCAGGAACACCAGCGGTATGTCGCGCTGGTTGCACAGTTCGATGAAGTGCGCGCCCTTGAGCGCGGACTCGGCGAACAGGATGCCGTTGTTCGCGACGATGCCGACCGGATAGCCGTAAATATGGCTGAATCCACAAATCAGGGTCTTGCCGTAGCGCGCCTTGAATTCCTGGAATTCGGAGCCGTCGACGATGCGCGCAATAATCTCGCGAATGTCGAACGGCCGGCGAGTGTCGGTCGGCAGGATGCCGTACACGTCGTCGGCCGGATAGCGCGGTTCGCGCGGCTCGCGGACCGCAACCGGCAGCATCTTTCGCCGGTTGAGTTGGGCGACGATGTCGCGCGCGATCGCCAGCGCATGCGCATCGTTCTCGGCGAAATGGTCCGCTACGCCCGAGATCGTCGTATGGACTTCGGCGCCGCCGAGCGATTCGGCGTCGACGACTTCGCCGGTCGCCGCCTTCACCAGTGGCGGACCGCCGAGAAAGATCGTGCCTTGCTCCTTGACGATGATCGTTTCATCGCTCATCGCCGGCACGTAGGCGCCGCCCGCGGTGCACGAACCCATGACGACGGCGATCTGCGGGATGTTGCGCGCGCTCAGCCGCGCCTGGTTATAGAAGATCCGGCCGAAGTGATCGCGATCCGGGAACACCTCGTCCTGCAGCGGCAGGAACGCGCCGCCCGAATCGACCAGATAGATGCAGGGCAGGTTGTTCTCGAGCGCGATCTCCTGCGCGCGCAAGTGCTTTTTTACGGTGATCGGGAAATAAGTGCCGCCTTTGACCGTGGCATCGTTGGCGACGACGACGACCTCGATTCCGTTCACTCGACCGATTCCCGAGATCATCCCGGCCGCGGGCGCGGCATCGTCGTACATACCGTCGGCTGCAAGGGCGGAGAATTCCAGGAACGGCGAGCCCGGATCGAGCAGGGCGCGCACACGCTCGCGCGGCAGCAGCTTGCCGCGTTCGGTGTGCTTCGCGCGTGCCTTGTCGCCGCCGCCGAGCGCGGCGCGTGTGAGTTTGGCGTTCAACTCGACGACGAGCTGGCGCAGGCGCTCGGCGTTGGCCTGGAATTCGGGTGAGCGTGGATCGATCTGGGATTCGATGACGGGCATGTGTCGGGTCGCGTGGGCGGCAGGGATGCATCAAATCATATCCACGCGCGTGATTGCCAGCGTTGCTCCACTTCGAAGACGCTGGAAGCTGCGAGAGCGCACGAAGGAACACTCCTTCACCCGCTTGCGGGGGAAGGCCGGGATGGGGGCAGGCCAGCCTCAACGTTTCGGTAGAACGCGCTCTTTCGCAGATCGGAGCAGACGCCTGCGCCTCTGAATGCCTTTAGTTCGCCTGCCCCCATCCCAACCTTCCCCCGCAAGCGGGGGAAGGAGTGGAGCAAGAAGTTTCGACCGCACAAACAAAACCGGCCGCTTTTGGCGGCCGGTTGTGATCTGCAAACCTGGTGCAGCGGTCAAGCTGCCGATCGGACCTTACACCAGCTCGATCGCCAAAGCAGTCGCTTCACCGCCGCCAATGCACAGCGACGCAACGCCACGCTTGCCGCCCTTCTTCTTCAGCGCATGAATCAGCGTGACGACGAGACGCGCACCGGAAGCGCCGATCGGATGGCCGAGCGCACAGGCGCCGCCGTTGACGTTGATCTTCTCGTGCGGAATGCCGAGTTCCTTGATCGGCGCCATCGCGACGACCGCGAACGCCTCGTTGACTTCGAACACGTCGACATCGGCAACGCTCCAGCCGGCTTTCTTCAACACCGCCGAGATCGCGCCGACCGGCGCGGTCGTGAACCACTCCGGTTCCTGCGCCTGCGTCGCGTGGGCGACGATGCGCGCGAGCGGCTTGATGCCACGCTTTTTCGCTTCTTCCTCGCTCAGCAGGATCGTCGCTGCTGCGCCGTCGGAAATGCTCGACGAACTGGCTGCCGTCACCGTGCCGTCCTTGCGGAACGCCGGACGCAGCGTCGGAATCTTGCTGACGTCGGACTTGCCCGGCTGCTCGTCGGTCGCGTATTCGACATCGCCTTTCTTGCCGGCAACTTTCACCGCGACGATCTCGTCGACGAAGGCACCCGACGCAATCGCTGCTTGCGCACGCTTGACCGATTCGATCGTGTAGGCGTCCTGCGCCTCGCGCGTGAAACCGTACTTGTCGGCGGTCGCTTCGGCGAACACGCCCATCGACTGGCCGTCGTACGGATTGGTCAGGCCGTCCCACGCCATGTGATCGACCATCTTCGCATCGCCGTAGCGTAACCCGGTGCGCGCAGAAACCATGTGCGGCGCGTTCGTCATCGACTCCATGCCGCCGGCAACGACGACGGTTGCCGAGCCCGCCTTGATCAGGTCATGGCCGAGCATGATTGCCTTCATTCCAGATCCGCAGACCTTGTTGATCGTCGTGCATCCGACCGACTTCGGAATGCCGGCAGCGAGCGAGGCCTGGCGCGCCGGCGCCTGGCCGAGATTGGCCGGCAGCACGCAACCCATGATGACCTCGGAGACATCCGCCCCGGCAACGCCGGATTGCGCGAGCGCAGCCTTGATCGCCGTCGCACCGAGCGTGGTGGTCGGCACGCCGGTGAACTGGCCGAGCATGGAACCGATCGCGGTGCGCTTGGCGCCGGCGATGACGATGGAATTGGACATGGGTTTCTCCGGGGATTTTCGGCCGTTGCGGCCAGATGATTGCAGCATTATCGCGCCGACGGCACGCCGCCGGCAAACCACAGCCCCGTCTATTTGGTGGCGGGACGCGCCGTTTCCAACGGTCGCCGAGATCCTGGCCGGTCGTTTGATCCCGATCAGCCCGGCACGTCGAGCCGAAGGCAGGTTGCCTCGAGTCGAACTCGCCCGAGTCAGTCGAAGCTGTCAGCGAAGATGCGGTCTGACGTCACGGAGTCGACCGTGAACGTGACGCTGTTGCCCACCACGGAGAAGTGCCCGGTAAGACTGCCGTAAGTTGAGTCCTGGACGTGAAAGAAGTCGCTGGCGGTGACGCCGGCGAGGCTCTGCGCCGTCAACAGCGTGTAGGTGGTCCCTGCCACCGGCGGTTTCGCGCCCATGCCAAATTGCACGCGCAGCGGTAACCCCGGACCGTTCTTGGTCAATGCGCCATTGACCATAAGCATGTCGGACGCAGCCTGCGTGTTGCCGAGTTGAAACGAAATGGAGGAACCCGGCGTCCAGACCAACGATCCGGTCGAGAGCGTGCCGATGCCCCCGGCGATGGCCGGATCGCCCGGTGCGATTGCTGCGCCGTCGGCCAGCAGGACCTGGGCTTGCACATCGCCGTTGCCGGCAAGCGTGCCTGCACCGACGGCCACGAGGCCGGAAAAGGTATTCGACGCATCGAGAACCAGCGTTCCGGTTCCCTGCTTGAAGACGGTCAGGCCGGCGCCCGCTCCGGGCGTGTACGACTGACCGGCCGGCAGGGTCGTCGGACTGTCGTCGCCGATGTCGTCGGAAATTGTATACCGGCCGCTGACGTCGAATGCCAAGGTCGCGCCGCTCATGACGAAGAAGCCCGACCCGGCACCGGCGCCATTTGCGAATCCGCTGGTACCTGGCGTCGCGCCGTTGCCCGTAACCAGGGCGCTGTCCTTGCTCTTGAAGATCAGACTCGCGCCGCTCCGTGCAAAGATAGCACCGCCCAAGCCCGCGCCACCGCCGGAGTGGCCGGTATGGCCGCCGCCACCTTCCATATTGCCTTCAGTTCCTTCCTCGCCTTGGCCCCCTCCGACACCCCCGGCACCCCCTGATCCACCAAGGCCGGCTCCGCATAATCTAGTATGGTCGACTGGATCCGGAGTACAGCCGCCGCCGCCGCCGCCGCCACCGCCGCCGCCGCCGAAGCCACCGGCCCCGGCACTGCTGCCGTCGCTTGCGTCCCTGCAACTTGTGCATGAAGCGGCGTCCTTGCCTGAACCGCCGCCTCCACCGAAGCCACCGCCGGCGCGTGAACCGCCGCCGCCGCCAAATCCGCCCGGATCGTATTTGTCGCCGCCGCCGCCGAAGCCACCTTGACCCCTTCCACCAGCTCCGATTCCTGCGCGTCCGTTAGATATGAGCGCATAGCCGGAAGTGTTGTATGGATTTAGCGCGCCGTTGGTTTCCCCGATACCGCCCGCGCCGATCTTGAAGCCCTGATTCGAACTGATCTGGCCAATTCCGGTACCGCCGAAACCCAAAGCCAGAGTGATCCCTGCCGAACTTCCTGCATCCGGGGGGTAGGTGTAATAGCCGGGTCCGAGTCCACCGCCAATTCCGCCGAAGCTTTCGATCTTGCTCGAAAACCCGAGACCACCACCGCTGTGGCTATCGAAAACGCTATCGCCACCCATTCCGCCGCCACCTTGGAAGACGCGCTGCAATCCGTTGCCGCCGATGGCATTGTTGTTGATGAAGCCGATGCCGTTGAGCGTCACCGTCGCATTCTTGTTGACGAACAGCGCTCCGCCAGCTCCCATGCCGCCGCTGGTCCCGCCTTTCGCCAAACCATCCTTGAGGACCAGGTTGTCCAGTGTTACGGCCACGGGCTGCGCACCGTCCGGATCGGGGACGGTGGCACTGAGATCTGGATTGAAGTGAAAGACGGTCGAGTCGGGCAGGCCGGAGATAAAAAAGATCCGGTGCGCGCCGCCACCGTCGATGATGACCGGCTGCGTCAACGCGGACGCATCGATCGTCGTGTTGTTGAAGATCATCGGCAGGCTGTCGCCGAGCGCGATCGTGTTCGCTGCGCCGCCGGTGAAGGTCGCGGGATCGAACGAGATCGCCATGCTGCCGGTTGGCGCGCCGGTCGCGCCGGTCAGCAGGTTCGACGCGAGAATGCAGTCGCGCAGCGTTCCTGAAATCGTCTGCGCCGTGACCGCGGCGCTCGCGCTCGCGGGATCGTCGCTATTGGTGACCACGGTGCAAACGCTCGCGGCATGCGCCGAAGAGGCGACCAAGGTCGAGGTCAGGCTGGCGCGGACAAACGAAGACAGCACGTTGCGCCGAAGCGCTCGCGTCGTATTGGGCACGTGTTTTTCCCCCTGATGAACTTATTTTTGTGATTTGGCGCACTCGCACGCTATGCGAGTTGCGTCGAACGCGTCAAATACCTGCGTCACACTTCCGGCAATTGCGACTAGCGCGACTCCGGCACTGCAATTCGCTTCCGGTCCGGATAAAAGTTGTCGTAGTACCAGGCGTACGTTTTTTCGATCTCGGTCTGGATGCGCGCCGGAATCGCATGCTGCATCGGTACCTCGATCGACGCGTATTGCTTGTGCGGATACTTGTGCCGGTAATGGCTGTCGCTTTCGTGCGGGCGCACGCGTAGCTTCTTCGGATCGAACTGCGCTGGGTCGATGTCGAGGAATTTGTATACATCGGCCATGGCGGCGAGCGGGTCGCGCACGAGGCGCTCGAAAATGACCAGGTGGATACGCTGCTGGATCGGGACCGCCAGATCCTGCACGGCTTCGATGGCGCGCAACGGATTGCCGATCACGCCGTCCTTGGCGAACAGCACGTCGGCGCGGTTGTAGCGGTCGTGGTTCGCGGTGTGATCGGGAAAGTCGATCAGGATCGTGCGCTGGTGCTGCGCCTCGATCGAGCCGTAGACCTGCCCGAGTTCGCGCACGCAGACGAGCAACTTCGCGTCGGGTTCCACGGCGAGCAGGTATTCGAAGTTGCGTAGCCAGGCGCGGTTCTTGTCGACGACGAGCGGCTTCGTGCAGTCGTGATACCAGCCGCGCACGAAGCCGCGCGTCGCCGATTTCAGGTGCGCGTAGCCACGATCGAAATCGACATCGAGTTGCGACAGGAAGAAATCATCGTCGCTGATGCCATGGCGCAGGCGCAGCAGCGCCGAGCATAGCGGCGAGCTGTGGCCCTCGCTGTGGATCTGCGGATGCTCGCCGAGCAGCTGGCAGAGCAGGGTGGAGCCGGAGCGCGGCAGTCCGGCCACGCCGACGAAACGGGCAGTCATGTGCGTGTTTTTCCTCGCCTTGATCGAGCGGTGCGAGTGTACGCGATACGCCTTTGTGGTGCGTCGTCAGTCGACGCTGTCGGCAAAGATGCGATCGGAGGTCAGCGAATCGACTGTGAACGTGACGCTGTCGCCCACGACCGAGAAGTGTCCGACAAGATTGTTGCAAGTCGCGTCGTAGCCGTAAAAGTAGTCGGTGGAAGCAACGCCGGCGAGGCTGTCATCCGGTGGCGGAGCCGGACAAGCGGGCGATTCACTCGGGATGGCTCTCGATCTTCCTTGCGTGATCAATGCGGACGTGGGTAACATGAAAAACCGCGTGTGCGCACGGATGGCCAGGCACACGCGCAAGGTTGCGAAAACGCGACGAACGATTCGGGGGATTTGCCATGAGTCTGACTCTCTGGCCGCATGCCCGTGTGCAGCGCCACGGCGAGGAGCCGCGCATTCTTCCCCGCGCAATTGCAATGCTTGCGTTCCTTCTGGGTGGCGTGGTGCCGGGGGCACAGGCAGCAATCCCTGCCGCCGAACGTACCGCGTTGACCAATTTTTTTGTGTCGACCCAGAACGTGGGCTGGACGTTGAGCACGAACTGGTGCGCCGGCACCTGTCCGATACCGCAGGATGGCGTAACGTATACGTTCAATGCTCCCGGAACCGAATGCACATGGCACGGCATCACCTGTGATGCAACGCAGTCGCACGTGATCTCTATCGACCTGGGTTCGAACGGACTGTCGGGTCCTATGACGTCGTTGTCCGACTTGACCGAACTCGAGGGTTTCGACGTCCACGACAACACCCTGTACAACGCGATCCCGCCGCTGCCGGGCCTGACGCATCTCAGATATTTTTACGCGTACAAGAACATGCTCACCGGAAGCATCCCGTCACTTGCCGGGCTGACGAGCCTGGAGGATTTCCGCGCCTATTCGAACGAGCTTTCCGGCATCCCGCCGCTTGCGGGCTTGACGAACCTCCAGTTGTTCCTGGTCCACGACAACCTGCTCGTTGGCAGCATTCCTGAATTGGCGGGCCTGACCGCGCTGCAACGCTTCTATGCGTATTCGAACCAGCTGAGCGGAGACATTCCGTCACTGGCCGGGCTGTCGAACCTGGAGAATTTCCAGGTGCAGTCGAACCTGCTCGATGGCAGCATCATCGCGCCGCTGACGGGACTACCGAAACTGCAAGTGTTCATCGCGACCGGCAACAAGCTCACCGGCGCGATTCCGGACCTGGGCGATCTGACGGCGCTGCAGTTCTTCTACGTAGAGGACAACCAACTCAGCGGCACGATCCCGGACCTCTCCGCGCTTGCGAGCCTCTACAGCTTCGCGGCGGACCGCAACCTGCTTGGCGGAAGCATTCCCGGCCTGAGCGCGTTGACGAACCTTTACTGGTTCAGCGCGACAGCCAATCAGCTGACCGGCAACATTCCGGCGCTTGCCGGCCTGTCGAACCTGGCCGCGTTCGAAGTCAGCAAGAATCGGCTGTCCGGGACCATCCCCGCACTGACAGGGTTGCCCAACCTGGAATTTGTATACTTTGATGACAACCAGATCGGCGGCAGCGTCCCGGACCTGAGCGCTCTGACGAAGCTGCGCTTCTTCTTCGCCGGCAAGAACAACCTTGTCGGAAGCATTCCTCCGTTCGACGGGCTCGCCAATCTGCAGATCTTCGAGGTGCAGTCCAATCAATTGTCCGGCAGCATACCTCCGCTCGCGGGCCTGGCGAACCTGGCGTTTTTCGACGTCGGCTCGAATCGGTTGACCGGCGGCATTCCGCTACTGGACGGACTGCCGATTCTGTACCTCAACGTGGGTGGCAATCACCTGAGTGGAAGTGTCCCGGCGGCGCCCGCGACAGTCGCGCCCTCAGGCTCCGTGCTTTGCCCGAACATGCTCGACCTCACACCGAGCGCGAATGACGCTGCCTGGAATACTGCCACCGGGAACACGCCATGGTGGGCGACGCCGTACTCAACCAACGAGTGCGACGATTTCTTCAACGACGCTTTCGAGTCCGCACCGTAGCACGGTCGACTCTGGCGAACTCGATGCCGTCGTCATTCCCGCGTGTGCACGAATGCACCCAGCCGGGTGGGTGGACTGGGCGTCAACTGGCAAACGCTGATACGCCTGGCTCAATTTGACAGGCTGCCCTTACCCGTCCTGGAACAACACGTCGATGGCATCGACGTGAACGCGGTCTACCACTTGCCGTGGAACAACTCGCGGCCGATCAGCATGCGGCGGATCTCGTTCGTGCCGGCGCCGATTTCGTAGAGCTTCGCATCGCGCAGGATGCGGCCGGTCGGGTATTCGTTGATGTAGCCGTTGCCGCCCAAGCATTGGATCGCCTCGAGCGCAACTTGCACGGCGCTGGTCGATGCGTGCAGCAGGCACGAGGCCGGGTCGATGCGCGACTTGTGTCCGCGGTCGTAATCCTGTGCGACCATGTACGCGTAGGCGCGTGAACTTTGCAGCGCCGTATACATGTCGGCAATTTTCGCCTGCATGATGCCGAACGTGCCGATCGGCGCATTGAACTGCTTGCGCTCGCGCACATAGGGCAGGGCGGCGTCGAGCGCGGCCTGCATGAGTCCCAGTGGTCCGCCGGAAAGCACGAGGCGCTCGGTGTCGAGGCCGCTCATCAGCACGCGCACGCCTTCGTTGACTTCGCCTACGCGGTTTTCGTCCGGGATTTCGCAGTTGTCGAATACCAGTTCGCAGGTGTTCGAGCCGCGCATGCCGAGCTTGTCGAGCTTCTGTGCAGTCGAGTAGCCCTTCATGCCTTTCTCGACGATGAACGCAGTCATGCAGCGCGAGCCGGCCGGACGATGTGCGGTGCGCATGTAGACCAGCGCGACATCGGCATCCGGGCCGTTCGTGATCCACATCTTCGAACCGTTCGCGACCCAGTGATCGCCGCGATGTTCCGCGCGGCAGGTCATCGAGCCGACGACATCGGAACCGGCACCCGGTTCGCTCATCGCCAGTGCGCCGACATGCTCACCGCTACACAGCTTCGGCAGGTATTTTTTCTTCTGCGCTTCGCTCGCGTTGTGATTGATGTTCTGGATGCACAGGTTCGAGTGCGCGCCGTAGGAAAGGCCGACCGAACCGGACGCGCGCGAGATTTCTTCCATCGCGACGACGTGGGCGAGAAAGCCGAGACCCGAGCCGCCGTACTCCGGAGCAACCGTCACGCCGAGCAGTCCCATCTCGCCGAGCTTGCCCCACAGGTCGGCGGGGAACACGTTCTCCTCGTCGATCAGTCCGGCACGCGGCGCGATTTCCTTGTCCGCAAACGCATGAACGGTTTCGCGCAGCAGGTCGATGTCTTCACCGAGGGGGAATGGGCGCATGGTTGTCAGGGGCTAGGGACTAGGGGCTAGGGGCCAGGGTTGGTTCAAAGGCAGAAAGGCTCTGTATTCTCTTGAGGATAGCGCAGGATCTTACCGAATTGGTTGAATCGGCGCAGCCTGCGTTTCCCTTCTCCCATCGGGAGAAGGTGGCGCGAAGCGCCGGATGAGGGTCGGGGG
>DASRTK010000291.1:0-16170 GCA_035655975.1 Rudaea sp.
AGGGGGTCGCAGCGGCCTACGTGCCGGTCGGCAATGCAATGATCAAGTCGCAATATCCGTCGGCGACGCGCGGCGTCGATGCGGTCAGCGCCGTGCTGACGGCCGATGCGCTGTTCAACGAATATCAGACCGATCCGCAGCTCGGCGCGTCGTCGGAGTGGGTGACAACGTTTCCGACCAAGCAGTTCTACGTCGATCCGGCGACAGTGGGTACGACGGCGACAAGCTATTTGCCGCCGTTCGAAGAGACGTTCGGTGGTGGCAACGGCGGACGCAATGATCCGGGCGTGGCCTGTTTCGCCATCAAGAGTCGGATTACCGATCGCGAAGGACATGTATCGTTGTTTGACGACTGCGGCTTAGCGACCTGCCCTCCGGATTTCTATCCGCTCGACTACCTGTGCTATGAAACCGCGGTGCTCACGTTCAATCAAAATTGGGTAGAGCCGGGCGTCGCGTCGAGCATTCTGAACTCGCAGCTCGCAGCCAACTTTGCCTCGAACAACAACCAAGGTTCGTTCGAGCTGTGGTGGCCCCATGCGGATGAGGCCATGCGTACGTCGAGCCAGCACGACGTGTTTATCGGATTGCCGGTCGTCGGCTTCCTCGCCGTCAAGTACATCAACGCGAACGTTACGCCTGGCGTGCTGTCGAACTACAGCGCCGTCTATTCGCATCGCTCGAGCGCGAGTTGCGCTAATTCCACAAATCCACAAAGCGCATGTCAATAACGGAGCGGTTCATGAAGCGAACGCTTGCCGTCGCACTTTCAGCCGCCCTTGGCGCCACAACATCGACCGCCGGCGCAGTGATGCTCAACCCACGCGGCACCGGCCAGGTGCTGATTTATCCGTACTACACGGTCAACCATTATCAGACGCTCGTGTCGGTCATCAACACGACCGCGCACGGCAAGGCATTGAAGGTGCGTTTCCGCGAAGGCTACGACGGCCGCGACGTAGCGAACTTCAATGTCTATCTCGGCCCGTACGATTCTTGGGTCGGTGCGGTGTTCGACACGAGCGGCGTCGGCATCGGCGCTGCGGCGATCGCGACGAACGATAATTCGTGCACGGTGCCGGCGTTTCCGCTGGCGCCGGTGCCGGGAACGTTGCACGCGTTGACGTTCAGCAACGCGAACTACAGCCAAGGCGACTACGGGATGCCAACCGGCACCGATTCCGGTCCGCTCGGCGTGGTCCGCACGCGCGAAGGTTTTTTCGAGATCATCGAGATGGGCGAGGTCGTCGATCAGGCGTCTGACGGCTCCAGGACACTCGAAGCGATCACGCCGGTCAACGGCCTGCCGCCCGGCTGCGCGCAAGTCCAGGCTGCCTGGGCTGCGGGCGGATACTGGCGGGCGAATCCCGGCATCGACCTGCTGCCCCCGGCCGGCGGCGTGTACGGAGCCGCTGGAGTCGTCAATGTCGCTGAGGGCACCTTGTACGCCTACGACGCGACGGCGGTTGATGGCTTCAGCGATGTCGCGCAGCACACCGGCCCTGGGGATTCGAAGCCTAACTTGAGCACGTCGATTACCGATTCAGCGCATGGCTTGGCAACCGCGTATGTGCCCATCGGCAACGCGATGATCAAGGCGCAGTATCCGTCAGCAACGCGCGGTGCCGATGCGGTCAGCGCCGTGCTGGCGGCCGACCGGGTATTCAACGAATTCCTGACCGATTGGGCCGTCGGGGCGTCGTCGGAATGGGTCGTTACATTTCCGACCAAGCAGTTCTATGTCGATCCGGCGATCGTTGGTGCCACCGCAACGAGCTACCTGGCGCCATTCGAAGAAACATTTGGCGGCGGCAATCATGGCTTCAACGATCCCGGAGTAGCATGCAACGGAAGAGATTTCCGCTATTTCGATCGCGAAGGCGACGCTCCGACGGATTACCATTACTGCCCGACTTTGTGTCCTGCTATCCCCTATCAGCTGCAGTACCTGTGTTACGAAGCCGAGTTGCTGACGTTCAACCAGAATGACGTCGAGCCTGGCGTCGCCTCAGGAATTTTTGGCTCACTAGTCGCAGTAAATTTCTCGACGAATTACGACAGCGGCTGGTTTGACTTGTCGCTCAACGACCGCCAAGAAGCGCTGCGCCCGTCTCTCGAGGGGAACGTGTTCGCTGGACAACCGGTCGTGGGATTCCTCGCTGTCAACTATATCAACGCCAACGTGACGCCTGGCGTACTGTCGAACTACAGCGCCGTCTACCCGCATCGATCAACTGTAATCTGTACAAATTCCACAAATCCACAAGGCCTCTGCCAATAGACCTTCAGAGAAGGCCGTCATTCCCGTGCAAGCGGGAATCCATGTGCTCTGCTTGAACGGGTAGAGAAAGTTCTCAGATCAAGATGGATTCCCGCTTGCGCGGGTGACGACGCTTTTCGTGTGGTTTGTCTTACAGCCGATTTGAGTGGCTACAAAGTCAAATCCCCTGGCTCTGCCGGGAAATGCTCACTTGATCGTGTGGCTGCCGAAATCACACATATCATCCGCCAGACGGACCCGCACTCGGGCTGCAGCCGGTTACGGCCAGGGACTTCGGTCGTTAAGCTCTCGTTACTGCAGCACATCCCTGGGGATTCATCATGCATCGTTCACTGTGTCAGCAGCCGCTCGCTGCGGCCGTCGCTTTAGCCTGTTCGCTTTCGGCCAGTTTCGCGTTCGCGGCTGATACCGCCAATATGCTGCCGACGATCGAAGTCACGACGTCGAAGATTGCCGAACCAGTCGATTCGACTCCGGCGATGATCACGGTGATCAGCGGAGAGGAGCTGCGCGCGCGCAATGTCCAGGACCTGCGCCAGGCGTTGAGCCTGGTCGCCGGCGTCGACATCGCGCCGGGCGGCGATGCGGGACCGGCCGGATCGGTGCCGGGAATGTGGGGCCTGCGCGAGTTCGATGCGTTCCTGCTCGTCGTCGACGGCATTCCGTCGGGCGGCGCATTCAATCCGGCGTTGACGACGCTGGACTTGACCAATGTCGAGCGCATCGAAGTCTTGCGCGGTCCGGCGCCGGTGATGTACGGCGCGACTTCGTTCGTCGGCGTCATTCATGTCATCCATTACGCCGCCGGCGCGACGCCGTCCGGTGCGCAGGTCGGCCTGGGTTCGCGCAACAGCGGCATCGCGACGATCAGCAGCAATCTGCCGGACTGGGGCGTGTTCAAGCAGTCGCTCAGCATGAACGCGGAGACCCACGACTATAGCCAGGATGATTCCGGCATGAGCAAGGTGCACTTGCTCTATCGCAACGCTGCCGAAACGGATGCGGGCAAACTGCACTTCGACCTCGACGCGACGGCGTTGCGCCAGGATCCGTTCAGTCCGCACCCGCGCGAAGGCAACGAACTGTCGCCGCGCTTTCCGCTCGACGCGAACGTCAATCCGTCCGATGCCAAGCAGAACACCGACCGCATCCAGTTCAACGCCGGATTCGACCACCACCTGGGGTTTGGCGACTGGATCACGACGTTCTCGCTCGATCACAGCAAGAGCGACAACATTCGCGGCTTCCTGCGCGAGGACTTCGCCGAAGACGGCGAAACGCACAATGCCGACGGCTTCAGTCAGCGCGTCGATATCACGGGTGCGTACTTCGACACCTACATCGCCTCGCACCCGACCGAGGAACTGACCTGGACCTACGGCTTCGACTGGCTGTACGGCGACGGCCAGCAGAACAGCGACAACTTCGAATATGCGGTGTTTCCGAACGGCTCGAACCGGCCGGCCTCGGGCACGATCGAGATCGACGAGTCGACGCAGCTGAAGGACACGCGCAATTTCCTCGGCCTGTATACGCAGCTCGACTGGAAGCCGACCGATCGCTGGAACATCGTTGCCGGCCTGCGCTTCAACCACACCGAAGAAGAGCTCAGCGGCCAGGTCATCGACCAGCACGCCGAACCCGGCACGCCGCCGGAAGGTGACAGCAGCAAGCGTACGCAGTCCAAGCCGTCCGGCGTCGTCGGCGCGAGCTATGCGCTGTGGCTCGATGGACCCAATCGCGTCACCGCGTTCGCGGATTACCGCAACACCTACAAGCCGGCCGCAGTCGACTTCGGCCCGGAGGCCGAGGGCGGCATCCTTCAGCCGGAAACGGCGCACAGTTGGGAAGCAGGACTGAAGGGCCAGCTGGGCGACGGCCGCTTCAACTGGGAGGTGTCGTACTTCGACATGGACTTCAACAACCTCGTGATCGCCGAGAACATCGACGGATTGCCGGGCCTCGCCAACGCCGGCAGCGAACGATTCAAGGGCGCGGAGATCGAAGGCGACTACCGCTTCACGCAGGACTTCCGCGTGCGCGCTACGTACGCCTACCATGACGCGCGCTTCACCGACTACGCGCGCCTGCGTCCCGACGATTCAATCCAGCAGCTTGCCGGAAAGCGACTGGAATTGTCGCCGCAGAATCTTGGCGCGGTCGGACTGCTGTACACGCCGGTGCGCGGGTTCAATGCCGAACTCGTCTGGAATTACGTCGGCAGCCGCTATTTGAACAAGGGCAACACGGCAGTCGCGGGCTCGTATACGACGGTCGATGCCGGCATCGGCTACCGTTTCGACACGTGGGAATTACGCGTCGATGGCTACAACATCACGAATCGCCGCGATCCGGTCGCCGAGAGCGAACTTGGCGACGCGCAGTTCTACCGGCTGTCCGGCGACACGGTGCTCGTCACGGCGCGGTTCGCGTTCTAGGTAGGGTGGGCCTCGGCCCACCGCTCTTGTTCTTGCGCCAACAAAGAAAAGTGGTGGGCCAAGGCCCACCCTACGCTAGTGCGATTCGGGCGGCGGCGGCATCACCGTCGGCACGACGTTCGTTTTCGGATCGTACTTGAGCGTCTGATACGGCCGATCCGCCGGTGGCGTATCGGTCACGTTCCAGCGGCCCTTGTCATCTTTCCATTTGTATAGCACCGGATTGGACCGGTCCGACCTGGGTAACTCCTTTCGGATCGCGTCGGGCAACGTGTCGGGCGCCAGGTACCACCAGGCATATCCCGACATTAGCGCGAGCACGGCCAGGACCAGCGGCCACACGCGTCCGGCCTGCAAAGTCGCTCCCGCCGGCGTCTGCCAAGGCGCTCGCATTCGTCGTGGTGCTACTTGCAGTAAGTCGCGATAATCGTCTGCGCGTTGCCGATCTGTCGCTGGCGCGCAGCGTCATCGAGCGGCTGAGGTTTGGCGGCTCCGGTGTCCATGCCGACCGGACCGCTGCGCTGCAGCACCTCGAGGTTGGCGCGTGCATCCGCGCAGCGCTTTTCGGCGCTCTGCACCGAACTGGCAAGCGTGCCCGGCGGCTTCTTCTCGCCTGGTTCCTCGGAATCGTCCGCCTTGGCGGGTTCGTCCGCGGTCGAAACCGTCGCGCCGGCCTTGCTTGCGGTGCCGGGCAGGTGCACGAGTTCAGCTTTGGATTCCACGGGCGGCGTCACGTCGGAATAGTGCACGACGCCGTTCGCGTCGACCCATCGGTAGGCTTCCGCCGCCTGTGCGGCCGCCACCGTGCCGGCCAGCGCGACAAACAACCACAAGCGCTTCATGTTTCCTCCTGGACGGCGCTGGCCGCCTTGGCGATCACAGGCATTGGATAGCACTCCTCGCACGAGGATACAAGCGCCGGCAGCGCTTGCGGTACACTGGCCGCAACTCCGCCTCGACGCTCAATCCGGATGGACGTCACTCCGACCAAGCCGCGACGCGGCATTTACCTCCTGCCGAACCTGTTCACGACGGGAGCGCTGTTTGCCGGCTTCTACGCGATCATTGCCGCAATCTCCGGCTTCTACACCGACGCGGTCATCTCGATCTTCATCGCCGGCGTGCTCGATGGCCTCGATGGGCGCGTGGCGCGGCTGACGAATACACAGAGCGAATTCGGCGTTCAGTACGACTCGCTGTCGGACCTCGTCAGCTTTGGCGTGGCTCCGGCGCTGGTCCTGTACCTGTGGTCGCTGGCTTCGTTGAAGGAGTACGGGCCGGCCTGGGGCAAGGTCGGCTGGGCCGCGGCATTCATCTTCGCGGCCTGCGGCGCGCTGCGCCTCGCGCGCTTCAACACACAGGTCGGCGTCGCCGACAAGCGCTATTTCCAGGGTCTGGCTATTCCGGCCGCCGCGGGCCTGGCGATGTCGTATCTGTGGGCAGTCGACGACTTGCGCTGGTCCGGTTCGGACGTCCAGTTCATCACGCCGGTCGTCGCGATCGTCGCCGGCCTGCTGATGGTCAGCCGGTTCCGCTATTTCAGCTTCAAGACCTTTCCGCGTTCGGACCGTGTCCCGTTCGCCTGGATACTCATCGTCGTGCTGATCCTCGTTGCGCTGGCAATCAATCCGGCACGCATGCTGTTCGCCATCGCCGCGCTCTACGCGCTGTCAGGACCAGTGCTGACGCTCTGGGGCTTGCGCCAGTCGCGCGCCCGGCGTGGACAGCCGCCGCCTGTCGAGGGACCACCGCAGCCGTGAACGCGGCGGCGCAGCGCGGAGGTTCGCCGGTGCCCGATGGCGCCGACGAGCGCCGCGCCCTGGATTTCCTTGCCGAACTCATCCAGGCGCTGGCGCTGTCGACCGACTTGCGCAAGACGCTGCCGATGGCTCTGGAGCGTATTGCCGAATTCATGCAGGCCGAAGCGGCATCGTTGTTTCTCGTCGATCCGGTCAGCGGCCTGATCGAGTGCCGCCTGTGTGTCGGCCCGGTCGACATCGTCGGTCTGAAGGTCGAAGTCGGGCAGGGCATCATCGGCCGCGCGGTTGCGCAGAACACCACGCAGATCGTCCGCGACGCGCAGACCGACGCGCGCGTCAACGTGCGTGTAGATGCCGAGACCGGCTTCATCACGCGCTCGATCATCTGCGTGCCGCTGACCACGGGCGAAGGTCCGATCGGCGCGATCGAAGTCATCAACCGCCGCGGCGGCGGTCTGTTCGAGATCGAGGACGCCGTGCTGTTGGAGACCGTCGCCGCGCCGGCCGCGCTGGCGATCAACAACGCCCGCCTGGTCGACAGCCTGGTCGAGCAGCAGCGCATCCGCCGCGAACTCGACCTCGCGCGGCGCATGCAGAGAATGCTGCTGCCGAAACGGCGCCGCGGCAAGTTCCCGCTGATCGGCATCAACCTGCCCGCGCATGAGATCTCCGGCGACTTCTACGACTATTTCGACCTGCCGGACGGGCGCATCGGGTTCGTGATCGGCGACATTTCCGGCAAGGGCCTGGACGCCGCGTTCCTGATGGTGCGCGTCGCCAGCCTGTTGCGCTGGTCTGGCAAGGACGGGCTGGCGCCGGCCCAGTGGCTGGCGCGCGCCAACAACGAGAGTTGCCAGACGCTCAACGAAGGGCGCTTCGTCTGCGCGCTCGTCGGACAATACGATCGCAACGATGGCAGCGTCGTGTTTGCCAGCGCGGGATTTCCGCCGGCCCTTCTGCAGAACGCAAAAAGTTTCGAGTCGTTCATCGCCGACGGACCGCCGCTAGGCATCCTGCCGAATATCGAATACAGCGAGCGCCGGCTCACGCTCGGCGACGATGCCTTGTACTTTTTCTCCGATGGCGCGATCGACGCGCGCGAGGCCGGCCAGGAGCGCATCGGCAACGAAGGCCTGCGCGAAATTATTGCCCGGCACACGGGTTTGGCACCGGAGCCGCGCCTGCGTGCACTCATCGGCGATCTGAAACGCATGCAGCTGGCCGACGACACGACCGTGCTGCTGCTGCAGGAGCCGCGCGGCATGGCCGCGCAGATCCTTCTCGACCTGCCATTCGCGGCGCGTGCCGAGGAATTGCGGAGCGTTCGCGCCCGCTTGCGCGAAGCGCTCGATGCGCAGGGCGTCGGACCTGAATTGCGCGATCGACTCGTCCTTGCGGTCGACGAAGCCTGCACGAACATCATCCGCCATGCGTATTGCGGCAACTGCGACGAAACGATCACGCTGCGCCTGACGCGTGAGCGGGATATGCTTGCATTCGAACTGCGCGACAAGGCGCCGGCTGTCGACCCTGAGAAGATCACGACGCGCGATCTCGGCGACTGCCGCCCGGGCGGTTTGGGCGTCCCGTTCATACGGGCACTGATGGACGATTGGCAGCTCGTGCCGGGAACGGACGGCAAGGGGAATGTGCTGCGCATGCGCAAGCGCCTGCACAGTGACGGGGATATGGAGGCACACACGTGAACAACGAATGCGTCAGCGAAACGGTCGGCGACTATGTCGTCGTCCGACTGCGCGGCGAGGTCGACCTTTCCTGGTCGCAGCAGGTGCGAAAGGCGATCCTGGCCGCGCTCGGCGCGACCGGCAAGGTCGGCGTCGAGATGTCGGAAGTCAGTTACATCGACTCATCCGGCATCGCCGCGCTGGTCGAAGGCCTGCAGAACGCGCGCAGCAAGGGCCAGCAGTTCGGCCTGGTCGGCGTCAGCAAGGCGGTCATGGCGGTGCTGCAACTCGCGCGCCTCGACCGTGTGTTCCCGATCTTCCCCGATCTTGATGCCGCGCGCGCCGGCTAGCCCGGACAAAATGGGGTCGGAGCAAAGACTGAACCACGGAGAACACGGAGAACACGGAGAAAAGCGGGAACCAAGCGGATGCGAAAAATGCAGCATGATCGAGAGATGAGCAAAAGTACTGATGAAATGACGCGGCCGTCGAGCGCCGCGGCACAGTCGCCGGTTTCCGCTTCTCGTTCACGCTCGTCTCCGTGTTCTCCGTGTGCTCCGTGGTTCAAGCTTTTCGCTTTCGAGTTGCGATCTCCGTGAACGCGATCACGCGACCGCTGGAAAACCTCGGCCGCGCGACTGCGCATACGCTGGCGGGCATCGGCCATGCGGCCATGCTGTTCGTCGAGAGCTTGTACTTTGCCGCAATCGGCTGGCGCCGCGGCCAACCGGTCCGGCTGCGCGCGGTCGCCGAACAGATGCGTCAGATCGGCGTCGATGCGCTGCCGATCGTCGTTTTGCTGGCGATGACGATCGGGATCATGCTCGGCATCCAGTTCATCGCGGCCCTCGGCGAGTTCGGCGCGCAGTCCCAGGTCGTCGTCGCGGTGGCCAAGTCGGTCACGCGCGAGTTCGGCGCCCTCATCACCGCAATCCTCGTGGCCGGCCGCTCGGGTTCGTCGCTGGCCGCGCGCATCGGTTCGATGACCGTATCGCAGGAAGTCGACGCGCTCGCCACGATCGGCATCGACCCGGTGCGCTACCTCGCCGCGCCGGCCCTGATCGCGATGCTGGTGATGTTGCCGGTGCTGACGATTCTCGCCGACGTCGTGGCCATAAGCGGCGCCGCGTTGTATGCGTCGCCGGCGCTGAACGTCACGCCGGCCGCCTACATCATGCAGACGCTGTCGCTGCTGACCCCGGGTGACGTGTGGCAAGGTGTCGCCAAAGCTTTCGTGTTCGCGGTCCTGATCTGCCTGATCGGGATCAGCACCGGCTTTTCAGTCAGCGGCGGCGCCGAGGGCGTGGGCCGCGCGACGACGCGCGCAGTGGTGCTGTCAATTTCGTACATCATTGTGGTGGATATGATTTTCTCGTTTTTCCTCAATAGATAGGGCTGAGGGCTGAGGGCTGAAAAGCGGGATACCAGAAAGCCACGGCGTTCGATCGACCATGCGCAAGATCACCACACCAGGGAGAGCGGTCATTCGAGGCCGGGCTGCATCTTGTCGGCCCTCAGCCCTCGGCCCTCAGCCCTTGCGCCTCAATGGAACCGCAGCATGAACGCCATCGCTACTCCCCTCATCGAAGTCGAAAAGCTCGAAGCCTGGTACGGCCGCCGTCGCATCCTGCAGGGCGTCGATTTCAACGTGAATGCCGGCGAGATCCGCGTGATCATGGGTGGTTCGGGATCTGGTAAAAGTACACTTTTGCGCCACCTGCTCGGCCTGCACAAGCCGCGCAGCGGCACCGTCAGGCTGCTCGGCGTCGACATCGGCAATGCCAGCGAGCGCGAGATGCTCGCGGTGCGCCGGCAGATCGGCGTGTCGTTCCAGGGCGGGGCCCTGCTGACTTCGATGAGCGTCGGCGACAACGTCGCACTGCCGTTGCGCGAGCACACGAAGCTGGATGAAAACACCGTCCGCATCATGAGCCGCATCAAGCTCGAGGTCGTCAACCTCGGCGGATTCCAGGACCTGATGCCGAGCCAGCTTTCCGGCGGCATGATCAAGCGCGCGGCGCTGGCTCGCGCCATCGTCATGGATCCGAAACTGCTGTTCTTCGACGAGCCGTCCGCCGGACTCGATCCGGTCGTCTCGGCCGAACTCGACGAACTGATCCTGCGCCTGCGCGACGCGCTGCGCATGACGATCGTCGTCGTGACGCACGAGCTCGAGAGCGCGTTCAAGATTGCGGATACGATAACCGTGCTGGACCAGGGCGACGTGCTGATGACGGGGACCGTCGACGCGGTGCGGCACGCCGACAACGAGCGCATCCAGGACCTCCTGAACCGGCGTCCGCGCGAGATCCAGGTCGACGCGGATGCGTATCTGCGGCGGCTGACTGAAGAACAGGCGGCGTAAGCTGTCAGACCTCTGAGCAAGAGCTTGAACCACGAAGAACACGGAGAACACGGAGAAAACATCGGATTTGCAGGTAGGATTGGAGTGTCTCAGCGGTCAGGAAGGAGATTGGGGAACGACTGAAGAAAACCGTCATCCCGGCGAAAGCCGGGATCCAGCGCCTTCATGGCCGGTCGAAAGGCACTGGATTCCGGCTTGCGCCGGAATGACGAGCAAGAAGAGGCGATCCATTGCTTATGTGGGACTGTTGCTTTCTCCGTGTCCTCTTGTTCTCCGTGTTCCCCGTGGTTCAATCTTTGTTCTCGTTCTTGATCACACAGCGCAGGGGTTAATTGGTGAAACGTGACAGTGTGAACTATGTGCTTGTGGGTAGCGTCGTCGCGGTGGCGTTCGTGCTGCTGATCGTTGCGCTCGCGCTGATCACCGGGCGCAGCGGCGTCAGCGCGAGCTACTTCACGCACTATCACAACGTCACCGGGCTGCGATACGGCGCGCCGGTGTTCTACGAGGGGTACCGCATCGGCCAGGTCGGTGCGATTGAGCCCGAGCGCAACGTCACCACCAGTGGCGAACGCGCGATCCGCTACAAGGTCGAACTGGACGTGCGCCGCGACTGGCCGATTCCGAAAGACAGCCTTGCGCGCCTGAGCGCCACCGGCCTGCTCGCCGATGTCGCCATCGGCATCAGCGAAGGCAGCAGCAAGGAAGTCGCGCTGCCCGGCAGCGAGCTCAAGGGCACCGAACTCGTGGACATCTTCTCGGCTGTCAACGAACTCGCCTCGCAGCTGACCGAGTTGACGCGCGACCAGATCGCGCCGCTGATCAAGAACCTGTCGCAACACGTCGATTCGATCGCCAGCGTGCTCGACAAGAACACGCCGGAACTCGTCGAACAGTCCAAGCAGCTGCTGCATCGATTGAACTCGGCGTCCGAATCGCTCGACGACGTGCTCAAGCCGGAAAATCGCGCCGCCGTGTCGGCGATCCTGGTCAACGTGCGCGACCTCAGTCACGACCTGCGCGCGACCCAGGACCAGCTCAAGGACGTGCTCGAGCAGGTCGACAGCATCGTGCGCGAAAACCGCCCGGGCGTGCGCGACGCGGTCAGCGACCTGCGCGCGACGCTCGCTGCGCTGTCCGGGCGCATCGATTCGATCACCCAGCATTTGGCCGTGGCCAGCCGCAACTTCGACGAATTCAGCCACGAAATCCGCAAGCATCCGAACAGCCTGCTGCTCGCGCCGAAGGCCGACAAGCTCGAGGGTCCGGACCAATGACTTTTCGAATAGTGAAACTCGTGGCAGCGCTCGTCGTATTCACACTGGCGCTCGCCGGCTGTTCGCCACCGCCGGTGCCTGACGTCACCTACTTCCGCCTGCCGGCGCCGGCGGCACTGCCGCATGCGGACAGGCCGCTCTCGCTGCTGCCGATCGAAGTCGAAGTGTTCAGTGCCGAGGGCGTGTACGCCGAGCAGTCGCTGATCTACGCCGTTGCCGCCGATGGCAACGCGCTGCGCACGTATCACTACCAACTGTGGAGCGATCCGCCCAGCCATGCGCTGCAGACCCGGCTCGTCGCGATGTTGCGCGACTCCGGCATTTCCGGACTGGTTACCGATCGCCTGCCGGCGAGCACGCAGGCGCTGCGCGTTCACGGCACGATCCGGCGCTACGAGCGCAACAGCAGCAACGGCACGGTCACCGTATCGGTTGCGGTGGAAATACGCGTGGAACAGGACTCCGGCGAACCGTTGATCGAGCAGGGCTATCATGCCGAACTCCAGGCGGCCGATACCTCGCTCGACGCGACCGTCAAGGCGTTCGGCAGCGCCCTCGACCAGATCTTCACGGCTTTCTACCGTGACCTCGTCGCGCTCGAAGGTGAAGCGCATGCTGGATGAAGGCCGCCGCCTGCAGGTGCTCGCAGCGATGGGCGTGGATGTCTATCAGTTGCGTGCAGTCCGCGACGCCGTTTCCGGCACGGCGCCCGCGCCTGCGCCGGAATTCGGCGAAAGCATCGGCGCCGGCGTCGTCGGCGGGGCTGTCGCCGTCGTTGCCGTGTGCGCACACGCAGTCCGCGCGAACCTGCGCCTCGCGCGACTGTTCGCGCAGCTGCCGCGCTCGCTCGGCATCGCTGCAGCACGGCTGGCATGGGTCGAGATGTCGGCCGTCGGCACTCTGCCCACGTTGCCCGAGGTTCGCTGCTATCTGTTTATCGGCTCGGCGGTCGCGCGCGCCAGCGCAGCACAGCTGTCCTTGACGCAGCAGAATCAGGCAACGATTGCGGTTTGCGCAGAGCCGCGGGAACTGCTCGCAGGCCCGCCTGCCAGGCGCGCGCTGTGGCAAGTGATCAAGCCATTGGCGCGGCGGCTGCGCGCCGAAGGCGGCTAGCTAGCTTCCCTATGGTCGCAATCCTCAAAGAAGATGTCCCCGCGATGCGCGCGATGCGGCTCGAGGATCTCGAGAGCGTCGTGGCGATCGAAACGGCGGCGTACGACTTTCCGTGGACGCTCGGGATTTTCCGCGACTGCCTGCGCGCTGGCTATGAGTGCTGGGTGCTCGCGCTGCCCAGACAGGTGATCGGCTACAGCGTGCTGTCTGTCGCGGCATCCGAGGCACACCTGCTGAATGTCTGCATCGCGCCGGAGCAGCATGGCCAGGGCCATGGCACGCGCATGGTCCGGCGCATGATCGACCTGGCGCGCTGGCATCACGCCGAGCGCATGTTCCTCGAAGTACGTCCGTCGAATCCGCGCGCGATAACGTTGTACGACCGCATTGGCTTCAACGAGATCGGCCGCCGCCCGAACTACTATCCGGGCAAGCGCGGCCGCGAGGATGCGATCGTGATGGCGATTGAGTTGCAGTTGCCGGAATGAAGAACCGGCGCGCGTAGCGGGCGATCACTAGCCGGCGCAGCCGGTGTTTACGTATTTTGATCGGATTTTGCCTCGACGATGTCGCTGCCAGGCAAGTCGGTCCTGGTCCGCTGGCGTGCGCGCGCCATCTGGCGTTCGGCCCAGCGCTTGAGTACGCGCGCGCGGTACGCGCCAACTTTCGGGTCGCGGACAACCTCTTCGACGCTGGCAAGAATCGAGTCGACCGGTCCGCGTTGCTCAGACTCATGGCGCGCCGCCGACCACACGTCGATCCATTGATCGCTGCGTTCGCCCAGGCGCAGCACCTGATGGAAGAAGCGCGGCGACTGGCTCTTCGACAGGATCAGATCGAGCAGGGCGGCGGCAAGCGTGACCGGAACGACGGCGAGGTCGCGCGCGGCGCCGATCAGCAATTTGACCTGCAGGAGCAGGACGTCGCGGATGAGGGATTTGCGGGTCGTCGAAAGGTCTGGGTTCATGCGCAATGCCTGGAACGTGGACAGCGACCGCCTGCGGAAACCGTCAAATATGCCGTCATCCCCGCGTCTTTCAACAGCGGAGCTGGTCAAGCGGGGATTCCTTTTGATCTGCTTTTATGAAGCTACCCACAATGGATGCCCGCTAGGCCAGCTCCGCTGCTGAGGGACGCGGGAACGACGACAAATTTGTGAAACTGCCCTACAGGTCGGACAGCCTCGTCAACTGTTCGTTCAATGCTGCTAGCGTTGTCTCGAACTCCTTCAACCGCTGCTTTTCCTGCTCGACGACCGTCGGCGGCGTCTTTGACCCGAAATTGGCCAGCTTCGTCGACGACTTGGCTGATTCGCCCTCGACGCGCTTTTTCTCGCGCTCGAGTCGTGCCTTTTCGGCACCGATGTCAATTAGCCCGGCAAGTGGAATCAGCACGCGCAATTCGCCCGCGATGGCCGCGGCCGCGGCCGGCTCGGCTTCCCCCGCTTCCAGCCAGCGCTGCGATTCTGTGCGCGCAAGGAATTCGATTTGTGCGCCGAACTTGCCGGTGCGCGCACGATCGCTGGTCGTTCCGCCGGCAAACAACAGCGGAATCGCCTTGCCCGGAGCGATGTTCATTTCGCTGCGGATGCGCCGGATGCCGGTAAGGACCGCCTTGAGCCATTCGATTTCCGCCGTCGCTGCGGCATCCCGGGACAGTTCGCCCGCGAGCGGATAGCGCTGGGTCGCAATCGATTCGCCGCCGATTCCAAGTTTCGGCGCGACCTCGTGCCAGATTTCCTCGGTGATGAACGGAATAATCGGATGCAGCGCGCGCAGCAGCGCCTCGAGCACGAACAGCAATGTGCGGCGAGTCGAGTCGGCAGTAGCCGTGGCGCTGCCACCCAAGGCCGGCTTCGTTAGTTCGACGAACCAGTCGCAGAATTCGTTCCAGGTGAATTCGTACAGCGCCTGCGCGGCGAGGTCGAAACGATAGATCGCGATCTGCTTCTCGACCTCGTCGAGCGTGCCGGCGAAACGCGTCAAAATCCACTTTTCCGCTTCGGTCTTTGGCGCCAGATTGCCCCCATCCGGCCTTCGGCCACCTTCCCCCGCACGCGGGGGAAGGGAAAAATCTTCGCAGTTCATCAGCACGAACCGCGCCGCATTCCACAGCTTGTTGCAGAAATTCTTGTAGCCGTCGGCGCGCTTGAGGTCGAAGTTGATCGTGCGGCCATACGTCGCCAGCGCGGCGAACGTGAAGCGCAGCGCGTCGGCGCCGACTGCCGGGATGCCGTCGGGATAATCCTTGCGGATGCGCCTTTCGACTTTCTCGCGCACCTGCGGGATCAGCAGCGAGCCGGTCGACTTCCGCACGAGGTCGTCGAGGCTGATGCCGTCGATCAGGTCGATCGGATCGATCGTGTTGCCCTTGGACTTCGACATCTTCTGGCCTTCTGCATCGCGCACGATCGCGTTGATGTACACCTCGCGAAACGGCACCTTGCCGGTGAAGTACTGCGTCGCCATGATCATGCGCGCGACCCAGAAGAAGATGATGTCGAAGCCGGTGACGAGAACTGCGCTCGGCAGGTAGCGCTGGTCGTCCGGCCAATTCGCGACGACCTTGCCGTCTTCACGCACCGGGCCGTTCGCCGGCCAGCCGAGTGTAGAGAATGGCCACAGCGCCGATGAGAACCACGTATCGAGCACATCCTCGTCGCGGCGCAATGCGCCGACCGGCTTGCTGCCCGCATGCGCGACCGCATCGCCTTCATCTTCGCCGACGAAAATGTTGCCGACTTCGTCGTACCACGCCGGAATGCGATGGCCCCACCACAACTGGCGGCTCACGCACCAGTCCTGGATGTTGTCGAGCCATTGCGTGTAGGTCGTGCTCCAGTTTTCCGGAACGAACTTGACCTCGCCGCTGCGCACGGCATCGAGCGCCGGCTCGGTGATCGCCTTCTTGCCGCCGGGTCCGGGCTTGCCATCGACGCGCGTGTCGGACGTCAGGTCGAGGAACCACTGGTCGGTCAGCATCGGTTCGATGATGGCATCGGTGCGTTGGCTGATCGGCACCGTGAGCTTGTGTTTCTTCGTTTCGACCAGCAGACCGAGCGCGTCGAGGTCGGCGAGCACGGCCTTGCGCGCGGCGAAGCGATCCATGCCCCGATATTTTTCCGGCGCGTTGTCGTTGATCTTCGCGTCGAGCGTCATGATCACGAGCGGCGCGAGCTTGTGCCGCGCGCCGAGCTGCCAGTCGTTGAAATCGTGCGCCGGCGTGATCTTGACCGCGCCGGTGCCGAACTC
>DASRTK010000292.1:0-15652 GCA_035655975.1 Rudaea sp.
GATCTTGCCGAAGGTCGGGCCTGAGACGCCGCGCAGCAGGTATTTCGGCATCGCCATGCGCACGCGCGTGTGGCCGGCATCGTCATCCGCGGCATCGGCGGCGGGTTGGGCCGAGGCCGCCTGGCTGCGCTGCTCCGATGCCACGACGCGGCAACCGATCCGGCCGAACAGGACCAGGTCGCCTGGCTTGATCACGACTTCACCCACGACCTGGCGGCCATTGAGCACGGTCGCCGCCGCATCGGTCAGAGGCCGCACGCGGGTTTGTCCGGCCTTCGTCAGCAGTTCGCAGTGACGGTCGGCGATGCCTGGAGCCGCCAGGCGAATCGCGCAGCCTGCAGCGGAGCCGACGACAATAGCTCCGTCGGCGAGCACCACGGGTGCGTGTTCGTCATTCGGAAAGAGCAGCTTCATGCGAATTCCTTGTGCGGACGCAATGCAGTCGACATCGGGTCAGTTCGCCATCTCGCGCACGACGCGGAAGCCAACCGTGTTGAGGCTGACGTCGGCGGCGAACGTGTCGGTGGCCGTGGCGCTCTCCTTCGCGCCGACTGACAGCCAGCCGCGTCCCTTGGCGCGGAAGTCGCGGCATGCGCTGCCGGCAGACGCGGCCGTACCGTTGCCGCAGGCGCCGATCCATTCGCGCACGTTGCCGTCGATATCGTAGATACCAGCGACTGGCGCATAGTGTTCGACCGGCGATGTCGCGGCAAAGCCGTCGTCGCAGGCGGCGCCGTCGCGGCTGTCGTACTGGCGGTTGAATGACGCATCGGCCAGATTCGCCGTGCCACAACCGGCGGCCGGCGCCTTGGCTGCGACCTCGTCGAACTCGGCGGCGCTCGGCAAACGATAGCGCTTGCCGGTCTGCTTGCTCAGCCACTGCGCATAACCAGCGGCCTCGCGCCAACCGATGCACACGGCCGGATGCGAATCGTCCTGCGCGATGTCCGGATTCTCCCAGGAGCGTTTCTTCGACGAACGGAAAATCGACTCGCGGTCGCGGCACGACAGTTCCTGTTTGCCGAATTCGGCGCGGCCGGCATTGTCCCAATAGCGGCGAAACTCGGCGCGCGTCACGGGATGCCGCGCCATCGCCAGCTTTGCACCAGGCAGGATGATCAGCACCGGCGCCTGCACGCCATCGCCGTACTTGTCGTGGAATACGAATCCCGGCTCGCCGATCGTCGCGACGAACTTCAGACCTTCACGCGCAGCCTGGTTGTCCGGTTCGATCTGCAGCGCCAGTTCATAGGCCGATTTGGCTGCGGCCTTGTCCCATTTGTCAGCCGCTTCCTTCGCCTGGGTGACCAGCGGTTCGGCCAACTTGCGCCGGCGCGCAGCGATGTCCTTGAGAATGTCGGCGCCCTCCGGCACGAGTTTGGCGACCTCTGCAGCGCGATCCAGATTCTGGCTGTACGCCGTCAGTTCGGCCGCGCCGGCGCCCTTGCCGGGCGCATTCTTGTCCGCGAGTTCGATAGACTTTTTTGCAATATCCACAATGCCCTGTTTCGCCGGCTTGCTGCGCGGCTCGAGTTTCAGCGCGAACTGGAAGCGCTCGAGCGCATTCTTGCCGGGCGGCGAGGTGTAACGCTGTCCGGCCAGGTCGATGCGTCCAAGCCGGACTGCTTCGTTGAGCGGATCGACCACGGTTGGCGCCTTGGCCAGGTCGCTATTGTCGATCGCCTGGGCCTCGGCTTCATCCAGCAGCGCCAAGCGCTCGGCATCGGCCTTGGCAGCCGCCGCTGCGGAATCCGCGTTTGCGCTCGCGGGCGTGGGATCGCCGTTCGGCTTGCTCGCTGCTGCAGCGTCGCCGGCCGGCGCCGTAGCTGCCGGGACGACAGCAGCCGTCGTCGCGGGCGCGCCCGGCGTCGCGGGGGCCGGCGTCGCTGCGACCGGCGTGCGACTCGACGCTGGTGGTTGCTCAGTCGGTGGCTCGCGCCCCCCGCGTGGCATCAGCGCGACCGCGATGAGCACCACTCCGACCAGCACGGCAGCGAGCGGCCAGAAGCGGACCCAGGGCGGTTTTGCCGGCGCCGCGCCGTTCCCCGTCTGCGTCCCGGTCGTGCCGGGCAACGTTGGCGCTGCTGCCGCCGCGCCGGTTGCGCTGGCAAGGACCGGCGCCGCCACGGTTGACGGCAGTGCGCTGCCCGCGGTTTCGGCACCGGCGTCATGCATTGCCACTGTCGCGGCGGCGGTCTCGTGTTTCAGATCGATGGCATTCAGGACATCGAGAAATTGCTCGACGTTCGCGAAACGATCTTTCGGATCCTTGGCCAGGGCCTTGTCGATCAGCGCCTGCCAGTGCGCGCGTTCTGGAGCAAGGCGTGGAATCGGTTCGAAGACGTGCGCATAAGCCACGGCAAAGCCATCGGCGCCGTCGTACGGCGGCCTTCCGGTGAGTCCGTAGAAGCACAGCGCGCCGAGGCAGTAAATGTCCGAGCGCGCGTCCTGCTCGCCGCCGCGCGCCTGCTCCGGGCTCATGAAGCGGCTGACTTCGACCGGAAACCCGATCGAGGTGATATGAGAATCCTGGGTCGGCGTCGGCGCCACGCCGAAGTCGACCAGCACCGGCGTGTCGTAGCCGTCGTAGAGCACATTGCGCGGCGTGATTGCGCGATGAATCAGACCGCGCTCGTGCACATAGCCGAGCGCCCGCGCAACGCCGGCGAGTGTTTCGAGCAATTGCTGTTCGCTCATTCCGCGCTGTGCGCGCGCGGCGAAATCGCCTCCCGGCAGATACTGCATCGAAAAATACGGTGCCTGTTCCGGCGTCACGCCGACGTCGTACACCGCCACGATATTGGAATGGGAGAACGATGCCAGGGACCTGGCAACCTGCAGAAAACGTTCTGCATAAGCCTTGTCGTTGACGAGATCCCTGGATACGACCTTGAGCGCGACTTCGCGCTCGAGTGAGGTTTGCACGGCGAGCAGGACGCTCGCGTTCGCGCCGGCGCTGATTTCGCTCTTGATCGTATAGCCGGGGACTTCGATCACAGCGGCTCCGCGCAGGGGGTTCCGACTATATTAGCGAATTTGGGCTACTGGCAACGGCGAACGGGTTGCTAGCCGCACCCAACGCCCCCAGAATTGGTGGATGTTCGAACCGATGCTGCTGTTGTTGCTGCTCCTTGCCGGCGCCTATGCGTGGCAAAACGCCTTGCGCGCACGCGAGCGCGCGCGCGCGCTGTGTTCCGACCTTTGCATGCAGGCGAACGTGCAACTGCTCGACCAGACCGTCGCGGTGCAGCGAATGCGCCTGATCAGGGGACGGCACGGCTTGCGCCTGCGGCGCGACTACCGTTTCGATTTCAGCATCGACGGCCGGGACCGCCACCGCGGGTCCCTCAGTCTGGTCGCCGGCGAGTTGCAGACGCACAGCCTGCCAATCACCGACGCCCACGCGACCGAGGCGCTCGGCAACGTCGTCAGATTCCCGGTGCGCCCGTCGCTGGAAAAACACTGATCCGGCGAACTATTTGACGACGCGGAGGTGGCCGCCCTTCTTGGCTGCCGCATCGGCGGCCGGCGGCGGCGGCGGCGTCTGGTTTTCCGCCGGGAACATCATGCCTTGGCCGTTTTCCTGCGCGTAGATTGCCAGGATTCCGGCCATCGGCACTTCGACCACCTGGCTGACGCCGGAGAAGCGCGCGGTGAAGCGCACATGTTCCTTTTCGAGTTCGAGCTGAGCAACCGCGCGCGCGGCGATATTGAGCACGACGCGTCCATCCTTGATCGCACTCTTCGGCACATTCACGCCTGGCGCCGCGGCGTCGACGAGGATGTAAGGGGTCAGGCCGTTATCGGCGATCCACTCATACATTGCCCGCAGCAAATACGGGCGGTTTGAAGTCATTATGATTGTAGTCATCGGCCGTCGGCGCGCGCATCTCTGGGTCGGACTCTAGCGTATTGGCGCGTGTGCGCAAACCACCGCGGCTAGGGCCGCAACGCCTTTTCTTCCGGTGTCAGGCTGCGCGTGAAGCCAGGATTGCGGAAGATGCGGTCGCCGTATTCGTTGATGACATGGGCCTCGCGCGGCAAAGCCACGTTCAGGCTCGGCAGGCGCCAGATAAGCGGAGCGAGCGCGCAGTCGGCAAGGCTCAATTCCGGATTGAGGAAGAACTTGGCGGCCTTGAAAAGCGGAATGCTCGACAGCAGCACATCGCGCAGCCGCTTGCGCGCGGCTTCAGCGGGCCGCCCGCCGGCCTGGATCTGGTCGACATACGGCAGCCAGTCGCGCTCGATGCGAACGATCGCCAGGCGCAGCCGCGCGCGCGACAACGGATCGACCGGCATCAGCGGCGGATGCGGATAGCGCTCGTCGAGGTATTCGCAGATGACGCTGGTGTCGTAGAGCACGAGGTCACGATCGACCAGCGTCGGCACGGAGTTGTACGGGTTGAGGTCGAGCAGGTCTTCCGGCGGCGAATCCGGATTGACCGGGACCAGATCGTAGACGACGCCCTTTGCCGCCAGCACGAGTCGCGCCCGATGACATTGAACGTCATCCCGCGAGGAGTACAGCGTCAAAACCGTGCGCGAACGTTGAGTCAAGGCCATACGTATTCCTCACGCCCCCCACGCAGGAAACAAACGAGACGGCAAACGTCGCCAACCCAAGCTCCGAATGTACACCTGCGGCGAGTTGACGCATAGCCCGGGTCATGGCCAATTGGGCGGCCAAGCCGGCCGATGGCCGGCTACTACGCTTCAGAAACGCGAAGCGGCCATTGATGGCCGCTTCGTTTCACCAGAGAGAGGGGCCTCGTCTCAGTGTATGTCTTTCCAGTACTCGTGCTTGAGGAGCCAGGCGAGGAACGTGAAGACGACCAGGAACAGGATGACCCACACGCCGACCGACTCGCGCTGCAACGCGGCCGGTTCACCGACGTATTGCAGGAACGCCGTCAGGTCACGCGCCGTTTCGTCGAATTCCGCGGACGACTGCTTGCCCGGGCTGGCCAATTCGAGCTTTTCGACGTGCGCTTCCTCGCCCGCCTTGGCCGGGGCCCTGTGCGCCGCCTGCACACCCTGCAACTCCCACAACGGATTCGGCATCGACGCGTTTGGGAATACGGTGTTGTTCCAGCCGACCGTGGCCGACGGGTCGACGTAGAACGACCGCAGGTAGTTGTAGATCCAGTCCGGGCTCTTGGCGCGCGCTTCCAGCGACAGGTCCGGCGGCGTCTTGCCGAACCACTGCTGGGAACTTTCGGCCGGCATGCTCGACATGACCTGATCGCCGATTCGCGCGCCGGTGAATGCGAAACTCCTGAGCACTTCGGCTTCGCTCAACCCCAAATCAGTGGCCAGCCGCGCGTAGTTCATGTACTTGATCGAGTGGCAACCGGAGCAATAGTTGAAGTACGTCCGCGCTCCGCGCTGCAGAGAGGTGACGTTCGACACGTTGGTCTGCGCCGACTGCATCTCGCCGCCCTCTTCCGCGCTGGCGACGCCGGTCGCAAGCGCGACGGCGAGGAAACCGCACGCGAGGGCCTTGGCAGCGATCTGGCTCATCGTCATTTTGATTTTTATCCGGGTCGACTCACTCATGGGTCGTCACTCGCTCGGGCACCGGCTTGGTCTTTTCGTAGCCAAAGTGGGTGTAGACCCAAAGGAACAGGAAGAAGCCGAAATAGATGACCAGGAGCAGCCATCCGAAATGCATCTCGATGCCGGAGACGTCGGCCGTCGGACCGAAGATTTCCGGAATCCATTCGCCGGACTTGCCGGCGCCGATCGCGCCGAACAGCACGAACGTGATCGTGAACAGGGCGAGCGCGATCTTGTAGCCGCGGCCACGGTAGCGGATCGACTTGACCGCACCGCGATCCAGCCACGGGATCAGGAACAGCAGAATTATCGAAGCCGCCAGCGCGAACACGCCGAGGCCCTTGCTCGGAATCACGCGCAGGATTGCGTAGAACGGCGTGAAGTACCAGACCGGCTTGATCTCGGCCGGGGTGACGAGGTTGTTCGCCGGGATGAAGTTGTCGTTCTCGATGAACCACCCGCCGACGGTCGGCTGATAGAAGATGATGAACGCAAATACGATCAGGAAGAATCCTATGCCGACCAGATCGTGCACCGTGTAATACGGATGGAACGGGATGCCGTCGAGCGGAATTCCGCGCGCGTCCTTCTTCTTCTTGATCTCGACGCCGTCCGGGTTGTTCGAGCCGACTTCATGCAGGGCGAAGATATGCAGCACGACCAGAAGCAGCAGCACCAGCGGCAGCGCAACGACATGCAGCGCGAAGAAGCGGTTCAGCGTCGCATCGGCCGGGTTGTAGTCGCCCATGATCCACTGCACGAGCGTGTCGCCGATCCACGGAATCGCGCCAAACAGCGAGATGATCACCTTGGCGCCCCAGAACGACATGTTGCCCCACGGCAGCACGTAGCCGAGGAATCCTTCCGCCATAAGCGCGAGGAAGATCAGCATGCCGAGCAGCCACACGAGTTCGCGCGGCTTCTTGTACGAGCCGTACAACAGTCCGCGGAACATGTGCAGGTAGATGACGAGGAAGAACATCGACGCGCCGGTCGAGTGCATGTAGCGGATCAGCCAGCCCCACTCGACGTCGCGCATGATGTACTCGACCGAGTCGAACGCGGTGGCGGCGCCGGGCTTGTAGAACATCGTGAGGAAGATGCCGGTCACGATCTGGTTGACCAGCACGACCATTGCGAGCACGCCGAAGTAGTACCAGAAGTTGAAATTCTTCGGCGCGTAGTACTCGGTCATGTGTTTGCGGTACACCGGCATCATGGACGGTGCACGCTCGTTGACCCAGTCGGCAATATTGGAGAAGAAGTTAGCCATTACGCTGCTCCCTCCGGACCGACGCCGACGAGGATCTGGTGATCCCCCACGAACTTGTATGGCGGCACGACCAGATTGGCCGGCGCCGGTACGCCCTTGAACACGCGGCCGGCGATGTCATAACGGGACTTGTGGCAGGGGCAGTAGAAACCGCCC
Source organism: Rudaea sp. (assembly GCA_035655975.1). GTDB lineage: Bacteria > Pseudomonadota > Gammaproteobacteria > Xanthomonadales > Rhodanobacteraceae > Rudaea. The sequence goes on from DASRTK010000292.1 coordinate 6,986, forward strand.
TTCCATTCCGGATCGTAGGGCTCGGGCTTGATTTCCGGGACGAACTCGGGCGAGCAGCCGAGATGCGTGCAGATACCGATGACCACGAACCACTGCGGCTTGTCCTTGTATGAGCGCGTTTCGTTCTTGGCGAACGTCGGCTGCTGGGCGACGTCGCTGTTTGGGTCGGTAAGCCGGGAGGCTTCCTGCGGCAAGGTGGCGAGCAACTGCGGCGTGCGATTGACGATCCACACCGGCTGGCCGCGCCAGGCGATGGTCAGGCGCTGACCGGGCTCGACCTTGCTGATGTCGGCAAGCACAGGCGCTCCGGCATTTTTTGCGCGCGCGCTGGGCTGCCACGATTTTATGAAGGGTATCGCCGCAGTGATCGCTCCCGCACCACCGACGACAGCTGTCGTCGCGGTGAGGAAGCGGCGACGTCCCAGGTTCACGCCTTCATTCGCCATCCGGCACTCCGAAAGTACATAGTATTATTGCAGCGGGAAGGTAGCTGGCTGCCCCAAAAATCGTGCTAGTTTAACCAAGCGGTCGACCGCAGACAACGAAATCACCCTGGCGGCGGTATTCGGTCGTCGCGCCCGATCCGTAACGGATCGTGGTTTTCCTCAAATCGCTCCCATGAAGAACTCCCTCAACGCGCTGGTATTTTTCGCTAAATTTGCCGTCCTCGGGTTGGCCCTCGCGTTTGTCCTGAGCCAAGTGGCGCCGAACTGGACAGCGCGCATCCGCGGCCAGACCGCCGTGCCGGGAAAAACCGAAACGCCGCCCGCGCCAACAACAGCGGAACCGCCGACGACCGCCGAAGTCTCGGAACTGGTCACCAGCGACCGCCAACCCAATCATGGCGCCCGAGCCGGATCGCGCGAGCAGACCTCCGAAAGCCTTTACGCGTCGTTCGCCGACGCAGTCGCGCGCGCCGCGCCAGGCGTCGTCAGTATCTCGGCGAACAAGATCGTCGCGGGACGGCGCGTGCTGGTGCCGAGCGATCCGCTGCTGCGCCGCTTCGTCGCACCGATCGACGCCGGCCCGGTGCAGCGCGGCGTGCGCAGCCTCGGTTCCGGCGTGATCGTGCGCGTGGACGGCTACGTACTGACCAACAACCATGTCATCGAAGGCGCCGAAGACATCGAAGCCACGCTCAGCGACGGACGCGTAGCCAAGGCGACGCGCGTCGGCGCGGATCCGGAAACCGACTTGGCCGTGCTCAAGCTCGACATCGGCAACGTCACGAACATGACGATGTCGCACAAGCGCCTGCGCGTCGGCGACGTCGTGCTAGCAATCGGCAATCCGTTCGGCCACGGCAACACGGTGACGATGGGTATAGTCAGCGGACTCGGCCGCCAGCTCGACGTGTCCGCGTACGAGGAATTCATCCAGACCGACGCCGCGATCAACGAAGGCAATTCCGGCGGTGCGCTGATCGACTCGAACGGCGACCTCGTCGGTATCAACACCGCGTTCACGCGCGAGCAGAAGGCCGAGGGTGTCGGCTTCGCAATCCCGATCGGCACGGCCAGGAACGTGCTCAACCAGCTCGTCTCCCAGGGCAAGGTGATTCGCGGCTGGATCGGAGCCGAGTACATCGATCAGACCGCGAAGGCCGCAACCGCTCAGGCGGGAGTAATCGTGCAGGGCGTTTACCCGGACAGTCCCGCCGCATCGGCCGGGCTGCGCGCCGGCGACGTGATCCTGCGCCTGAACGATGAGCAGGTCTCAGGGCAGCTCGACTTGTACAACCGCGAAGCGAGTATTCCGCCCGGCAGCAAGGTGCAACTGGCGGGTTTGCGCGACGGCAACCCGTTCACGGTCGAGGTGAAACTCGGGGAACGCCCCACCTTGCCGGTGCAGCCGAAGAACGGCTGATCCTATTCGGCGGCGTGGTAGCGCTGGCGCAGCGTGGCTACGCGATCGACGTAGACGCGGGTCTCGTCGAATGGCGGTACGGTATTATTATACTTCTGTACATTTTGCGGCCCGGCGTTGTAGGCCGCCGTCGCCAGGCGCTCGTTGCCGTTGAACTGCTTGAGCAACTCCGCCAGGTATTGCGCGCCGCCGCGGATGTTCTGGCCGACGTCGAATGGATTGGCCACACCCAAATCCGACGCCGTGCCCGGCATCAGCTGCATCAGGCCTTCGGCTCCCGCAACCGAAATCGCATTCGGATTGAACGCGGACTCGGCATGGATCACGGCCCGCAGCAGCGACGCATCGACGCCGAACTCGATCGCCGCCGCGGCGACTTCCTGTTTGTAGGCCGTGAGGTTCAGGGCCGTCGCCATCCAGTTGACGGTCGAATGCAGGTTGCAGGCAAAGCAGGTGCTGATGTAGGTGAACAGCAACTGGTAGCCGCCGCGATTCGGCCGGATGTTCGTGTATTCGGTCACGCCGTTGGCGCGCACGATCTTGTAGACCGCGCCGCGGCGAACTTCGGCGGGGACCTTCGCGGATTCACCGCTCGTCATCGCGCCTGTCGCTGGGGTCGCAACGGCGGGCACGCTTTCAGCAGCCGCCTCCTGGCCCGCCGGCTGCGACACATATTCGCTGTGCTTGACCGATGCGCTCGCCGCCTTCGCCTTCGGCGCCGGCGGGTCAGCGTAATCCGTCATCTTCTTGCAATTGCTGTACGACCCCGGCTTGTTCGTGAAAGCCATTTGGCCATTCGCACCCACGCAACGGTATACCGCACCGGCCAGCGCACGTTGCGGAACGACGAGCGCGCACATGCAGGCGCCGCACAGCAGCGCGGTGCCCAGAATGAGCGATAAAGGCGATCTTGATTTCATGGTCGGAGCAGATTGCACCGGCAAGTTTCTGACAGATATCGGTATTTGCCAAGTGCCGCGACAGCAGGGACGAGGGGCGAGAGACTAGGGGCGAGGCCGCGCGCGGGGTGGAGGTCGAGTTCCCCATTGACTCGGTTGTCGCACGTCCGTCCTGAAAAACCTCGCAGCGACGGCAACATAGCCGTAAAATAGCCGACCCCGAACCGCCCGAACCCCCATGCCCGGCAAGCTTTTCATAAAAACCCACGGTTGCCAGATGAACGAGTACGACTCGGCCAAGATGGCCGACGTGCTCAAGGCCGCTCACGGCCTGGATTTGACGCAGAACGAGGCCGATGCCGACGTCATCCTGATCAATACCTGCTCGATCCGCGAGAAAGCCCAGGAAAAGGTGTTCAGCCAGCTCGGACGCTGGAAGGAACTCAAACAGGCCCGGCCAGGGCTCGTCATCGGCGTCGGCGGTTGCGTCGCCAGCCAGGAGGGCGAGGCGATCGTCAAGCGCGCTCCGTATGTCGACCTGGTGTTTGGGCCACAGACCCTGCACCGCCTGCCGCAACTGATCGAGGCGCGGCGCGCGACGCATCGTCCACAAGTGGACATTTCCTTCCCCGAGATCGAAAAGTTCGATCACCTGCCCGAGCCGCGCAAGGATGGCGTGACTGCTTTCGTTTCGATCATGGAAGGCTGCTCGAAATACTGTTCGTACTGCGTCGTGCCGTATACGCGCGGCGAGGAAATCAGCCGTCCATTCGATGACGTGGTCGCCGAAGTCGCCGCGCTGGCCGAACAGGGCGTGCGCGAGATCAACCTGCTCGGCCAGAACGTCAACGCGTATCGCGGCCCGATGCATGACGGCAGCGTCGCCGACTTGGCCGTGCTGATCCATGCGATCGCCGAGTTCGACGCGATCGGTCGCATCCGCTTCACGACTTCGCATCCGCTCGAGTTCTCCGACTCGCTGATCGAGGCCTACGCGAACGTGCCGAAACTCGCGAACTACCTGCACCTGCCTGTGCAATCCGGTTCCGACCGCATTCTCGGCGCGATGAAGCGCGGTTACACGGCGCTCGAGTTCAAGCAGAAGATCCGCAAGCTGCGCAAGGTGCGTTCGGACATCTGCGTCTCCTCGGACTTCATCGTCGGATTTCCCGGCGAAACCGATGCCGACTTCGAGCAGACGATGAAGCTGATCGACGACGTCGGCTTCGACCAGAGTTTTTCCTTCATTTTTTCCCGCCGCCCCGGCACGCCGGCTGCCAGCCTCCCGGATGACACGCCGGATTCGGTCAAGCGCGCGCGCCTTGCGCGACTGCAGGCGACGCTCAATGACAACGCGAAGGCGATCGCACAGGCGATGGTCGGCGGTGTGGAAAACGTGCTGGTCGAGGGGCCAAGCACGAAGAACCCGAACGAGCTCGCCGCGCGCACGCACAACATGCGTTACGTCAATTTTCCGGTACCGGCAGGCGTGAACGGCGCCGACCTGATCGGCCGCTTCGTCGACGTGCAGGTTACCGAGACCCGAGTCAACTCGCTGAGAGGCCGTTTGTTTGCGTTGCCATCTGCGAGCGCGGCCTGAAGGCGTAGGGTGGGCCTTGGCCCACCGGCTCTTTGGCGTTCAAGAGCAAAACGGTGGGCCAAGGCCCACCCTACGGCGCGCTCGCTTGATCGAGTCGCGCGATATCTTCGACGGTCAATTGGACACGGACAGCCGCAAGGATTTCCTGCAGTTGCTTGACGCTGGTTGCGCTGACGATCGGCGCCGTGATGCCGGGCCGGGCGATCAGCCAGGCCAGCGCGACTTGCGCCGGCGTCGCGCTGCGACGCAACGCAACCGCGTCGAGCGCCGCGAGAATGCGCAGACCACGCGCATCGAGATACTTCCTGACGCCCTGCCCGCGCGCGCTCCTGGACAGATCCGCTTCGCTGCGATACTTGCCGGTGAGGAATCCGGATGCCAGGCCGTAATAGCTGATGACGCCGATATTTTCCCCGCGTGCAAGCGGTTCGAGTTCGGCTTCGTAGCCGGCTCGCGAGACCAGATTGTACTCGGGCTGCAGGGATTCATAACGCGGCAAATTATACTTTTTAGCAATCATCAGCGATTCGGCCAGGCGCGCCGCGCTGAAATTCGACGCGCCGATCGCGCGCACCTTGCCCTGTTCGATGAGTTTCGCGTAGGCGCCGAGCGTTTCCTCGATCGGCGTCGCTGGATCGTCCTGGTGCGACTGGTACAGATCGATCACATCGACTTGCAGGCGCTTGAGCGAATCCTCGACGGCCAGGGCGATATTCGCCGCGCTCAAGCCCGGCCGCCGCGCGAGCTTGGCAACTTTCGTCGCGACCAGCACCTTGTCGCGCTTGCCCGAGCGCTTGAGCCATTTGCCGATGATCGCCTCGGACTCGCCGCCCAGATTGCCTGGGACCCAGGCCGAATAGCCGTCGGCCGTGTCGACGAGGTTGAACCCCGCCTCGACGAAAGCGTCGAGCAGCGCGAACGACGTTGATTCATCTGCGGTCCAGCCGAATACGTTGCCGCCGAATGCGATCGGCGCTGTCTCGAGCGCGGAACCTCCAAGCCTGCGTTTGATCATCGCCAGTCTCCGTCGGCAGTGAGGATTTCGACATGGGGGCTCGCCGCAGTGCTTCAATCGCGGCGCCGATCGCTCTATCCTGAGCGACCATCAGCGAATCAGCGACCGCATGACTGCCTTGACCCACCGCGAAATCGCGCTCGACCCGGACAACAGCGAGCGTCTGGCCAATCTGTGCGGCCCGTTCGACGAACATCTGCGCCAGATCGAACTGCGCCTCGGCGTCGAGATCGCCAACCGCGGCAATCAGTTCCGCCTTAGCGGAGCCGAACATTCGGTCAGGCTGGCCGAGCGCGTACTGCACGATCTCTATGAGGCGACGGAAACCGAGACCCTGACCGGACCGCAGATCAACCTGCGCCTGTCAGAATCCGGTATCGACGCGCTCGACGCGAAGGCAGCCGAAGGCGCGCACGAGATCGCGATCAAGGTCAAGCGCGGCACCGTACATGGGCGCGGCGCGAACCAGAAGCGATACCTGCACGCGATCGCCACGCATGACATCAACTTCGGCGTCGGCCCCGCCGGCACCGGCAAAACTTACCTCGCCGTGGCGATGGCGGTCGATGCGCTGAACGAAAACCGCGTGCAGCGGCTGATTCTCGTGCGGCCGGCGGTCGAAGCCGGTGAGAAACTCGGGTTTCTTCCCGGCGATCTGACCCAGAAAGTCGATCCTTACCTGCGTCCGCTCTACGATGCGCTATACGAGATGCTCGGCATCGACAAGGTCATGCGCCTGATCGAGCGCAATGTCATCGAGATCGCTCCGCTCGCCTACATGCGCGGGCGCACGCTCAACGATTCGTTCGTGATCCTCGACGAAGCGCAGAACACGACGGTCGAGCAGATGAAGATGTTCCTGACGCGCATCGGCTTCGGCTCGGCGGCCGTCGTGACCGGCGATGTCACGCAGATCGACCTGCCGCGCCACATGAAGTCGGGCCTGCGCGACGCGATCGAAGTGCTGCGCGGCGTCGACGGCATCAGTTTCACGTTCTTCACCGCCAAGGACGTCGTGCGCCATCCACTGGTGCAACGTATCGTGCGCGCGTATGAGAGCAGGGAAGCCGGGGACGGCAAACGCGATCCGGACGACACGAAAGCGTGAAGCCGTCTCCACAGTCCGGCGTTTTCGTCCAGTACCGGACCGGGCGCAGGGGCGTCCCGGCGTCGCGATCGTTCGAGTGCTGGGTCCGCGAGGCCCTGCGCGGTCGCGGTCAGGACCACCGGCTAGTCAACATCGTCTTGTTCGACGAAAGTGGCGCGCGCGAATTGAATCGACAGTATCGCGGCAAGAACTACGCGACAAACGTACTCAGTTGGCCGTACGAGGCGCCGCCACGCGAAAAGACCGCGCTGCTCGGCGATCTGGCGATCTGTCCTGCGGTCGTGGCGCGCGAAGCGGCCCAGCAAGGCAAGCCACTGCGCCACCACTATGCGCATCTGACTGTCCACGGCGTGCTCCACCTGCTCGGCTATGATCACGAAACGCCGCGCCAGGCCGAGCAGATGGAACGGCTCGAGCGGCGGATTCTGGCTGAACTGGGAGTGCCGGACCCCTACGATTGAGCTGCATTTTTTGTTGTAACTATATGAAGTTAAATGATTTATAGATCCGTCACCAAAATTCGGCTAGAATAGGCTGCTCGCCCGCACGGGCTCTGCTTCCAACGCAATGAACGAGGACCACCCTAGTACCCAGCCGGCCCGCACCTGGCTGGAGCGCATTTCCCATATGGTTTCAGGGGAACCGCGCAATATCGACGAACTGCTGGACGAACTGCGTAGTGCGCAGGCCAATGGCCTGATGTCGAACGACACCCTGTCGATGGTCGAGGGCGCGATCGAGGTCGCCGACCTGCGCGTCCGCGATGTCATGATCGCGCGCACCCACATGGTGTCCCTGCCGGTGTCGGCGCCACTCGACGAGGTCGTGCGGCGCGTCATCGAGTCCGGACACTCGCGTTTCCCGGTACACGGCGACGATCCCGACGACATCCTCGGCATCCTGCTCGCCAAGGACCTGCTCAAATGTTTCGTCGATGCAGCCGCGCCATGCAACATGCGCTCGCTGCTGCGGCCAACCGTGCTGATACCGGAATCGAAGAAGCTCAACATCCTGCTCAAGGAATTCCGACTGTCGCGCAACCACATGGCGATCGTCGTCGATGAGTATGGCGGCATTAGCGGCCTGATCACGATCGAGGATGTGCTCGAGGAAATCGTCGGCGAGATCGACGATGAGCACGACGAGGAAGATCCGGCGCGCAAGAAATTGATCCAGCCGCAGGCCGATGGCGGATTCCTGGTCAACGCGCTGACGCCGATTGCCGACTTCAATGCCCGCCTCGGCAGCGAGTTCGCCGACGACGAATTCGACACGATCGGCGGCATGGTCACCTCGGAATTCGGCCATCTGCCCGAAACCGGCGAAGAGGCCGCGATCGGCGGATTCCTGTTCCGCGTCACCCGCGCCGACGACCGCCGCGTACTGCAGTTTGCCGTGCGCGTGCATGACGCCTGAGTCCACACACTCCCTCACCCCCAACGGCCTCATCGTTGGGGGAGAGGGTTGGGGTGAGGGGGATACGCATCGCACTACCGCGACGTCGAGGAATTGCGTCGCCCCGCCCCCTCACCCAACCCCCTCCACCAAGCGAGCTTGGGCGAGAGGGTTAAAATACGCGGCGTTGAAGTTCACGCTGCTGATCGCGGTCGTGGGAACCTGCGTTGCTCAAACCGCGCCTTCTGCAACTGCCCCCACAGAGCAACCGGGCGCTGATCTCCCCGGTGCCGATCTCGAGGTCGCACTGATCACTTTCGGCCCCGGCGAGGAGATCTGGGAGCGCTTCGGTCACAACGCGATCGAAATCCGCGATCGCTCCAGCGGGCGATCGCGCTGGTACAACTACGGCATCTTCGATTTTGCCCAGCAGAACTTCTTCCTGAACTTCGCGCGCGGGCTCATGACCTACCGCGTCGCGGAAGGCTATCCCTCCGAGGAACTCCCGGTATACGTGGAAGAAGGCCGCTGGGTCATCGAGCAGCAACTGAACCTGACACCGCCGCAGCGAATGCAACTGGCCGAATTCCTGGCCTGGAACGCGCGTCCCGACAACGCGCAATACCGCTACGACTACTTCACGGCAAACTGCTCGACCCGCGTGCGCGATGCGCTGGACGCGGCTGTCGGCGGTGCGATCAAGGCGCAGACGATCGCGCCGTCGCGCGGCTTCACATTTCGCATGGATGCCGATCGCCTGATGCGGCCCGATCCTGCGGTGATG
>DASRTK010000293.1:0-8021 GCA_035655975.1 Rudaea sp.
GCGCGCTTGCGGGCCGCCGCCTGAGGCGGCGCTGGAAATGCCTGTGGCTGAGCAGTCGCTGCCGGCTTTTCGCCTTTGCCCAGTTCGCCGGCGGCAGCGGGTCGGTTGTCCGCGCTGTCATCGACCCTTGCCGCTTTTTCGAGCGCCTCCGCGTCTGAAGCGGGCTTCGCCATTTCCGTTTCGGGCTGCGCCTTGAGCTTCGCCGTCGCTGACAGTGATGCAGCGCTTGCCGGAGCCGCCGCGGTTTCCGCCGGTGGCGGCGCCGGAGACAGCGGGGCCGCGGTCGGAGGCGGGGCGTCGACCGAGCGGACACTGATCACATCGCTTGCAGGCGCACCCGTTTCGCTGCGATCGCCGTGCCAGGACGGTCCGAGCCGGAACGCAATGCCGGCTGCGAACACTACACCTGCGGCGGCGCCGAGCGCTGGCAGCCAGCGACCCACGCGGCGTTTCTGTGAGCCCGCTTGCGGTGTCGCGACCAGTTGCGGATTCAGTGCCCGATGCGCCATCGCCCGCACCGCGCCATCGAGCCGCGGATCGGGCTCCATCTGCGGCAATTTGCGATAGGCCGCTGCGAGACGCGAGTCTTCTTCGGCGAGAAAATCCGCGAATTCGCGCTCGAATTTTTCGTTGCTGCTCATTCTGCCAATTTCTCGCGCAGCTTCGCGAATGCGTAACGCAATCGCGACTTGACGGTCTCGTGTCCGGCGCCGGTCACTGCGACGATTTCCTCGAGTCCAAGACCACTCTCGACGCGGAGCAGGAATGCTTCACGCTGTTCCGGAGGCAGGGCCTCGAGCGCCAGTTGCAAGCGCCGGCGCTGCTCGAACGCGCTCAGAATCGGTTCGGGCCGGTCCGATTCGGGGGCATCGAGTTCGCGCATGACGGTTTCGGTTTCCTCGGGTCCTGCCTGCGGCCTTGCACGCCGAAAAGCGTCGACAATCAGATTGTGCGCGATCTGCAGCAACCAGGTGCTGAATTTGGACTCGACCCGGTAGCGCGTGCGCGAGGCGATCAGGCGGCTCCAGGTCTCCTGGAACAGTTCGTCGGCGCCGGCGCGATCGTTGATGCTGCGCAGGATGAATCGGTACAGCATGCCGCGCTGGCGCTGATAGAGCGCGTCGAACGCGCGCACGTCGCCTTGCGCGTAGGCGAGCATCAGTTCCTCGTCCGTCTTTTCGGCCCCCATGTGCGCCAAGAGTACGATAATTCGCGCACGGGAATCACGCTTTGCGGCTCCCGATGAATGCCCGGGAAATGTAAAGCTCGGGCCGATCGCTATCGCTGTCATGGGTGATGTAACGGCAAATGCAGGCGCGCGGGGTTAACATGATGATCGGGTTGGGATTTGAATGCCGATGACGGACAGACCGCGCCGATGATTCGAGAAATCCTGAAGATGGGTGACGCGCGCCTCTTGCGGGTCGCCAAGACCGTCGAGGCTTTCGATACGCCTGAACTGCATGCGTTGATTGCCGACATGTTCGACACGATGCATGCCGCCGGCGGCGTCGGTCTGGCTGCGCCGCAAATCGGCATCGACCTGCAACTCGTGATCTTCGGCTTCGAACAGAGCGAGCGCTACCCCGATGCGCCGCCGGTACCGCGCACGATCCTGCTGAACCCGAGGATCACGCCTCTGTCGGAAGACATGGAAGAAGGCTGGGAAGGCTGCCTTTCCGTACCGGGAATGCGCGGCGCTGTCGATCGCTACATGCGAATACGCTATTCAGGCTTCGACCCCAGTGGCACACAGATCGATCGCGAAGCCGAAGGATTCCACGCCCGCGTCGTGCAGCACGAATGCGATCATCTGATCGGCCGTCTATATCCGTCGCGCATCCGGGACTTTTCGAAGTTCGGATTTACCGAGGTGCTGTTTCCGGGGCTTGACGCGCCGGCGGATGAGTGATGCTTTTCCTTCTCCCCTCGGGAGAAGGTGGCGCGTAGCGCCGGATGAGGGCCGGGACTGTATCGTCGTCTGTGCGAGTCCAGCTCAAGCAGCCCAACGGTTGCACGTCGTTGCGAGCCCCGACCCTCACCCCAACCCCTCTCCCGGTGGGAGAGGGGCTCAAGTCGGTACGCCGCGGGGTCAGTATTTCGGCTCAGACTCCTTGAGCAGTTCAACGAGGTGATCCTTCCACAGCGCCGCCCATGTATGCGTGCCATGCCCGCGCGTCGCATCGCTGATCGGAATCACGACAGCGCGTCCATGCGGAACGTTTTTGATCTCGCGCTCGAGAATGCCAAGTTCGGGCGGGTTGATCTGGTCGTCCGCCGAATTCACCGCTAGCAGCGGCGCCTTGATCGTCCCGAGCTTCGGCTGTGGGTTGTAGTCGCGCGATGAATCGATCTGGTACAGGCAATCGTTCGCGTCGTCCTCCTTCATCAAACGTTCGACGCGGTCCTCCAGATACTTGTCGGCGCTGTCGCGGTCCGGAGCGTCCTTCTGCATCTGCAACGGGCTCGAGCCCATGATCATCAGTATGTGGATCGCGTCGGCGAGGCCGCGTGGCTGCTTGGTGTAGTCGCCGTTGTTCCATTCCGGATCGTTGCGGATCGAGTCCATGTACATGCGTCGCATCATGCGGTTGCGTCCGGCAATCTGCACCGGCAGCGAGGCCAGCGGCATCAAGGCGTCCATGAAGTCCGGATAGGCCTCGCCCCAGAGCCACGTGTGCATGCCACCCATCGACGTGCCCATGACCAGGCGCAGGTGATCGACATTCAGCTTCTCGGTCAGCACGCGGTATTCCGCCACGATCATGTCGTCGTACGAGTAATGCGGAAACTTCATGCGCAGCCCGTCGCTCGGCTTGCTCGACTTGCCGTGGCCGATGTCGTCGATCAGCACGATGAAGTACTTCGCTGCATCGAGCGGCTGGCCGGCGCCGAACAACTCGCCGGCGAATCGGTCCTGGAGGAACTGAGTGCCGGCGCCGCCCGTGCCGTGCATGATCAGCACGGCATTGTCCACGTGTCCCTTTTTATCCTTGTGGATTGTGCCGAGCGTGCGGTAGTGCAGCTTCAGTTCCGGAAGCGCTTCGCCGCCAACGAACTCGAAATTCCTGATCGTGTACTCGCCCTCGGCGGGCGGCGGCCAGCTTGCGGCTTGCGCGCGCGGTCCAGTGAGGCACGCCAGCGCGGCAAGCAGGAGCGCCCGCGCGGGGGTGATCGATCGGTGATCCATGGGTCGGGTGTGATGCCTCTAGTCGGGTGTGAAGGGTTCGAACCCGTCGGCAAACAGGATATCCGAGACTGTCGCAACGGGCACGGTTGCCAATGATGCGCATGCGGACCAGGTATTGGCCGAATCCTCGCTCGTTTCGTCGGCGCCGCCCACGCCGTTGCCGCCACTCGCGATCTGGGCGCCCTCGGTGTACGGATGAACGCGGCAGGTTTCGATATTGCCGGTGGCCGTAAGTGGCGCATGCTGCGCCGTCGTGTCGACAGTGTCCGGCAGATATTCGCTGCCGTTGATCGTGACACCTGTCTTGTTGACGGCCGGCTGGCTGACACTCGGAGTACCCGCGAATACGTAGTCGACGTCAGTGACGAGGTTGGTCGCGCCATCCCAGTAGAACAGAGTGACGGGCTCGCCGGCATTGGTGAGGCCATGAGTCGATCCGATCGCCCCGCCGAACGGGGAGAGCATGTCGGGAACGTCCGCGCTATTGTTGGCCGTGGTCGACGAAGGAATCTCGAAAGTCGGGTAGACGCCGAAGCCCGAGAACGGTCCGACCACGCCGCAGGCGCTCTTGAAACATTCCGCGCCGCCAACCGCGATGAATTGGGTTTGCTTGGAGCTGATGCGCGCACCGGCCGGAAATCGAACGACAAAATCCGACGACGCTGGCGCCACCGAAACGACAAGGTTGTAATAACTTTCGTAGTCGGCCAGATAGTAGTTGCTAAGGTCGACAACGTATGGATTCGGGTTATAGATCGCGACCATTTCTGCCTGGGTCGGCGCGACAACGACTTCGCTGACGAGCAAGCGGGATGCAGCGGCATGGGCATTGAGACAGGCGCTGCCCGTGATTGCTGCAATGGTCAAGACGCGATGGTTCATGGCGACCCCCTTTTTGGATGGTGCGTCCAAGCGCCGACGTGCTGTGACGCCTCGCGGTCAGTCGAGGCGATGACGTCCATGCAGTGCCTGCGCGCCCGCGAGCGCTCCGGCCGCATTCGCGATGCTATCGCATGCTTCCTTGCATGGAGCTTACGGATCGCGCATAACCATCAAGCGCAGTTCGGTCATGTCCTCGATCGCATAACGGATGCCCTCGCGGCCGAGGCCCGAATCCTTGACGCCGCCGTACGGCATGTTGTCGACGCGGAAGCTCGGCACGTCGCCGACGACGACGCCGCCGACATCGAGTTCGTCCCAGGCCTTCATCGCCTTGCGCACGTCGTAGGTGAACAGGCCGGCTTGCAGGCCGAACACGCTGTCATTGACGTAGGCTATAGCCTCGTCGAACGTCCTGTACTTCTGCAACAACGCAACCGGGCCGAATGCCTCCATGCAGCTGACCTTCTGCTTCGAATCGACGTTCTCGAGCACGGTCGCCTCGAGCATGGCCTTGTCGCGCTTGCCGCCGCACAGCAGCCTGGCGCCGGACTTCACGGCTTCCTGGATCCAGTCGTCGAGACGCGTGGCTTCCTTCTCGTCGATCATCGGACCGACAAATGTCTTTTCGTCCTTCGGATCGCCGGCAATCAGTTTCTTCGTCGCCGCGATGAATGCGTCGCGGAAGCAATCGTAGAAATCTTCCTGGACCAGGATGCGCTGCACCCCGATGCAGCTTTGCCCGGATTGATAAAACGCGCCGAAGATCATGCGCTCGACGACGAAGTCGAGACGGTCACCCTGGTCCGAATCGACGATGCAGGCCGCGTTGCCGCCGAGTTCGAGTACGACTTTCTTGCGGCCTGCACGCGCCTTGAGGTCCCAGCCGACCGAAGGTGAGCCGGTGAATGACAGAAGCTTGAAACGATCGTCGGTCGTGAACAGGTCCGCGCCGTCGCGGTGCGCGGGCAGGATCGAGAACGCGCCTTTCGGCAGGTCCGTTTCGGCCATGACCTCGCCCATGATCAGCGCCCCGATCGGCGTGCGGCTGGCCGGTTTCAACACGAACGGACAGCCGACCGCGAGCGCCGGCGCAACCTTGTGCGCGGCCAGGTTCAGCGGAAAATTGAACGGCGAAATGAACGAGCACGGACCGATCGGAACGCGCTTGGAAAAACCGCGATAGCCTTTCGCCCGCGCCGATATTTCCAGGTTCAACACTTCGCCGTCGATGCGCACCGATTCCTCGGCAGCGACCTTGAACGTATCGATCAAGCGCGTCACTTCGCCGCGCGAATCCCTGATCGGTTTGCCGGCCTCGATGCACAGCGCCATCGCCAGTTCGTCGTAGCGTTCGCGAAAGCGCTTGACGCAATGCTCGAGAATCGCCTGGCGCTGGTATGGCGCCATCTTGCGACAGGCCTCCTGCGCCTCGACGGCAGCCGCGATGCCGGCATCGATCGCCTTGGCATCGGCCATCGCAACACGTGTCGCGACGGCGCCAGTGTACTTGTCGGTGACCTCGAGATCGGTGTTCGGCTGCCTGGCTTCGTTGGCGAGGTAATACGGATAGGTCGGCTTGAGCATGGCGCGCGTTCCTGTCATTCCATTCCCGAATGCGGGATAGGGTCCGGTAATTCTGCCTGACGCTGACAGACTCGTCATTCGGAAGCAAGGGCGCGAGGGCCAGTTCCGCGCCAGACGACGGACAACCAGCAGGGACATTCATGCGCGGACCGGCAGACGCCGACGTTTGCCGGGTGGCGCAATCCGCTGCATGTTCTCGTTCTACCTGATAACGGGATGTTCCCGGTCACAACGGGCCAACGTGCGTCGGTCTTGTGGAGAACGCTGGATGAAATCTTGCCTCGCAGTGTTGCTGGCGGGTCTGTCAGCAGGCGGGCACGCGTTCGCGTCCACGCTTTGCGTCGGTACGGCCGACGACCTGACTGCGGCGCTTGCCGCCGCTCAACAGGACAAGACGGCAAGCCACGAAATCCGCATCCGGACGGGCCACTACCTCGCGCCGGATGGCGGCTGGCATGTCGACGTCCACCAATCAGGGATCATCGTCATCGCCGGCGGCTATCAGGACGCCAATTGCCAGACAGAGATGCGGTCGCCGGACGCTTCGCTGACCGGCCTCGATGGCAATCAGGCCGTGCGGCCGCTGACGATCGCTACGTCATTCGACCCGGATTTGCCATTCAGCGGCGGCCAGATCACGGTTTCCGGGCTCACCTTCGAGAACGGATCGGGTGGCGTCGTCGCCGGCCTGAAAATCAGCGACAGCGGTCCGATCTACGACGGCGGCATCCTGGTCGAGCGCAACATCTTCCGCAACAACGTCGCCACGGTCTATCAGCAAGACAACAGCGGCGGTGCCCTGTCAGCCGCAACGGATGGCGATGGAACGGAGCCCAGCAGTTTTGCCTTCCTGATCGTTCGTGACAATCTCTTCGCCGGCAACCGCGCACCGGACGGGGCCGCGGCGCTGCTGTTCTCGAACAACTCGATCGACGTGAACGACAACACGTTCACCGGCAATCAGACGACCGGGATCCGGTCAAACGACGTGCCGCTGGCCGTGCACACTGCCGTCACGATCTTCACACTGGCGCAAGTCGTCTACAGCAACAATATCTTCTGGGCGAACAATCCCGAAAACGTCGACGGCACCTTCGACCTCCGGGCCGACAGTACCGTCAGGGCGACCCTTGCCGCCGACCTATTCAACAATGACATCCAGACTCTGCACGGAATGCCGAGGAATCAGGACGGCAACAAGGCGGTCGATCCGGGTTTTGTCGACGCTGTGCAGGGCGATTTCCGCCTGAACGCCAACTCGCCGCTCGTCGATGCCGGCAAGGACGATCCCGACCGCGGCTTCGCGACCGTCGCCCTGCTGGGCTTCGCGACGGCCGTCGATGTGCGGGGCGAAGAGCGCGTCCAGGGCCTGCATGTCGACATCGGAGCGTACGAATCGGACCAGCCCGAATTCATCTTCACGAACGGTTTTGATTGAGCGTTGCTCGACATCGCCGGAATGAGCGAACGAGTCGCAGCCTGAGTGCTGCCGGCCGGCTCAGCCTCCACTTCGTGTCGTGAACGCTCCTGACTGCGCCTAGAGTTTCGCGGAAAGCTCCCGGATTTCGCGATTGAGAATCCGGTCGTTGTCGGAATAGTCGATCGGCACGTCGATCAGGTGCACTCCGGGAGTATCGAGGCACTTCTGCAAGGTCGGCGCGAACTCTGCCGCGGATGCGGGGCGATGCCCGTGCGCGCCATAACTTTGCGCGTAGGCGACGAAGTCGGGGTTGCCCATGTCCATGCCGAAGTTGGCGAAGTGCATGTGCGCCTGCTTCCACTTGATCATGCCGTAGGCGTTGTCGCGCAGCAGCAGCACGGTCAGATTCAACTTCAGACGCACGGCCGTCTCGATTTCCTGCGAATTCATCATGAAGCCACCGTCGCCGGCGACGGCAACGACCTTGCGGCCCGGATGGACGATCTGCGCGCCGATCGCCGACGGCAGGCCGGCGCCCATCGTTGCCAGCGCGTTGTCGAGCAGCAGCGTGTTCGGCTGGCGGCAGCGGTAATAGCGCGCGAACCAGATCTTGTACATGCCGTTGTCGAGGCACAGGATGCCGTCGTCGGGCATGACCTTGCGCACGTCGGCGACCAGGCGCTGCGGATAGATCGGCCAGCGTGCGTCGTCTTTGCCTTCAGCCAGGTGCGCATCGTGGTGCTTGCGCACGTTGTCGAAATAACCGAAGTCCCAATGAGGCTGTTTGCCGACGGCTTCCTTCAGCCGCCAGATCGTGTTGCCGATGTCGCCGACGACTTCGACCTGCGGAAAGTAGACGGTATCGACTTCAGCCGAGAGGTAGTTCACATGGATGACGGTGCGCAGGCCGCGGCGCATGAAGAACGGCGGCTTTTCGATGACGTC
>DASRTK010000294.1:0-6127 GCA_035655975.1 Rudaea sp.
GCTCTCGCCGACCTCGACGATCAGCCAGCCGTTTGCGCTCAGGTGGGACGGTGCATCGGCAAGGATGCGCAGCGCGAAATCCAGGCCATCGTCGCCCGCCTTCAGGCCCAGCGAAGGCTCATGGGCGTATTCGGCCGGCAAAGCGGCAAATTCCTGCTCGGTCACGTACGGCGGATTGCTGACGATCAGGTCGTAGACCTCGCCTTTCAGTCCGGCGAACAGGTCGGACTTGAGCGCGCGCACGCGCTCTTCGACATTCTGGAATTGTATATTTTCACGCGCCAGCGCCAGTGCGTCGTCGCTGATGTCGGCCAGGTCGACGCGCCAGTCAGGATTATGCGCGGCCATCGCGATGCCGATGCAGCCCGACCCGGTGCACAGGTCGAGCGCACGGCGGACCGCCAGACCATCGAGCCACGGCGAAAACCCGTTCTGGATCGACTCGGCGATCGGCGAACGCGGCACCAGCGCGCGCGCGTCGGATTTGAATTTCAGGCCGGCAAACCATGCCTCGCCGGTGAGGTAGGCGACTGGTTTGCGCTCGCGCACGCGCCGTTCGATCAGCGCGAGCACGCGCTTCTTCTCGACCGCCGTCAGTCGCGCCGCGCCATAGGCGGGCGGCAGGTCGTGCGGCAGGTGCAGGCTGTGCAGCACCAGGTGCGTCGATTCGTCGAGCGGGCTGTCATAGCTGTGGCCGAACGTGAGCCCGGCGCCGGCAAAGCGGCTCGCGCCGTAACGGATCAGATCGATGATCGAAGCAAGTTCGGCGGTCACGTGGTCATCGCGGGACTGTTGGCAGGTACAAGTATAGGCGAATGCGAACGCTATAATGGCCCGATGACTCTCTCCGCGCAGGCCTCGCATCGCTCCTTTGTCTGGATCATTCTCGTCGCAGCGCTGGCCGCTGGCGTCGGACTGTGGCTAGGAAACCGGCAATTCGGCCAAGTCGATCGGCCCAAGCTCGCAAACGCGGTCCTTTATCCGCAGCCACGCGACCTGCCCGATTTCCAGTTGGCTCAGGCCAATGGTGCACCACTGACGCTGGCGGACTGGAAGGGACGCTGGAACGTCGCTTACATTGGCTACGCCAGTTGCCCGGACGTTTGTCCGACGACGCTGTCAGTCTTCACGCAGGTGTGGAAGGCACTCGGTGAGCGCGGTCTGCGCGATCGCGTACGCGTCAATTTCATATCGGTCGATCCGCAGCGCGATACGCCGGAAGCCCTGGGCAAGTACGTGGCGTTCTTCAGCCCCGACTTCGTCGCGGCGACCGGGAGCGACGAGCAACTGACTCGCCTGACACGCGCTTTGGGACTGCTCTACTCGCGCTCGACGGGGCCGAACGGCGAAATCCAGGTCGACCACAGCGGCTCGGCCGTGATTGTGGATCCGCAGGGAAGGCTCGTCGGCATGTTTCGCCCGCCGTTTTCGGCCGCCGACGTAGCCGCCGACCTCGCCACGCTTGCCGGTACGGGGACCTGATCGATGCGCCCCGCCGTCATGCTCCAGTACCTGCTGCCGCATCGCGCGCTGTCGCGCGTCGTGTACTGGGCGACGCGCTGGACGTGGCGGCCATGGAAGGACTTCCTGATCTCGCGCATCGTCAGCGCCTATCGCGTGGACATGGAACAGGCGGTCGTTACAGACCCGTGCGCCTATCCGACATTCAATGCGTTCTTCACGCGCGCACTCAAGCCGGGTACGCGACCACTGCCGGAGGATCCGCAGGCACTGGCCTGCCCCGCGGACGGCAAGATCAGCCAACTGGGCCCGATCACCGGAGACCGCATTTTCCAGGCCAAGGGTTTTGATTTCAGCGCCGCCGAACTGCTGGCCTGCGGGCCCGATGCGAAAACGTATACTGATGGAACTTTTATCACTGTATACCTTTCGCCGCGCGACTATCATCGCGTGCACATGCCGCTGGCCGGCACGCTGCGCGAAACGGTGCATATCCCCGGGCGCCTTTTCAGTGTCGCGCCCTTCAGCGTCAACGCCGTGCCGCGCCTGTTCGCGCGCAACGAGCGCCTGGTCTGTCACTTCGACGGCGATGAAGGTCCGTTCGTGGTCGTGCTCGTCGGCGCCATGCTGGTTTCGAGCGTCGAGACCGTCTGGAGCGGGCTGGAGATCCCGCCGTACGCCAGCGCCGTCACTCGCAAGGACTGGCGCGACCGTGCCATTCGCCTCGAGCGCGGCGCCGAAATGGGCCGCTTCAACATGGGTTCCACGGTCATCGTTGTCTTGCCCGCCGGCCGCGCCGCCTGGGAAGTGCGCCTTGCTGCAGAGACCCCGGTTCAGGTCGGCAGCCGCATTGGCAAGCTGATCCGCTGAACGCCCGGCTTCGCGATTTTACCCGGACTCTTCCGCGTATCTTGATGAAATTGCGTGCAATTTCGGTTAGGATTTGCAAGAATGTGACGCAAATGGTCAAATTGTGACGTGGTACGTACACCGGCAGGGGGCGAAGCAGTAGTATCGCCAGCGTCGTGTAAGTGCAATCCCGCACGGCAAGTGAATTTCAAGGATCCGCAAATGCGCATTGTCAGCCGTCTGATCGCCCTGAGCCGATCGATACAGCTCAACCGGCAGTTCCGCGAAATCCAGCGAGAGATTGATTCGCTGCCATTGGCAACCCGTCGCCAGCTGGCTGCACTCGCGGTCAAGGAATTTTCCAGTGCGTCGCAATGCGAGTTCCCGCACCTGTACGGGACGCCCGGCGAAACCCAGGGCATCGAGGCTGCCTGGGGCAAGGGCGCCGAGGTCGGCTTCACGCGCGTTCGTTCCGACAACCCTCATGTCAAGCTGCGCGGCATCGCGCTGTGGCTGACAGTTGCCTACTTCGAGACCAAGGATTCGCAATACGGCGAAGCGCAGAACCTGCACCGCCAGCTGATGCGCACGCTGCGCGTGCTGCGTGAGTACGCGCCCGCGACCACGGCCCAGGACCGCTGGGCCGCCGAGATCGGCCGCGCCGTCGCCTAATTCCGTTTTACGTCAGGTCCTTGAAAGCGCCGCTCTCGCGGCGCTTTTTTTTGGCCGCCATGGATGGCGGACATGCCGGAAATGCAGGAGCAATTTCCGGCGGGTGCCTAGACCGCACGACACCCGGAAAACGAAGCCATTTTGGCTAGACCGACGCCGGAAATGCAGGAGCATTTTCCGGCGGTGCCTAGACCGCACGACATCCTCAAAACGAAGTCATCTTTGCTAGACCGACCATGCCGGAAATGCAGGAGCATTTTCCGGCCGTGCCTAAACCGCACGACATCCGCAAAACGAAGTCATCTTTGCTAGACCGACACGCCGAAAATGCAGGAGCAAGTTCCGGCGGGTGCCCGCATGGCACGGCATGCTGAAAACGCAGGAGTGTTTTAAGTCAGCATGTCCGCAAATGCCGTCTCACCTCTTCCCACAACTAACCTGCAACGTCTGCCCCGGGTGCACCGCATAACCGGGCCCCTTGATGTGATTCGGCGCTGCCAACTCCCCGACACTGCCGCAGCCGAGCTTGTGCGCGATAGCACCCAGCGTTTCGCCCTTCTTGACGACATAGGTCTTCGTACTGCCGGAGGCCTTCGCGCTGCTCGAACCGCGCGCAGGGCGTTCGGTCCGGGCGAATCCGGCCGGCGCCACCGGCGCCGCCGCACTGTGCAAGTCGCTCGCCAGTTCGACCCACTTGCCGCTGGCGCAGGATTTTTCGTATGCCGTCACCAGGCGCGCCGGCAATTCGATGCGCGTTCCGGCTGCCATCGGCTGCTGCGGTTCGTACTGAGGATTGAGGTTGCGCAGCGTGCGGAACCAGCCGTTCGGATTGCCTTCCTGGCCGAGACACACGGTCAATTCGTCGATCGAGGACGGCACCGCCAACGCGATCGCTGCCGCCTTGCCGTCGATCTTCGGGAATACCAGGTGGTAGCGCTCCGGGTGCAGGAACAGCCATGCGGCCGCGAGCACCATCGGGACGTAGTCGCGCGTTTCCGGGTTGACTTCGAAGTAGATCTTCGCGTCCCAGAAACCGGCATTCGGATTGCGCGCCGCGAGCCGCTGCATCGCGCCTTCGCCACCGTTGTACGCACCGAGAACGAGTTCGAGATTGTCGTTGAACACGGCGAGTTGTTCGTTGAGGTAGGCCGCATTGGCATGCGCCGACAAGCGCGGATCGAAGCGCTGGTCGAAGCCGTCGACCGTGCCCAGGCCGAAGCGCGCGCCGGTCGCATACATGAATTGCAGAGGCCCGCTCGCTCCAGAACGTGACACCGCGTGCACCTTGCCGCCGGACTCCTTCGCCAGCATGCCGAACAGCAGCGCCTCGGGCAGGCCCGCCTTCTGGTATTCCGGCCACATGCGATAGCGCATGTATTCGTAGTTCTCGTAGGCGAGCATCAGGTTCGGACGAAGCTGCGTCAGCCACTGCTCCAGCGCGACCTTGATCGGATCGTTCAATGCGATGAGATCGGATAGCTCGCGGCCCTTGAGCAGCGATACCGAGCGCGCGACTTCCGGCAGCGCCGCAGCGGCCGGCGATACGACTCCCGCTTCGCCGCTTGTCTCGGCGCCATCGGGCGCGGGGTTTCCCGCATCCTCGCCGAGCAGACCGCTGTCCTGGCGCAGCAGATGGTCGAACGCAGCGAAGAAGCGCTGGCTCTCGCAATCGCGCAGGGCCAGGCATTGCGTGTACGCCGCCTGCAGGTCATCCAGCGCCGCCTTGGCTTCGGCGGCCGCGGCGGCGGAAGGCTCGGCGTTGCCCGGGCGCGCGGTGCGCGCGGCTGTATAACGCTTCGCATCGGCATCCAGGCGCGCGTAAAGCGCGTTGATCTGCTCGACGTTCGACGCTGTGCCTGGCGCTGACTGCGCGGCGGGAGTGGTCTTCTGCACGGATGGACCGGCGCACGCGCCGAGGGTGAGGAAAACGCTGACTGCGAGAACGCGGAAATTGCAATGCATGCTTACGGACCTGCCAGACAATTACCGCACGTTACCTGTCGGGACGCGTCCTGCCAACCCTTTGCGCGATCTGTCGGCCGATTCGAACACCGGCGTCACACCCTGCGAATCTTCTGGGTATCATGCTGCCGTGTCCGGAATTGATTGGCGCCACATCGACTCTCCGGTTCGTGCGAACATCGCCCGCAGACAACATCAGAAGCAGACGGATCGGGAAGGACATCGTGAACGAAATTCTGCTCGGCAAGACTGTTCCAAACTCCAGCGACGTCTTCCTGCACGCGCGCTACGGCAACCGTCACGGCATGATCGCCGGCGCGACCGGGACCGGAAAGTCGGTATCGCTGATGGTCATGGCCGAGGGCTTTTCGCGTCTCGGCGTCCCGGTTTTCCTGGCTGACGTGAAAGGCGATCTCGCCGGACTTTCGCAGGCCGCCGTGATCACGGACAAGCTCAAGCCGCGTCTCGAAAAGCTTGGCCTGACGAGCTTCACGCCCGCCGCCAATCCGGTAATTTTCTGGGATATCTACGGCAAGCTCGGTCATCCCGTGCGCGCCACCGTGTCGGAGATGGGTCCTACGCTGTTCGCGCGCCTGCTCGAACTCAACGACGTGCAGAGCGGCGTGCTCGAAGTCGTGTTCAAGGTCGCCGACGACCATGGCTGGCTGCTACTCGACCTGAAAGACCTGCGCGCGCTGCTGAACTACGCCGGCGACAAGGAGAATGCGAAGACGATCTCGGCCAGCTACGGGCTCGTGAGCCCGACATCGCTCGCGGCGATCCAGCGCGCGGTGCTGACCCTGGAGAATGCCGGCGGCGATGTGTTTTTCGGAGAGCCCGCGCTCGACCTGGCCGAGTTCATGCGCGTTGGCCTCGACGGCCGCGGGTTGATCAACGTCCTCGCCGCCGATCAGCTGATCCTGAAGCCGGCGCTGTATTCGACTTTCCTGCTCTGGCTGCTTTCGGAACTGTTCGAAAAACTGCCTGAGGTCGGCGACCTCGATGTGCCCAAGCTCGTGTTCTTCTTCGACGAAGCGCACCTGCTGTTCGACGATTGCCCGCCTTCATTGCAGAAGCGCATCGAACAGGTCGTGCGGCTGATTCGCTCCAAGGGCGTTGGCGTGTACTTCTGCTCGCAGAATCCGGACGACGTGCCAGACGTGATCCTCGGCCAGCTCGGCAA
>DASRTK010000295.1:0-4167 GCA_035655975.1 Rudaea sp.
GCAGCTGGCCCGAAGGGCGAGCGCCAGGATGGCGCAAGTCAGGCGGATGGGGGCAATCATGGCCAGCGACTTACAAGCTGCTCGCGAATCAAACGTTGCAGTCCGCTAGATCGCAAATCTATCCGTGGCTAGGATCAACTCATGAGTGATACCGGGCTCGAGCGCCGAATGCCCGGCATCGCCGACGATGCGCAGGTCGGCCTCCGGCCACGCGCGGTGCAGATCCCAGGCGCTGCGCAGCGGACAGACGACATCGTAACGGCCCTGCACGATGACCGCGGGTATATTTTTCAATTTTGCCGCATCGCGCAGCAGCTGGTCGTCGGCGTCGAAGAATCCGCCGTGCACGAAGTAGTGGCATTCGATGCGCGCGAACGCCAGTGCGAATTCGTCGCTGCCGGTCGACGCGATGTAGTCCGCGCTCGGCTGCAGGAAACTCGTGCCGCCTTCCCACATCGACCAGGCCTTGGCCGCAGCCAGGCGCACCGCCGGATCAGGGCTCGTAAGCCGCCGGTAGTAGGCCCCCATGAGGTCGGCCCGCTCGACGGCCGGTATCGCCGCCAGATACGGCTCCCAGGCATCGGGATAGATTGCGTCGCAGCCCTTCTGATAAAACCATTCGAGCTCGGATCGGCGCAACATGAAGATGCCGCGCAGAACGAGCCCGGTCACGCGTTCGGGATGCTTTTCGGCATAAGCCAGTGCAAGCGTCGAACCCCATGAACCGCCGAATACCTGCCAGCGGTCCAGACCCAGGTGCGAGCGCAAGCGCTCGATGTCGTCGACCAGATGCCAGATCGTGTTTTCGGTCAGTTCGGCATGCGGCGTCGAACGGCCGCAGCCACGCTGATCGAACAGGATGATGCGGTAACGCGCCGGATCGAAGAAGCGCCGCGACTTCGCATTGCAGCCCGCGCCCGGGCCGCCGTGCAGAAACACGACCGGTTTGCCGCGCGGGTTGCCGCACTGCTCGAAGTAAAGCGTGTGCAGCGCGGAAACCTTCAGTAGGCCGGAATCGTACGGTTCGATTTCCGGATAGAGGACGCGGCGGCCATCGGCTGGGCTCATGATGTTCCTTGGATCTGCGAGGTCTTCAGGCAAGGGATTTTCCGCTGTGGCGCGGGAAAAGTCACATTGCACGCCGGCAGCTTGCCGCGCGGCGAGGCGCGCGACAAAATGCCTCATGGGGCGCACAGCAATCAGCCAGCACGATTCTCCCCTCGGCAGGTGGACGCGTGCGTTCTATTTTCCCGACCCGCCGCTCGCCGACCACGTGCAGTTGTTCTGGCACGTCAGCGGCCGCGCCAACTACCTGCGTGACCGGCGCCTGCCGACCGGCAACGCACACCTGCTGTTCAATCTCGGCGCTGCGCCGACGCTGTTCGCGCGCGAGCCCGGCGCCCCGCCACGCTCGTTTCCAACCTGCTGGCTCGCCGGCCAGAACGAGCGCTTCATAGAAACCGGATCGCACGGCGACACGGTGCTGCTCGGCGCGCAGTTCCACAGTCACGGCGCGTATCGGCTCCTGCGCCTGGCACAGCACGAGCTCAGCGATCAGGTCGTCGAACTCGAAGCGTTGCTCGGCGACCAAGTGCTCGGTCTGCGTCAACGTTTGCTCGAAACGCCCTCGCCCGTGGCACGCTTCGCGCTACTCGAACAGTGGCTGTTGTGCCTGCTCGAACGCGGAGCGCAAGTCCACCCCGCCGTCGTAGAAGCGAGCCGCAAGATCGCCGGCAGCCACGGCCAGATCGCCCTGTCCGCCCTGAGTCGCCACACTGGCTTCAGCCGTGAGCACCTGATCCGCCGCTTTCGCGAACAAGTCGGCCTCACGCCGAGGGCCTACGGCAACATCATTCGCTTCAATCGCGCGCTCGAGCTCGCCCGCGCGCCGGCGTCGAACTGGGCCGAGATCGCCCATGCGTGCGGCTACTACGATCAGTCCCACTTGGTGCGCGATTTCCAGCGTTTCGCCGGCCGTGCACCCGGCACGCTGCTGCGCGACGCGCGGCCGGACGCAGCAAGCATCGTCATCGAGTAGTGCCGAGCTGCCGAGGCGAACTGCGCATTCGCTTCAAGTCAATTTTTTCCAAGCCGCGCGCGTGACAATCCGCTAGGCTGCATTTCGACCTCACTCGGAGATGTCAAATGCTAGGTTCACTGATCCTGATGGGTGCCGTGTCGCTCGGTGCTGATCCGACGGCGGCAGCGAAAGATCTGCTGCAGCCCCTGCAATTCCTCGTCGGCCATTGCTGGGCGGGCGACCTGCCGCGCGAGATGGGCCGGGACACGCATTGCTTCGAGGCGATGTACGGCAGTCATTTCATCCGCGACAAGCACGTCGTGCACGGAAAGAATCCCGACTATCTCGGCGAGACCGTCTACGCGTTCGATCCGAAGCAGCAGCACATCGTGTTCTGGTACTGGAGCAGCGATGGCGACATGGATAGCGGCAGCGTCGAGCCGGTCGCCGACGGCCTGAATTTTCCGGAACGGCATCTGACGCAGCCGAAGGATTTGACGAT
Organism: Rudaea sp.; assembly: GCA_035655975.1. Taxonomy (GTDB): domain Bacteria; phylum Pseudomonadota; class Gammaproteobacteria; order Xanthomonadales; family Rhodanobacteraceae; genus Rudaea. The sequence continues at coordinate 2,523 of DASRTK010000295.1, forward strand.
GCGCACGCACTGGAAGCGCATCGGTGAAGATCGCTACGAAGCACTGAACGAGCGCAGGACTGGCGATGGCCCGTGGCAGGTCGAGTGGAAAGTCGAGTACGTGCGCGTGGACGGAGCGAAGTAGCAGGAAGAAATTCGGAATCTCGAGCGCTCTTCCCCTCCCCCTTCAAGGGGGAGGCCGGGAGGGGGATGGTGTTTTGTGCAGACCGCACTGCGCAGCAACACCATCCCCACCCAACCCTCCCCTCGAAGGGGAGGGCTATTGGCGCGACTCATCGGTCTGCGCCTGCTCGAACGTGCTTACTTGCGGCTGGTTGAAATCAGTCAGTCGAACAGTTTTCCCGGGTTCATGATCCCCAGCGGATCGAATGCCGCGCGCACGCTGCGCATCAATGCAATCTCCGCGGCGCTGCGCGTGCTCGACAAATAGGGCTTCTTGACCAGGCCAATACCGTGTTCGGCCGAGATGCTGCCACCATGGCGCGCCAGAGTCTCGCCGAGCAGCTTGGTCACGCGTTCGCACCGGGCAAGGAAGTCCGCTGCGCCGAGCGATTCGGGTTTCAGCACGTTGATGTGCAGGTTGCCATCGCCGATGTGGCCGAACCAGACGACGTCGAAATCGGGATACTCACGCGTCAGCAGCGCGTGCATTTCGGCGATGAACGCCGGCACGGCCGAGATGCGCACCGCGATATCGTTCTTGTACGGCTGATGCGGCGCGAGGCTTTCGGTTATGCCTTCGCGCAATTTCCACAAGGCCGCGGCCTGCGCATCGCTCTGGCTCATGACCCCGTCGCTGACCCAGCCGGCACCCATGCACTGCTCGAAGACCTCGAGCGCGGTTTGTTGCTGCGCTTCGTTGCCGGCGTCGAACTCGGTGATCACGTAATGCGGCGAGGCGTCCGCGAAAGGACGCTGTGCGCCGTGCGCGACGACATGATGCAAAGCACGATCAGTGAAAAATTCGAATGCGCTCAGCGTCAATCGCGCGCGGCAGACGGCGTACACCTGCATCAGCGCCGCCATCTCTGGCACGGCAAACAGCATCACCTGCGAGGCCGGCGGCGAATCGGTCAGGCGCAGCGTCGCCTCGACGACAAGACCGAGCGTGCCTTCAGCGCCGATCACGAGATGACGCAAGTCATAGCCGGAGGAGTTCTTGATCAAACCACGATTGAGCTCGAGCAACTCTCCGTTCGCGGTCACGAGCTTGAGTCCGGCAATCCACTCACGCGTGTTCCCGTAGCGGATGACGCGGATGCCGCCGGCATTCGTCGCGATGCTGCCGCCGATCGAGCACGACCCGCGCGAGGCAAAATCGACCGGATAGATCAGCCCATGCTCGCGCGCGATTTTCTGCACGGCTTCGAGCGCGATGCCGGGCTGGACCGTCAACGTGCGGTCGATCGGGTTGAAGTCGAGCACGCGACTCATGCGTTCGAAACTGACGACGAGTTCGCCCTGTGCCGCGACGGCGCCACCGGATAAGCCGGTGCGGCCGCCCGACGGCACCAGTGCCAGGCGATGCGCGCTGGCCCAGCGCGCGATCGCCTGCACTTCCTCGCTGGTTGCCGGAAAGGCAATCGCCAACGGCGCAGGCACCCAGCGCCGGGTCCAGTCGCGCCCGTAGAACTCCAGGTCGCCG
>DASRTK010000296.1:0-3350 GCA_035655975.1 Rudaea sp.
GCAGTTGTGGAAAATGGGATTCTGCGTCGGACTCGGCGGCCCGATCACCTATCCGCGTGCGCGCCGTCTGCGCGAACTCGTCGCGACGATGCCGCTGGAATTCCTGTTGCTCGAAACCGACTCGCCCGACCAACCGCTGCACGGGCACCAAGGCGCGCGCAACGAACCTTCACGGCTGGTCGAGGTGTGCGAATGCGTGGCGCAGTTGCGTGGTGTCGATGCCGCGGTGATCGCCCAGGCGACGACGGAAAACGCCGTGCGATTGTTCGGTCGCCCCACGAGCTGAGCAATGCGCCGAGAAGAATCCCAACCCCGCCGTCATTCCCGCGAAAGCGGGAATCCAACTTGATCTTCGCTGGAAAAGCAAAATGGATTCCCGCTTTCGCGGGAATGACGGCAAAAAAATAGAATGCTTCCGCAGCGGCGCGCCTAACCTTCCAAAGCGTCTTTTGCTGAACTTTTCGCCTCGAGCAAGCGCTCGATCAAGCGCCCCGCCGCCACCATGCCGAACGTCGCGGTCACATGCATCGCCGCGCCAAGTCCACCGGCGCAATCGAGCTTCAGCGCCGTCTCGGCATCCGGACCACGCGTCTTGCACACACTGCCGTCCGGCTGCGGATAGTTGACGTTTTCGCGCGAGAACACCGCCTGCACGCCGAAGTAGCGCTTCGGATTGCGTGTCCAGCCGTAGTCGTCGCGCAGCTTTCGACGCGTGATGCCGAGCAGCACGTCGTGCTCGGTACGCGAAAGGTCACGGGCAGTGATCAATGTCGGATCGCGGCGCCCGCCGGCAGAACCGGAAACGACAATCGGGATCTTGCGCCGCCGGCAGAACGCGATCATCGCGACCTTGACCTTGATCGCGTCGCACGCATCGAGCACGGCGTCATACCCGCGGTCGAGCATCTCCTCCAGATTCGCCGGAGTCAGGAATTGCGCGATGGGCTCGACGCTCAGGTGTGGATTTATCGCTCGCGCGCGCCGCGCCAGCACCTCGACCTTGGGCCTGCCGTACTCGCCTTCGAGCGCGTGCGACTGGCGATTCGTGTTCGACACGCACACATCGTCGGCATCGATCAACGTCAGCGCTCCGACGCCGGAGCGCGCCAGTGCCTCGACCGCCCATGAGCCGACACCACCGACTCCGACCACGCCGACATGCATCTGCGCGAGCCGCTCGGCTGCACCGGAGCCATACAGGCGGTCGATTCCGCCGAAACGGTCACTGGTCGCTGCATTGCGCTTGATCATGAACTTCCAGGATTATCGGCGTGACTGCGGAAAAGGCGGCAACCTTCGGCTGGCGCCACACGGAGGAGTTCAACAGCAAGATTACTTCTCGGGTGAAACGCGGTCACGGCCGGATTGCTTGGCCCGATACAACTGCTGGTCGGCAGCGCGCAACAGGTCCGAACTGACCCCACCGCGCCCGGTGCACTCGGCGACGCCGGCACTGACCGTGACGCGCAACTGTTTTTCGCGCAGGTTCAGCGGATGAGTGCCGATCGCGGCGCGCAAATTTTCGGCGACGCCGATTGCTGCCTGCAGCCCGGTGTCGCGCAGGACCATCGCGAACTCCTCGCCGCCGAGGCGGCCGACGAACGCATTGGCCGGCGCCCGCGCGCGCAGGATGTCGGCGACACCGCTGAGCACCTGGTCGCCGACCAGGTGTCCGTGCTGGTCGTTGATCGCCTTGAAATAATCCAGGTCGAGCATCAGCAGGCTCACGACTCCATCGTCGGCGCATTTTTTCAATTCGTCGTCGAGCATGCTGCGGAAATGCCGCCGGTTGTAGAAGCCGGTCAGGCTGTCGTAGATCGCCAGGTCGATCAGTTCATCGTGGTAACGCGCCTCGACGCTCGCGCCGAGGAAGAATTTCAGCGCGTTGCTGCCGACACTGATCTGGTCGCCGTCGCGCAGGTCGGCGCGTGTCACGACCTCGCCGTTTAGAAACGTGCGATTGGTCGAGCCCAGATCCTCGATCCGATAACGTCCGTTCTCGCGCCAAATGCGGCAATGCTGGCGCGACACGCTCGGATGCGGCAAGGCGATCGTGCATTCACTCGACCGCCCGATCGTCACCGGCGTCTCGCCCAACTCGATCTGATGGCCGAGCAGCACACCGCTGACGATGATCAGGCGCGGGCTGGACTGGGTATCCTGCGTCGTGGCGGGATCCAGCAGCGTTGCGCGATCAGTCTTGAAATTCTGGTCCTTGATCAAGGCCCGGACTCCCAGCGGTCGTAAGCATTGTAGCGTTATCGAATCGCGTGTGGGTCGGGAACGCCTGCCGGTCGCGAGGCGCCGCCGCGGCGAACCGGATATCCTTCCTGCTTTCCTTTGGTAGCGACACCTTCGCCATGCGCTCGCTGATATTGTTGATTCTCGGACTGGCGTTCGGCGCCGTCTGCACCGTCATCACGATGAACGCGCTGGCCCAGCGCAGCGCCTATGCGCGCGGCGTCATGCAGGTCATGCAGCATCACTACGCCGAATTGCGCAATGGCCAGCGCACCGGCCGCTGCGATGCAGCCACAGTTACTCGCGACCGCGACGTGTTGCGGATGCTCAGCGACGAGGTCGCGCCTTCGGTCTACGGTGACGGCACGCCCGACCCGCCGTTCCGCGAGTACACCGATCGCCTGCGCAGCGCGCTGGCCGATCTCGGCGATGGCACTAAGGACTGCGCGGCATTGGCGCCGCTCGTCAACCGCGTCGGCGACTCGTGCGACGCCTGCCATCGGCAATACCGCTGAACTGAGAGCTGAGAGCTGAAAGCTGAAATGCATGCGCCTGGTGTGCTGATCCGCAAAAAAACTTCAGATACATGATTCGCCTCTCCCCTCGTGGGAGAGGTCGACGCGCGCAGCGCGGCGGGAGAGGGGGAGGCGCCGCAGGCGCCTGCTGCGCAGGCGTCACCCTCTCCCCAACCCCTCCCCCGTCAAGGGGGAGGGGCTGAAGAGCGATTCAACCTTTTCTGCCTCGGCACGACCACATGTAAAGATATATACGAAACGCGCCAGCAAGGATCAGCGACTGCCCTTACACAGCCTTGGGCCCTCAGCCCTACTTCTCAGGGAGCGGAATGAATTCCGTTTCGCCGGGAATTTTGCCAAAGCGCGCCGCGCGCCAGTCAGCTTTTGCTCGCTCGATGCGTTCGCGCGAGCTCGAAACGAAGTTCCACCACAGGTGTCTCTCGCCGAGACTTGCGCCGCCGAACAGGATTGCCTTTGCGGGACCGACCGCGCGAATCTCTACATCTTCACCCGCAGGCAGGACGGCGATCTGCCCCGGTGCGACGTCGCGACCGCCGACCGAGATCGGCGCGTCGACGACATACACGGCGCGCT
>DASRTK010000297.1:0-1979 GCA_035655975.1 Rudaea sp.
TTGGCGATGTAGAGCGGGCGCGTCGGATCGTCCATCTTGATGTTGTGCTCGTTGGCTTCGACCGCGCCGACCGAAGTGATCGAGCCGCCCACGAAGGTGACGCCCACGGGCTCGAACGCGGCGGGCGGCAGCGCCTTGGCCGCGTAGCCTGCCCAGAAGCTGTGGCGATCGCCGGCGACGATCGCAAAGCCGGTGATGCCGGCATCCCGCACGGCATCGAAGATCTCGCCGCGCTCGTGGTACATGCTGCCCCAGTCGTGTGTGTCGATGGTGGCGTAGCCTGCGCCCTCGGGATACTTGCCCACCGTGGCCGGAAGATTCTGCGCATCGACGCGCTGGTCGGGCGTACCCAGCGAATTGCCCCAGATTTTCCACGTGGCTTTCGCGCCGCGCAGGCGCGCGAGGAACCAGGCCTTCTGCTTCGCGCCGAGCATCGTCTGCGGGGCTTCGCCGGCACGGTAGTTGGCCACGCTCTTCCCGCCGAAGCTCAGCTTCGCCGGCGGATGGCCGTTGGCGAAGGCGCGGCCGGCGTCGAGTTGCGCCCACAATTCCTCGGGGACAAAGCCCAGCTTGTCGCCTTCGAACAGCGGGTTGATTTCGTCGTGGTCGCCGGGATTGCGCGATCGGTAGCTGCGCTGGTCGGTGATGATGAGATCGATGTGCCGCCCCCAGCGCAACGCTCGATACCCGATCAGGCTGTTGATCGCGGCGAGATTGTTGGGTTCGGTGCCGAGGCCGGTGTCGTCGAAATCCTTGACCAGCGTGTCGACCACGTGCGGCGCATTGAACGTATCGAGCTTTGCACCCGGCGGCAACACGCGCGCCGGTTGGTATTCGAACCAGGCCTGATTGGCCGCGACCTTGAGCGTTTGCGCCGGGACCCAGCCCTCGGTGCCGGCAAATTCCTGGATCGACTGCCAGCCGTTCCAGGAGAATTCGTGGTTGTCCCACATCGCCACGAACGGCCAGCGCGCGCGCGCATCCTGCAAATCCGGGTCCTGCAGGTAGGCGTGGTAGGCGACGCGATAGTCCTCGAGCGAGTCCGGCACCCAGAAGCGGTTCTTGGCAACCGCCTTGCCCTTCGGATACTTGATCGGGAACGTGACCCGACGGTCGTACTCATGGCCGTTCTTGACCTGGTCCGGGTACGCCACGACTTCGTAGATGAAGTCGCCGAGGTGCAGCACGAAACCGAGTCGTTCTTCCGGGGCGGCGCGCTCGTCTTCCCAGATCATGCGCCGATAGGCGTTCAGGTGGCCTATGCAGATGTCCTGGCAACTGACGAAAGCAAAACGCGCTGGCCTTGCATCATCGACGCTCGGCGCCGTCAGCGTGCGACCGATCCGGCTGCCGTTGCCCTTGTCGTCCACGAAGCGGTACCAGTATTCGCCGGCCGATGGCAGGTGGCCGACCAGCACGCGGCAAGTCCAGTCGGACTCGGCCGACACCTGCACGGTCGTCGTCGCGATCACTCGCGTGAAGGCCGAATCCTCCGCTACTTCAACGAGCAGCTTGGCGCTCTTGCGTCCGTCCGCGTACGGGCGCCGCGTCCAGAGCAGCACGCTGTTGTCGTCGGGATCGCCCGACGCGACGCCTTGCGGATACAGGTCACGTTGCTCGCGCCAGCCGCTCTTCGAGGGGCGCCCCAACGCTCCACCCCAGGCCAGGGCCGCGCCCATTGCGGCGGAGAGTTTCAGGAACTGCCGGCGGTCCATGGTTGGCATAAGGGCCCCTCCCCCGCTTCGGATCGCGATGATCGATGCGTGGGAACGCTAGCCCTGATTGCGGGCTGGGGAGTGTGCCGAAAGTATCGCCGGAGCGCTGAAGCGCGCTCGCGCGATCAGCCGGCGAGCCCTGCAAACATGCCAGCGCCGCGGGAAACTGCGTGGCGTGCGATACAGCGGATAGCGAGAGGCCAGCGGGCAGGAAATCGGTCGGTCATGCACACGCGTTCGGAGCTGTGGCGCGCCCTCCCCTTC
>DASRTK010000298.1:0-9669 GCA_035655975.1 Rudaea sp.
GCATCGCCGACGATTTCGCCCATGTGGTTTTCGAGCTGGGCGCGAAATGCCAGTGCCGCGCGCTCGGCCCAGTCGTCGGTCGCCGTAATGATCACGGCGCGCCGGATGCCGCGTTCGAGCATGTGCTCGGCCGCTTGCGCAGCTTCGGAGTCCGGCGTCAGGCCGAAGGCGGCGCTGCCCTGCGGCGGAATCTCGCCGCGCTCCGGCTGGTTCAGCGCCAGCACCGGCACCGGCAGCCGGCCCTGCGCGAATACTGCCGACACGCCGTCGCGCCGCAACGGGCCGACCACACGGTCGGCGCCGTCGGCAACCGCGCGCTGATACGCTTCGACGGCTTGCTGCGGAGAGTCGCCGGAGTCGTAAGTGCGAATCTGCGGCCGCTCCGGATTCGGATCGCTGAAATAGGCCGCAAGAAAACCATCGCGAATCGGTTGCGCCACGGCCCTGAGCGAACCGCCGGTCGGCAGCAGCAGCGCGACGAAATGCGTTTCGCGATAGCCTTCATGCGTCATCGCGTGATCCTGGCCCGGCACCATCGTGCCGACCGCCTGGTTGGGACGCAGGACGACCTGCGGCAAGGCCTGGCCGGTGCTGCGCAGCGCCTGGTTCAGCCACGGCCGCAGTGCGTCGTTCGGCGGCAGCACGGAGGCCTGCTGCTTGAGCGCGTCGGGCCCGAGTTTCTGCAACGTCGCGACGATCTGCGCCTCGTTCTGCGCGCGGTCGGTGCCGCCGAGCAGGCGGTCGAGCGCGGCCCGCGTGCGGGCGCTGGCGAGCGCGTCGCCGCTGGCCGATTGCGCGCGCGCGCGCAGCTCGAGCGTGCGCACGCGCAATGGCGGCGGCAGGTTCTCGTCCGGGTAGCCAAGAAACTGCAGGGCGCGAGCCGCGTCATGCTGTGCGAGCGCGATTTCGGCATTGAGCAGCGCCAAACGAATCGCTTCGTCCGGAGACAGCCGGCGTGCCTTGATGCCGGGTACCACCTGGGCGGCTGCTTCGAGGTTGCCTTCCTCCCGGTACGCTTCGGCAGCACGCAGCCGATAGTGATCGCGTTCGTCCGAACGTTCCGCCGCAAGTCTCTCGAAGGCATGCGCGGCGCCATCGAGGTCGCCCTGCTGGTAGAGATGCTCGGCGTCGATCGCCGCAGGCGGCGGCCGGTCCTCGCGCGGCTCCATCTCGACGCAGCCGGACAACAGCGCGCCGGCGAGAACGGGGCAGAGCAGCAGCAAGCGCGGCGAACGTAGCGTCATGACGCATCTCAAAGCACGATGTGCTCATGATAGCGGATCATGCGGCCGGCTTCGCGCTAAGCTGGTAGCCAGCAACAATTGAACTGGACTGATCGGTGCGGCGCAGAGCGCCCCCATCCGCCTTCGGCACCTTCCCCCGCTTCGCAGGAGAAGGAAAGCTCGCAGCGGTCGCAGATATTGGTGACGAAGGCATGACACAGCACGCACTGGGCAAGCTCTGGATCGTCGCCACGCCGATCGGCAATCTCGACGATTTTTCCGTGCGCGCCCAGGCGATCCTGCGGCAGGTGGATCTGATCGCCGCCGAAGACACGCGCCACAGTGCGGCGTTGCTCCAGCACTACGGGATTGCCACGCGACGCGTCGCGTTGCACGAACACAACGAGCGCGAAGTCAGCGCCGACCTGGTACGGCAAATGCGCGGCGGGACGCAGATCGCACTCGTCAGCGACGCCGGCACGCCGCTGATCAGCGATCCGGGCTTCCGCCTCGTGCGCGCCGCGCGTGAGGCCGGAATCGTCGTCAGCCCCGTGCCTGGCGCCTGTGCGGCCATCGCGGCGCTTTCGGTAGCGGGCCTGCCGTCCGATCGTTTCGTATTCGAAGGCTTCCTGCCGGCAAAGCCCGGGGCACGCCGCGCCCATCTTCAGCTGCTGGCAACCGAAACACGCACGCTGGTCTTCTACGAATCGAGCCATCGCATCGTCGAGGCCCTCGACGACCTCGCCGGCGTTTTTGGCAGTGATCGCCGCGCCGTGGTTGCGCGCGAGCTGACCAAACTGTTCGAGACCGTGCTCGACGATTCTCTCGCCGGTCTTGGCCTTCGCGTCAAGGCCGATGCAAACCAGCAGCGCGGCGAATTCGTCATTCTCGTCGCCGGCGCAGGCGACGATGCGGCCGCCGTGCGCCTCGCCGAGGGCCACCGCGTGTTTGAGCTGCTGCGCAAGGACCTGCCACCCGGACGCGCCGCGAAGCTCGCGGCGGAAATTACCGGGGCGCCGCGCAATGCGTTGTATCGGGGAGAGCAGGGCTGAGGGCGGAGGGCGGAAGCCGCTGCGACAATCGCGCGCGTATCTCTCCCTCCGTTGCCGGAGCGACAGTCAAGAACGCCGGACGCTCTGCCAAGCCCTCAGCCCTCAGCACTCGGCCCTCGCGCCTTACAATACGCCAGGACCTTCACGCCGCTGCAAGCCACCCAAGACAATCACCATGAACAATCTTCTCCACGACGTTGCCGCGCGCGCCGATGCCTACTTGAACGGATTGCAAAAGCGCAAGGTCGCGCCGGACCCCGCGGCTGTCGCGGCTCTCGACGCGCTCGACGGCGCGCTGCCCGATGCGCCCTGCGATCCGCGCGAAGTCATCGAACTGCTCGATCGCTACGGCTCGCCGGCGACGATGGCGATGGGCGGGTCGCGCTTCTTCGGCTTCGTCATTGGCGGTGCCTTGCCGGCGGCGATGGCCGCCAACTGGTTGGCGACGGCGTGGGACCAGAACTCGGCGATGCACAACGTGACGCCGGCGACCGCGCGGCTCGAACAGACGGCATTGCGCTGGCTGATCGACCTGTTCGGGCTGCCGGCCGGGACCGGTGGCGCGTTCGTTACCGGCGCAACCGTCGCGAATTTCGCGGCGCTGGCGGCGGCGCGGCACAACGTGCTGGCGCGCGCGGGCTGGAACGTCGAAGCGGACGGACTGTTCGGCGCTCCGCCGATCACGGTCGTGGTCGGCGACGAAGTGCATCCGAGCGCGGTCAAGTCGCTCGGCATGCTCGGGCTCGGGCGCAACCGGGTCGTGCGCGTTCCGGTCGACGGGCAGGGGCGCATGCGCGTCGAGGCGCTGCCGCGCATTTCCGGGCCGACGATAATTTGTACACAAATCGGCAATGTGAACACCGGCGCGAGCGACGCGGTCGGTGCGGTGCGTGAGCATGCCGGCGCCGACGCCTGGATCCATGTCGACGGTGCGTTCGGTTTGTGGGCGCGCGTCGCGCCGTCGCGAGCTTCCCTGGTCGAAGGCATCGAGCTGGCGGACTCGTGGGCGACCGATGCGCACAAGTGGTTGAACGTGCCGTATGACTGCGGACTGGCGTTCGTGCGCGATGCGAATGCGCTCAGCGCTGCGATGGCGATCACGGCCGAGTACCTGCCGACCCGGACCGAAGGGCGCAATCCGGCCGACTTCACGCCGGAACTGTCGCGGCGTGCACGCGGCGTCGATGTCTGGGCGGCGATGCGCAGCCTCGGCCGCAGCGGCCTTGCGGAAATGATCGAGCGCAACTGCTGGCAGGCACGGCGCTTCGCCGAGGCGCTGGCCGCCAGCGGCTTCGAAATACTCAACGAGGTCGCGCTGAATCAGGTGCTGGTCGCGTTCGGCGATGCCGCGCGCACGCAGCGCGTCATCGCGGCGCTGCAGGCCGACGGCACCTGCTGGTGCGGAATCACGGTCTGGCAGGGACGCACCGCGATGCGCATCAGCGTTTCGTCGTGGGCGACGACGGATGCGGACGTCGAGTTGAGCATCGAGGCGATAAGGCGCGTTGCGGCAGAGACGGCGTGAGGCGGGAGAGGGGAGAGGGGAGAGGGGAGAGGGGAGAGGGAAGTAAAGCACACCATCCCCACCCAACCCTCCCCTTGAAGGGGAGGGCTTCAAAGCAGGCGCCAGCATGCGCAAATTCTCTCGTGTTCCTTTCCCTTCTCCCCTCTCCCTCTCCCCTCTCCCCCAACGCGGTACAATCCCCATCGAGTCGGCCGGATGGTCGCGAGGTGCGCAAGCATTTCGAGGAAAGTCCGGGCTCCATAGGGCACAGTGCCAGGTAACGCCTGGGCGGCGTGAGCCGACGGACAGTGCAACAGAGAACAGACCGCCGAACGGCGTCGCAAGACGTGCGTGGTAAGGGTGAAACGGTGCGGTAAGAGCGCACCGCGCGCGAGGACAACGTCGCGTGGCATGGCAAACCCCACTCGGAGCAAGACCAAATAGGGGAGCATTGGCGTGGCCCGCGCTGCTCCCGGGTAGGTTGCTTGAGCCTGGCGGCGACGTCAGGCCTAGAGGAATGACCGTCCAAGACAGAACCCGGCTTACAGGCCGACTCGTTTTTTTTCTTTTCCGTCGCTGCTGGTGGGGAATGGTGGGCCAAGGCCTACCCTACGATTACCAGAGCGACGTATGTAGGGTGGGCTTAAGCCCACACCGCATCCCGATGTGTGCCGATGCAGACGGTGGGGCAAGGCCCGAAGGCGGTGGGCCAAGGCCCACCGTACGATTGCCCGAGCGAACGCCACGTAGGGTGGGCTTCAAGTCCTGCCTGTGCGTTTGCGAGCGCGGGAATCGCTGAAAAACCTGCGTACTGGCCGCGAAATGCTGCGTTATATACTTTATATCAATATCCACAAGTATGTATGTGGAAATAGTTGCCGCCGACCAGTTTTGCTGCGTCGCAGCAATCAATTGGATGGCTAAACGCGAGCCGCTCGAACAAAATAGTCAATAAATTCAATTGGCTCTTTTGCATACCTGATAAGTCACGCGAATTATTAACAAAAGCGCGGCTTTCCTGTTGATCTGCAAGCAATTTTCCCTTGACACACCTGCTCACGGCGACTAATGTTCGCTCGCGGTGGGTTTTTGTGGTTTTTTGTGGGAATTAGTTGCGCGGGGATTCATGTTCCAGGGTGAAACAGCCATCACGCTCGACGACAAAGGCCGCATGGCGGTGCCTACCGCCTACCGCGAGCTGATCGCGTCGGCGTGCGCCAATCGCCTGGTGTTCACCTATAACCCGTTCGAGCACGGTTGCCTGTGGCTATTCCCGCAGAGTGAGTGGGAAAGAGTCCGCGACCAGGTCAACGATCTGTCGAGCGTCAAGCGCGTGCATCGCGACTTGCAGCTGAAGCTGGTTGGCGCGGCCGCGCCAGTGGAACTCGACGGCAACGCGCGCCTGCTCGTGCCCGCCAGCCAGCGCAGCGCGGCCGGTATCGAGAAGCGCGCGGTTCTGCTCGGCATGGACCGCAAGTTCGAATTGTGGAGCGAGCAGGCGCATCTGGACAAGATTCGCCAGACGATCGGCGAGACCGATCTCAGCAGCGAGATGCTGGATCTGCGCTTGTGAGTGGCATGACGATCCGCAGCGGAGCGGCAATGACCAGCGATGACAGCGTGTCTGCCGCACCGGCCCACATCCCGGTCATGTTGGAAGAAGCGCTCGCCGGGCTGAACCTGCGCAACGACGGCACCTATCTCGACGGCACCTTCGGCCGCGGCGGTCACGCGCGCGCCCTGCTCGCGCGCCTCGGTCCGGACGGGCGCCTGCTGCTGATGGATCGCGATCCGGCGGCGCTCGCCGTCGCCCGCGCCGAGTTCGGCGACGATCCTCGCGTTGCGATCCGCCACGGCAGCTTCGCCGATCTGCTCGAGTGGGATGCGGCGCGTACCGGTCTCGACGGCGTGCTGCTGGACCTGGGCGTGTCCTCGCCACAACTCGACGACGCATCTCGCGGGTTCAGTTTTCAGTCCGACGCCCCTCTCGACATGCGCATGGATCCGACCCACGGCGAGAGCGCTGCGCGCTTTCTCGCCCGCGCCAATGAGGCCCAGATCACCGACGTTCTCTGGCAGTTCGGCGAAGAACGCCACAGTCGCCGCATTGCGCGAGCGATCGTCGAGCGTCGCCGCGAGACCCCGATCGAGCGTACCGGCGAACTGGCTGACCTGATCGCGCAGACGATCGGCCGGCGCGAACCGGGCAAGCATCCGGCGACCCGCAGCTTCCAGGCGCTGCGCATCGCCGTGAACGGCGAACTCGACGCGTTGGAAAGAGGGCTTCAGGGCGCGCTTGCCCGGCTTCGGCCGGGCGGGCGTTTAGTCGTGATCAGTTTCCATTCGCTCGAAGACCGCATCGTCAAGCGTTTCGTTCGCGCCGAGTCGCAACAGGCGCCGACGCGCCATGGCTTGCCGCCGCCCGCGCCGGCCGTCTTGCGCCTGAAGCCGGTCGGCGGCGCTCAGTTTCCCGACGCGCGCGAAACCGCCCTGAATCCGCGCGCGCGCAGCGCGGTCCTGCGCGTGGCAGAACGCCTGTGATGCGCAGCCTCGGCATCGCCGTGCTGTTGCTGCTCCTGGCGGCCGTCGTCGCCAGCGCAGTCGGTGTCGTCTACGCGCGTCAGGAAAGCCGCAGCATGTTCGTCGAGTTGACGCGCCTGATCGGCGAACGCGATGACCTGAATTTCGAGTACGGACGTCTGGAGCTGGAGCAAGCCACGGCGGCAGAAGCCAACCGCATCGAGCAGTTTGCGCGTAGCCGCTTCGGCATGATTTCGCCACAGCCGGCGACTACCGTGATCATCAAACGTTAGGAACGTCAAACGCGACAATGCTTTTTGGTCTACTGCCATCGTCCAGACTGCCCAGCAGCGGCATTGGTGCTGAGCGCGCGCGCGTGAAACCGCGGGCCCAGCTGATCAATACGCGCGCGCGTCTGTACACCGTGCTGATGCTCCTGGCGCTCGGCTCGACCGCGCTGATCGTGCGCGCGATCGACCTGCAGATCGTGCGCAAGGATTTCTACCAGGAGCAGGGCGACGCGCGCTTCCTGCGCGACATGGCGGTTCCGGTTTCGCGTGGCACGATTCTCGACCGTAACGGCGAGCCGCTGGCCGTGTCGACGCCGGTCGATTCGATCTGGGCCGATCCGCAGAAGGTGCTCGAGCACGAAGATCGACTCGATGAACTCGCCACGGCGCTCGGCATCGACGCCGATGTGCTCAAGCAACGCCTGAACCAGCGCGTCGACAAGGAGTTCGTCTACCTCAAGCGTCATCTCAATCCGGACGATGCCGAGGCGATCACCAAGCTCGGCATTCCGGGCGTGTCGAGCCAGCGCGAATTCCGCCGCTACTACCCGGCTGGCGAAGTCATGGCGCATGTGCTCGGCTATACGAACATCGACGATCGCGGCCAGGAAGGTCTCGAACTCGCGTTCGACGGCCTGTTGGCCGGCGCGCCGGGAAGCGAACGCGTGATCCGCGACAACTTGGGTCGCGTCGTCGAGCACGTCGAGTTGACGCGCAAACCCGAGCCCGGCGTCGACCTGACGCTGTCGATCGATCGGCGCATCCAGTACCTGGCGTACCGCGAACTGAAGGGCGCCATCATCGACCGCCATGCAAGCTCGGGCTCGATGGTGATCCTCGATGCGCGCAACGGCGAAGTGCTGGCACTGGTCAACAACCCGTCGTTCAATCCGAACGCGAAGGAAAAATCCGATCCGCATTTTCGCCGCAACCGCGCGCTGACCGACGTCGTCGAACCCGGTTCGACCATGAAAGCATTCACGATCGCGACCGCGCTGGAAAGCGGCAAGTGGAAGCCGGACTCGAAGGTCGACACGAATCCGGGCACGTACCAGATCAGCAATCTGACGATCCACGACGTGCACAATCACGGCCTGCTGACCTTGACCGGCGTGATCACGAAGTCGAGCAACATCGGCGCGGCGAAGGTCGCCGAGACGCTGCCGAAAGACAATCTGTACGACATGTATCACCGCTTCGGTTTCGGCGAATCGACCGGTAGTGGATTTCCGGGCGAATCGCCGGGCTTCCTGCCGATCGTCAAGGCCTGGGGCCCGGTCGAGAAGGCGACGATCTCGTACGGCTACGGCCTCAACGTGACGCCGTTGCAGCTGGCGCAAGGCTACGCCACGCTCGCGAACGATGGTCGCCTGCGCGCGCCGACGTTCGTCAAGGGAGCGCTGAATCCCGACAACGCGGTTATCGATCCGCAAATTGCGCACACGATCATGGGAATGCTCCAGACCGTCGTCATGCCGGGCGGCACGGCGTTCCCCGGAGCGGTCGTGCCGAATTACCTCGTCGCCGGCAAGACCGGCACTGCGCGCATCGCCCACGGCGGCAGTTATCAGAACCGCTACATCTCGCTGTTCGTCGGCGTTGTACCGGCGAGCAACCCGCGCTTGGTCGGCGTCGTCATCATCAACGATCCGGGCGGCGGCCAGGGCGGCGCGTATTACGGCGGCACGGTAGCGGCGCCGGTTTTCAGCCGCGTCATGGACGGCGCGCTGCGCCTGCTCGACGTGCCGCCGGACAACGTGCAGCACTGGTATGCCGGAGGTCCCGACGTTGCGGCGCCGCACATCGCGCCACAGGCCGCGGGCGACGACGACAGCACTGCCGAAGAGGCCGTGCCGTGAGCGCCGTACCGCGCCGACTCGCCGAATTGCTCGACGGCATCGTCGCTCCGGCCGCGGCCGGCGATATCGTCGTGCGCGGCCTGACCCTGGATTCGCGTCGCGTGCATTCCGGCGACGCGTTCGTTGCCCTGCGCGGCGGCAACGCGCACGGCATCACGTTTGCCCCGGCGGCGTTGGCGTCCGGTGCTTCGGTAGTCATCGCCGAAGCACCGGCGCCCGTCGCTTCTATAGGAGCAGGGGCTAGTGAAGAGACAGGGGCGAGGGACGAGGGGCGCGGGGCGAGTAAAGAGCAGCAATCAGCCAAGCACACCTCGATCCACGCTCCTGACACGCGGAATGAGCAGCTACGGACGACTGAAGAGCAGCCCCTCGCCCCTCGTCCCTCGTCCCTCGCCCCTGCTTCTCCTCGCCCCTCGCCCCTCGCCCCTGTCATCTGGATCGACAACCTGCGCGACCACGTCGGCGAGATCGCCTCGCGCTTCTTCGGGCGGCCGTCCGAAGCGATGCGCGTGATTGGCGTCACTGGCACGAATGGCAAGACCTCGATCGTGCAACTGCTGGCGTCGGCGCTGGAAACGCTGGGCGCGCGCGCCGCGACGATCGGCACGCTCGGCGCGGGGCTGGTCGGCGCGGTCGACGCCGGTGAGCGCACGACGCCGGACGTGATCAGCGTGCACGGTCTGCTCGCGCAGTTTCGTGATGCAGGCGCGACCGACGTGGCGATGGAAGTCTCGTCGCACGCACTCGATCAGGGCCGCGTCAACGCCGTCGCGTTCAAGCTGGCCGTGTTCACGAACCTGACCCGCGACCACCTCGACTATCACGGTGACATGGCTTCCTACGGCTCGGCCAAGGCGAAGTTGTTCGCCTGGCCGGGACTGCATGCTGCAATCATCAATGTCGACGATGCGTTCGGGCGCGAACTCTCGATCGGCCTGCCTGCCGCGGCCTCGCGGTTACGCTACAGCATTGAAGATGCGGCGGCCGAGATTCGCTCGCTCGACATCCGCAGCAGCAACGAAGGCCTGCGCTTCACGCTGGTCACGCCGTGGGGCGAGGGCGAGATCGCGACGCCGCTGCTCGGGCGCTTCAATGTCGGCAACCTGCTCGCGGTCGCCGGCTGCCTCGGCGCGCTCGACTATACGTTTGCACAAATCCACAAAGCGCTGACGCAGTTGCGGCCGGTGCCCGGGCGCATGAACCGCCTCGGCGGCGAAGGCG
>DASRTK010000299.1:0-5069 GCA_035655975.1 Rudaea sp.
ATGGCGGCGCATGTCCGTTGCCGAGCGAGGATTCAAGCATGGAAACCCTCAAGTTCGCCTTCCGCTCCCTGCGTCAGTCCCCTGGTTTCACGCTCGTCGCGGTGTTCGCCTTGGCGCTTGGCATCGGCGCGAACAGCGCGATCTTCACGATCATCAATGCGATCTTCCTGCGGCCGCTACCGTAT
This sequence comes from Rudaea sp., assembly GCA_035655975.1. Classification (GTDB taxonomy): domain Bacteria; phylum Pseudomonadota; class Gammaproteobacteria; order Xanthomonadales; family Rhodanobacteraceae; genus Rudaea. The sequence goes on from DASRTK010000299.1 coordinate 186, forward strand.
TCGCAGCCCGAGCAGATCGTTCAGGTGACCTCGACCGAGGCCGAGCGGCAGCTCAATGCCATCCAGATGTCATGGCCGCGGTTCGAGGTCGTGCGCGAGCGCCAGGACGTATTCAGCGATGTGTCCGTGTCGACGCCGATCGTGACCACGATCACCGGCACGGGCGATCCGGAACAGGTCCAGGGCCTGATCGTCTCGAGTAACTATTTCCCGCTTCTCGGCGTGCAGCCGGTGGTCGGACGCAACTTCCTCCCCGAGGAAGACCGGCCCGGGGGGCCGCCGGTCGTGATGTTGACCTACGCCTACTGGGAGAAACACTACGCCGCGAGGCCCGACGCGATCGGCCAGTCGATCACGCTCGACGGTCATCCGCACACGATCATCGGCGTGCTGCCAAAGAGCGTGTCGGGATTTCCGCTGCACCAGCAAGCGCTGTTCACGACGCGGCCGAAGGAGACGCCGTTCCTGGTCCCGGCGCAGATCGATGGCGGCGGCTTCTACTTCACGGTGCTCGCGCGGCTGAAGCCCGGGGTCAGCATCGAGCAGGCGCGCTCGGCGATGGATGTCATCGCCAGCGGCTATGCGCAGGCGCATCCGACCAACGTCGACGCGAAATCGAAGATCACGGTCGGCTTCCTGCTCGACGATCTGGTCGGTGCGCAGAGCCAGACCTACGCGATGTTGCTCGGGGCGGTCGCGGCAGTCCTGTTGATCGCCTGCGCGAACGTGGCCAATCTCGTGCTCGCGCGCTTTTCGCGCCGGCGCAAGGAAATCGGCATCCGTTTCGCGCTCGGCGCGCGCCGCAGCCACGTCATCGCGCAGTTCCTGACCGAGAGCGTGCTGCTGTCGCTGGCCGGCGGCGCGGTCGGGCTGCTCCTCGCGGCGTTCAGCCTGCAGCTGCTCGTCAGCGTCGGCAAGAACTTCATCCCGCGCGTCGACGACATCTCGCTCGATCCGTCGGTGCTCGTGTTCACGCTCGGCATCTCGATCGTGTCCGGGCTGATCCTCGGCATCGTGCCGGCACTGCAGGCCTCGATGCACGTCGTCAACGATGCGCTGAAGGATTCCAGCCGCGATTCGACCTCCGACCGCAGCCGCAACCGCGTCCGTGGCGCGCTGCTGATTTCGGAGATTGCCGTGTCGTTCGTGCTGCTGATCGTGACGACGCTGCTCATCGCCAGCTTCGTTCGCATGCATAACGTGCAGCCCGGCTTCCGTGCCGAAGGTGTTTTCGCCGGCTTCATCGCGCCGCCGCCGGCGCAGTATCCGGTCGACAAACCCGAAGCCCTCGGGAATTTCTATACGCGACTGTACCATCGCCTCCAGGAAATCCCGGGCGCGAAGTCGGTCGCGCTGAGCGACAACCCGCCGCTCAGCGGCAACAATGGCCCATCGCCGTACGCGCTGGTCGGCCGGCCGCTGCCGCCGCTGGGCGAAAGGCCGCTGGCGAACCGGCACCTGATCAGCCCGAACCGCTTCGCGACACTCGGCATTCCGGTCAAGGCCGGACGAGATTTCGACGAACGCGACACGCCGTCGAGCCCGGCGGTCATCATCATCAACGAGGCGATGGCAAAACAGATCTTCCCGAACGGCGAAAGTCCGATCGGCAAGAAGCTCATCACCGGCATGGCGCAGAGGGAAGGCGAGGTCGTCGGCGTCATCGCCGATCATCACTCCGTCAGCCTGGCCGCGGCGCCGACGCCGGAGATGTACTACCCGGTGTTCCAGCGCGGCGAGAACTTCATCGGCATCCTGATTCGCACCGACGGCAATCCGGCGGCGCTTGCGCCGTCCGTGCGCGCGGCGCTGCACGATGTCGATGCCGGCATACCGCTGACCAATCCCGGCACGATGCAGGATTTCGTCGACCAGTCGATGGCCGATCGGCAGTTGACGATGACGCTGCTGGTCCTGTTCGCAGGATTGGCGCTGATCCTGGCCACGCTGGGTGTGTACAGCGTCATGGCTTATACCGTCGCGCAGCGTTCGGCGGAGATCGGCATCCGCATGGCGCTCGGCGCGCGCGCGGTCAACGTGCAGCAGATGGTGATCCGTCAGGGCACGAAGCTCGCGTTCGTCGGCATTCTGATCGGCGTGGCCGGCGCGCTGGCACTGACGCAACTGATGAATGCGTTCCTGTTCGAAGTCCGCGCAGCGGATCCGCTGATCTATCTCGCGATTTCAGCGATGCTCGTTGCCGTCGCCGTTTCGGCGTGCTGGATTCCGGCGCGGCGCGCGGCGCGCGTCGATCCGATGCAAGCGCTGCATAGCGCCTGAATTGCCAGCAGCCTGTTTGCGGTTCCATTTGAAGCGAACCGCCGGCTTCACCTCTCTGGCTAGCCGGAGCGGTCGGCGCGTGGCGCGCCGGGTGGGGCTGGCGCCCCGGGGGCCGCCCTGTCCTTGAAGCGCGGACGAACCGGCCGCGTCGTCCAGCGTCCTGAAAGTCCATTACCGCTCCTTCAGCCACCGTGCGGAGGGCTGGCTCCGCCCTCGCTGGAGGGACATTCCATCGATCGTGCGGTGGCCGTCACGTGCTCCCCCCGACCAAGGGGGGGGTGGGGAGGCGGTCGGGTGCCGAGAATTCGCTGCGAATCCGGAAGCTTCCGCAACCGGGCCCCGACGAATTACCCTAGGATCATAGAAAAATGACCACAGCACACTCGGAGCGTTCCTTTGGCGTAGCCCGCCGGGGCATCGCACACGGCATCGCCATCGCGCTGCTCGCGGCGTTCGGGACTGGCAACGCACTCGCGTTCCAGCTCGACACTTCCTACAACCCTGACCTCAGCGTGCGCCTGGACACGACCGTCCGCGTCAACTATGCGGTTCGGACCGAGTCGCGCGACAACAAGATCGGCAACGATGTCATCGCCGACGAAGGCGACTACAGCTTCGACAAGGGCGACGCGGTCGCCAAGCGCGTCGATCTGCTGACCGAACTCGACATTGTCTACAAGAGCCGTTACGGCATGCGCGTCAGCGCGGCCGGCTGGAACGACGGCGCCTACGGCTCGGACAGCAAGTCGAATCCGAACCTGCCGTTCCGCAACATTCCGAGCTATGTCGGCCACGAGTACACCAACTACGTCCAGCGCTTTTACGCCGGTCCGTCCGGCGAGCTGCTCGATGCATTCGTGTTCGGCACCTTCGACCTCGGCGACGTGCCGCTTTCGCTGAAAGCCGGCCAGCACACGATCTACTGGGGCGAGTCGCTGTTCCTCAACGGCAACCTCAACAGCGTCGCTTACGCGCAGAACCCGCTCGACCTGCAGAAGGGCTTTGCCACGCCAGGCACCGAAGCCAAGGAGCTGTTCCGTCCCCTGAACCAGGTCTCGGCCACCGCGCAGGTGACCGACACGCTGTCGTTCGCCGGCCAGTACCTGCTCAATTGGAGTGCCGACCGCTATCCCGAGGGCGGTACGTACCTCGGTCCGGTCGATTTCGCGTTCAACGGGCCGCAGCGCCAGTTTGTCTCCGCGGGGCTCGGCTTCGCGCAGCACGGTCCGCCGTCCAACGCTCCGGAACAAGGCGACTGGGGCTTGGCCTCGCGCTGGAGCCCGACGTGGCTCGACGGCACGGTCGGCTTCTACTACCGCAACTTCTCCGACAAGCTGCCGCAGACCTTCATCACGAAGGTTGGACCGAACAGCACGTCACAGTACAACCTGATCTACGCCGACAACATCGAACTGTGGGGCGTCAGCCTGGCCAAGAACATCGGCGGCATCAGCCTCGGCGCCGAGGCTTCGTATCGCCACAACACGCCGCTCAACAGCCAGGTGCTGGGCATCGCGCCTGGATTGCCGGCGGAAGGCGAGACCAAGGGCCCGCGCGGCGACACCTATCACGCGCTCGTCAACGCACTCGGCGTGGTCCCGCAAAACGTCCTGTTCGACACGGCCAGCTGGTCCGCGGAGCTCACGTGGGCGGAGTGGTCGAAGGTGACCAGCGGCCAGAACCTGTTCTTCGCCGAAGGCTTCGCGCCTTGCAAAGGCAAGGACATCGGCGACGGCTGTACGACAAAGAACTACACTGGACTGAGCTTGGCGTTCTCGCCGACCTGGTTCCATGTTTTCCCGGGCGTCGACCTGCTCGCTCCGGTCACCTATTCGCGCGGCCTCAAGGGCAACGCTCCGACCGTCTTCGGTGGTAACCAGGACAACGGCAACTACAGCGTCGGCATCGCCGCCGACATCCAGGCGAAATACCGCGTGGACCTGAAGTACATCGACTATTTCGGCAAGTACAAGGACAACGGCACCGCAGTCACCGCGCAGAACGGCTTCACGACCCTGCTCAGCGATCGCGGCTTCGTGAGCCTTACCTTCAAGACCACATTCTGAGGAACACGACGATGCGCACCTTTCAAAAGCGACTGCTCTGCCTGCTCGCGCTGCCGCTGGTCACCAGCGTGCATGCTGCCGCAACTGCAGACGAAGCCAAGGCCCTTGGCACCAAGCTCACGCCGATCGGCGCGGAGATGGCGGCCAATGCCGACGGAACGATTCCTGCGTACACGGGGGGCTTGACCACGCCGCCGGCGGACTTCAAAGCCGGCAGCGGGATCAGGCCCGACCCGTTCGCGGGCGAAAAGCCGCGCGTCGTGATCGACGCGAAGAACATGAGCAAGTACGAAGGGCAACTGACCGAGGGCGCCAAGGCGCTGCTGACGAAGTACCCGACGTTCCACCTCGATGTGTACCCGACCCACCGCACCGTTGCGTTTCCGAAGTTCGTGACCGAGAACACCGCCAAGGCGGCGACCACGGCCAAGACGACCAACGACGGCCGTTCGTTCTCCGGCGCGCACGCTGGCTTTCCGTTCCCGATCCCGAAGGACGGCTACGAGGCGATGTGGAACCATCTGGTCCGCTTCAACGG
>DASRTK010000300.1:0-8303 GCA_035655975.1 Rudaea sp.
CTGGCCGAGCACGAATACAAGGAATCGATCGACGAGATGAAGCACGCCGATCGATTGATCGAGCGCATCCTGTTTCTCGAAGGACTCCCGAACCTGCAACAGCTCGGCAAGTTGCTGATCGGCGAGACGCCGCACGAAGTACTGCGTTGCGACCTGAAGCTCGAACAGGCCGCGCACCCGGACCTGAAAGCCGCGATCGCGTACTGCGAAGAGTCCGGTGACTACGTCAGCCGCCAGCTGTTCGGCAGCATTCTGCAATCTGAAGAAGAGCACATCGACTGGCTCGAAACCCAGCTCGGCTTGATAGCCCAGCTCGGCGAAGCCAACTATCTGCAGGGCAAGCTCAAGAGCTGATCGTCAGCGCCGACGGCGCCTCGCGCCGGTCAGACGCGATCCTTCGCCAGCAGCTCCGTCAGTGCGGAGGCAACCTGCTGATATTCGCGCTTGAGTTCGCCGACGAGAACCACAGGTTCGGTCAGCTCGCCGGTGCGCGCGCCGTGTTCGAGTCGCTTGGCCAGTTCGGACAGGCGCAACGCGCCGAGATTTGCGCTGGTCGACTTGAGCGAATGCGACGGCGCGATGATACCTTCCATGCTGCGCTGCCTGGCCGCCTGTTCGAGCAACGCGACGTTCTTCGGCGTGTCTTCCAGATAGACGCGGACCAGATCGGGGAACTCATCGCCCATGACATCGACGAGGTCGCCGATGATGCTCGTGTCGAGTGCGCCGGCAGACGACAGGGATGCGGGCGCCGCCGGCGCCGCCGCGGCCAGCACGATGGGCGCAGCTGCGGCCGCCGGGGCAGCCTTCGGCGAGCTGACCGTTGCATCCGGCCGTGTCGATGTGCCGGCGCGCAGCCACTTGCGCAGTGTCTGCTCGAGCAGTGCCCGGTTCAGCGGCTTCGTCAGGTAGTCGTCCATGCCCGCGCCGAGACATTTTTCCCGGTCGCCTGCCATCGCGTTGGCCGTCATCGCAATGATCGGCACGCGCGCGCCCCCGGCATCGGCCTCCCTCTGGCGCTGGGCACGAGTAGCCGTATAGCCGTCCATGACCGGCATCTGGCAGTCCATCAGCACCGCGTCAAAGCTGCGCTGGGCGAGCGCATCGACGGCTTCCTTGCCGTTTTCCGCCACTGAAAAACTCACGCCGCTCAAGGTCAAAAGGCGCTGAGCCACCTGCCGGTTGACCTCGTTGTCCTCGACCAGCAGCACATGCCCCGACAGGGGTTGCAGAACGCCTTCAGGCTGCAGGATCTGCACCTGTGGCGGTTCCACCGGCGCGGGCGCCGCGAACACGGCCAGGTTCTCGCCGGCCGGATCGTAAACTTCGAGCAGGCGGCGCAGGGCGTCCTGCAAGTCGCGTTCGGCAAACCGCCGCGGTATCGCCAAAGCGCGCTTCTCGGCTGCGACGTCGGCAGGCACTTCGCGGTTGGCAAGGATGAAGACGACGCGCAAGCGTTCCAGGGCCGCGTCGCGCACGACGTTGCGCAACAGCACCGACGGGTTTCCGCCGACCGCATTGATGTCCACGATCAGCACGTCGTAGGCCCAGCTCTCGCCCATCGCGGCGGCCGACCGCAGCTTGGTCAGCGCATCCGGAGCAATCGGGCTGCTCACGGATTCGACTCCCCAGGTGCTGAAATAGCTGTTGAAGCGCTTCAGCAACGGTCCATCGCCGCTCAACACGAGCGCGCGCGCGCCGCGCAGGGATCGGCGCACGTTCTCGACGTCACCGGGCGCCTTGAGGAATGGCACGCTGAACCAGAAAACCGATCCCTTGCCGAGTTCGGAGCGCACGCCGATCTTGCCGTTCATCAGTTCGACCAGGCGTTTGCAGATGACCAGTCCCAGGCCGGTGCCGCCGTGCGTGCGCGTGGTCGACGCGTCGGCTTGCGAGAACGGCTGGAACAGTTTGGCCGCGGCTTCTGGCGCGATGCCGATGCCGCTGTCCTTGACGACGAACATGATTTCGCTGTGCGTGCGCGTCTCGCTGCGTTTTCCGACCTGGACGACGACCGCGCCGCGCGGCGTGAACTTGATCGCGTTGCTGACCAGGTTCGTCAGGACCTGACGCAGGCGCACCGGATCGCCGCGCACCAGCAGGCGAACGCCCGGGTCGATGTTGACGCTGAAGCGCAGGTGCTTGGCCTCGGCGTTCTTGTCGAGCAGGCGCTTGACCGAATCGAGCGTCTCGCGCAGGTTCAGCGCGACCGATTCGAGCACGAGTTTGCTCGCCTCGATTTTCGAGTAGTCGAGAATGTCGTCAACGATGCGCAGCAGTTCGCAAGCCGACTTGTACGCGGTCTGCAGGTAGTCCTTCTGGTCCGGCCCGAGCTGCGAGGACATCAGGATATCGAGCAGCGGGATGATGCCGTTCAGTGGCGTGCGGATTTCATGGCTCATCGTGGCCAGAAACTCGCTCTTGGACATCATCGCGGCTTCCGCCGTCTGCTTGGCCTGGACCAGTTCGGCCTGCATGCTGCGCAAGGTTTCCAGTTCGCCGCGCAATTCGGTCAGGCGCGGGTCGTCGATAGTTCCGGTGGCCAGCGCGATAGCCGTGCCCGGCGCCTCGACCCGGTGATCGGAGGCCTGGATACGCCAGCCGAGCCAGCCGCCCAACGCCGCCGCGATCAGCAACGGCGACATCCAGAAGGCCTGTGGGGCCTCGAGCAGGAACGGCGCACTCAGGCCCAATGCGACGACGATCGTCAGACTGCCGCGCACGGCCCAGGGAGCCAGCGCATGCCAGCGCGGAGCCCTGCCGTGGTCGGGCGCGGGGAGCGGGGCGCTCATCGGCCGACGACGACGTGGCGCAAGCGGCGGCTAAGGTATCGACGCGGCATGGAAGTCGAAGCTGAGATCCTGCCCGGCCTTCTGCACGAAATCGCCCTGCATGTAGTCGACACCGGCCGTCCACAGGTGCGCGGCGCTCTGCGCATTTTCCACGCGCGGCGCAATGACCTGCGTTGCGTGCGCGCGGGCATGGCTGATGATCTGGCGCAACTCCTCGCGCAGAGCCGGAGTGCGCAGGCCTTCGTCGACATAGCGCGGGCTGATCTTTATGAATTTGACAGGCATCTGCTCTAGCAATTGGAATGCCATCGCGCCGGCCTCGAAGCCGGCCAGAGCGATGTGAATTTCGAGCTTGCGAACTTCCTCGGCGAATGCGGCGAGGTCGTGCAGGTGCGCCTGCGCGTCGGCCAGGCGAAACTCGATGGCCAGCTGACTGCCATCCAGGCGCCGGGTCTCGAGCATTTGCCGGAGCCACACGGCGTGTTGCGCGTCGGTGACGGTCTCGATCGACTGGCTCACGAACAGGCGCACGCTGCGCTGCTGGCGGGCTCGCTCGGCCAGGACCAGCAGGCAACGCGACAGCACCCAGCGGTCGATCTCGCCGATCAGGCCGTCGCGCTGTGCAATCGGCACGATTTCCGCCGCGGTGTACAGCCTGCCGTCGCTGCCGGCAAGGCGCAGCAGGGCCTGGAACTGTTCGGTTTCCTCGCCTTGCAGCGCGACGATCGGCTGGAACAGCAGCTGGAAGTTGTCGGCTTTCAGCGCGGCGCGGATCTGTTCGCCCAGGGCCTGGAACGTTCCCGCCGGCGCGGCCGTCGGTTCGGTGTGATAAGTACCCACATGGCTGCCACCGGGACGGCGTGCGTCGGACATCGCGCGTTCCGCCCCATTGAGCATTGCGCCGACTTCGCCCAGGCGCGCGGCAAAACTGCAGATGCCGATCGACATCCCGAGGCTGAAGCTGCGTCCATCCTGGTCGAATTTCTCACGCCCGGTGCGATCGCGCAGGCTCGCGGCCAGCCGCTCGAGCGCGCTCTCGTCGCCTTGCGGGCACAGGAGCAGGAAGCTCGAATCGCCGTAGCGCGTCGCCAGATCGTTGGCGCCGACATGCGAAGCGATGAATGCGCCGACCTGGCCGAGCAACGCGTCGAACGCAAGCATGCCGACGCGCTCGCGCGTGCTCGCGGCCGAATCGATCTCGATGTACATCAATCCGCCCAGCGTCGCCGTCGCATCGTCGCGCGTGAGCAAGGCGTTGATCTGGTCGAGCACATGGGCGCGCAGGTACAGGCCGGACACCGGATCGCGCGGGCTCGCTCCGGTGCCGCGGCGGCCGAGTTGGCGTGCTCGGCGCACGCGATTGGTCACGGCGGCGATCAGGTGCTTCGGCCGGATCGGCTTGGACAGGAAATCGTCGCCGCCCGAGTCGAGTGCCTGGAAATGTTTCTCCTCGTTCTGCTCGCCGGACAGAAACACGATCGGCGTCGACACGAATGCTTCGCGCTCGCGGATGATCGAGGTCAGTTCCATGCCGTCGCAGGCAGGCATGTACAGGTCCATCAGGATCAGTTCGGGCTGGAATTCGTCGAGCTGGTCGAGCGCCGCGAGCGGATCGGTGCACATGCGCGTGGTCATGCCGGCCTTGCGCAGGATCGACTCGGCGAACATCGCCTGGGAGCGGTCGTCCTCGACGATCAGCACGCGAAACGGATCGGCGCTGTCGGCGTCCAGCAGCTCGCTGATGCGCGTGGCCACGTCCTCGACCTGCGCGGGCAGGGCGACGAAGGCATCGGCGCCGGCGCGCATCGCGCGCAGGCGCACCGGCAATTCGCCCGATGTCGAGAAGCTCAGCAGTGCCAGGCGATGGCGCGTGCGCGCGCGCACCGTCTTGATCAGCGCGCCGATCGACTCGAGCGAGGTTTCGTACGCCGCATCGACGATCACCAGATGCGGCGGAAACGCCGACAGGATTTCGCGCAGGTGCTCGATGTTGTCGAGAATCGTCAGCTCGTAGCCGCCGAGCGTGTCGAGTTTCTGGTCGAGTTCGCCGGCGAACGGATTGCCGTCGCTCAGGTGATAAACCTTGCGCTGTTCGCCGGGACGCGTCCGCGGCGCGGCGACGATGTCGTCGGCCGGTTCGCTCCGAGCCACCCGCGCCGGTTGTGATGGCGGCGCCGGCGCTATCGGCGCAGGCCGCACCATGGCGGCTGCGGGAGCTGGCGGCGCTGGCGGCGGAGCCGCAGGCACGGACGCTGGTTGCGAAACCGGGGCCTCGGCGGGTTTGGGTACCGCGGCGGCCGGGGCGGGCCGCGCGGCCGTCGGCGGCGCGTTGCGCACGAAGCGGTGCCAGTAGTCCGGCGGCGGCGTCACCCAGAGCGGGAAATCCACGCGCTCGGTCGCCGCCGCCAGCGCAGCGGGAGCCGCCGCGCGTTCGCCTTCAGCCGATGCGGCGCCGAGGCTGGCGATCAGCGGTTCCAGGGCATGCAGCCGTGCCGCGAAGGTTTGCGTTTGTCCGGCATCGGGAACGCCGACCTGCGCGACGAACGGCGCAAGGAATCGTTCGATCGAGAACAGATGCTCGCCGATGTCCAGCAAGCCATAGCGCCCGCACGCGCCGGCCAGCGGCTGCACCTCGCGGAACAGCAGGGTCAATGCATTGATGTCCCAGCCTTGGTCGCACAGACGCTGTCCGCGCTTGCGCAGCATCTCCAGGCGCTTGGGCAGATGACGCAGGAATGCCAGGCGCAGTTCCGCCGCTTGCTGGGTATCGTCCTGCTGTTGCATCGCTAGCCTGAACCCCCTCTCCGCACGCGATGATACCAGCCTGGTGGCATCGCGTCAGCGCTCGGCAGGGCTGCTAAAAGTATACAAAGAGCAGGGGCGAGGGGCGAGGGGCGAGCAAAGAGCGAGGCAATAGACAGACGAACGCTCTGTCTTCTTGTCTCTTACTCGCCCCTCGCCCCTCGCCCCTGCACCTAGCCAGGCTTTGCGACCACCAGAATGACAATCGCAATCAGCAGCAACCCAGGCACCTCATTGAAAATGCGCAGCCAGCGGGACGAGCGCGCGCACTGGTTGCTTGCGAGCTGGTTCTTCAGACGCACGAGGTAGGCGTGATAAGCGATCAGGCCTGCCACGAGGACCAGCTTGGCAGCGAGCCACGGCTGATGCAGGTAGCCCATGTCGTGCATGAGCCACCAGAGCAGCGTGGCGAAGCCGAATGTGACGGCGCCGGCCGCGCCGATGTGCGTGATCATGAGTAGGCGCCGTTCCATCACGACCAGCTGGTCGCGCACGGCCTGTTGCGTCGACTCGACGTGGTAGATGTACAGGCGCGGCAGGTAGAACAGGCCGGCGAACCAGGTCACGACAAATATTACGTGCAGCGCCTTGAGCCAGAGCATCTTGGGTCGGTCGAAGTTTGCGATCGGATCGAAGTATAACTGCGCAGCAGTCGACAGACGGCGGCTCCGAGCCTTGACGCGATCTCGGCGGCGAGGCTATAAGGCGTTCCCCTGTCTCGCAGCGTGCCCAAGTCGACGAGGGGGTTCTTCACGTTTCGTCCCGAGCAACTTTCCGCCATGGTGTATGTCCCGCCGCCGCCGTTGCTCGTTGTCCGCTCGCACGATCCGCAGGGACGCTGGCGCTGGTTGTTGTTGACCGTCCTTGCCTGGCTGGCGACCGCCGCACTGGCGGCGTTCGCGGCGTTGTTCGTGCGCGAGCGCATCGCTTCGGCCGGCGAGCGCGCCGAAGTCGACGGCCTGCATCGGCGGACCTCCGAATTGCAGCAGCACATTGCCGTGCTGGAGCGCTCCGAGCAGGTGGCGCGCGCAGCCAATGCCGATCTGCAGCAAGTGTTGCGCGACCGCCAGGAGCAGATCTGGGCGTTGCGCGCGGACCTGGGCTTCTACAGCCGGCTGACCGGAACCAATGCGCGCCGCGAAGGCCTTGCCGTGCAGGGCGTGCACCTGGCGGCCGCGAGCGAACCCGGGGTATATAATTTCACAATTACCATCACCCAGAACCTCAAGGCCGGCCAGCTCGCCAGCGGCCGCGCCCGGGCGAGCGTGACCGGCGTGCGCGACGGCAAGCTCGCGACGCTCGCCTGGTCCGACCTGGCTTCCCATCAGGATGGCGAGGGCCTGGCGTTTTCATTCAAGTATTTCCAGCAGCTCAAGAGTACATTGATGCTGCCCCACGGCTTCAAGCCAAACCGCATCCGCGTGGAAGCCGATGCCGGCGGCGAGATGGGCCGCGCGGAACAGGATTTTCCCTGGGCCGAGGCGCTGGCCGCACCGGAGATCACCGATGTTCAACAGTAGCAAGAAAGAAGCGCGTGCCGACACCGAGACGACGTCGCTGATTGCCAGCGGCACGCAGATCCGTGGCGACGTGCAGTTCAGCGGCCGCCTGCATGTCGACGGCAAGATCGAGGGCAGCATTCGCGCCGACGATGCGGCCGCCGTGCTGACGCTTTCGAGCCACGCCCACGTGGTCGGCGAAATCCAGGCGCCGCATATCATCATCAACGGCAGCGTCAACGGCGACGTCACGGCCGACGAACGCCTGGAACTGGCCAGCAACGCGCGCGTCGAAGGCAATGTCTTCTACAAGGTGCTCGAGATGTCTGCCGGCGCCCAGATCAACGGCAAGATGGTGCATCGGGCCGAGCCGCCGCGGCAGCTTTCCGGCCCCGGCGCGGAAGGCGCGGAAGCGATAAAGCCCTGAAGTCGGCCTTGAATTCGACCGATCCGGCACGATCTTCCTTCAGCTCGCGGCGTGGGTTCGCGAGCCGACGAGACCAGCATGACTCAGACTCCTAATTACCAGACTGCGCTCGACGAACCGTTGCTGTTCAGCGACGCCGCCGCGCATAAGGTGCGCGAGCTGATCGCCGAGGAAAACAATCCGAATCTCAAGCTGCGCGTGTATATATCCGGCGGCGGCTGCTCGGGATTCCAGTACGGCTTCACGTTCGACGAGCAGCGCGCCGAGGACGACCTGGCGCTGGTCAAGGACGGCGTGACCCTGGTGGTCGATCCGCTGAGCCTGCAATACCTCATGGGCGCCGAGATCGACTACGCCGAAAACCTGCACGGCGCGCAGTTCGTGATCCGCAACCCGAATGCGAAGACGACTTGCGGGTGCGGGTCGTCGTTCTCGGTGTAGCAGGGACGAGGGGCGAGGGGCGAGGGAGGAGCGAGAGCCAAGAAGAGCTTTTCGCTTTTCCCTCGCCCCTCGATACTCGCCCCTCGCCCCTCCTATAATGGCTCAGCAATGAGCTCCCACCTGCGCAGCCGCAACAATACCTTCGCCAACCTGGAGCTCGAGCGCTCGGCCGAACAGCGTGACGATGCCGACTGGCTCGAGGCGCGGCTGTGTTCGGCCAAGGCCCGGTTCATCGTCTTGCGCGACGATGGCCGCATCCTGGTGACCGGAGATCAGCGCGCGCTGCGCGGACTCGATCCGTTTGAGCGCGATCGGCTGGCGCGCGATGCCGTGCCGACCTAT
>DASRTK010000301.1:0-9032 GCA_035655975.1 Rudaea sp.
CCGCCCAGGCGCCCAACCTTGCGATCGTCACGGCCTACAACGACATGCTCTCGGCGCATCAGCCGTTCGAGCGCTATCCGGAACTTATCCGCGAAGCCGCGCGCGCGGTTGGCGCGACGGCACAGGTTGCGGGCGGGGTGCCGGCGATGTGCGATGGCGTCACGCAGGGCAGGGCGGGCATGGAACTGTCGCTGTTTTCGCGTGACGTGATTGCGCTGTCGGCGGCGGTCGCATTGTCGCACGACATGTTCGATGCCACGCTGTTCCTCGGCGTCTGTGACAAGATCGTGCCGGGCCTGCTGATCGCCGCGCTGACGTTCGGTCATCTGCCGGCAGTTTTCGTTCCGGCCGGACCGATGACCAGCGGCATCGGCAATGAAGAGAAAGCGAAAGTCAGGCAGTTGTACGCCGAAGGCAAGGCGACGCGCGAGGAACTGCTCGAGGTCGAGGCGAAGTCCTATCACGGTCCTGGCACCTGCACGTTTTACGGCACCGCGAACTCGAACCAGATGCTCATGGAGATCATGGGACTGCATCTGCCCGGAACGACATTCGTCAATCCGAACACGCCGCTGCGCGATGCGATCACGGCCGAATCGGCGCGACGCGCCGCTGCAATTACCGCGCTGGGCGACGAGTACATCCCGATCGGCCATGTCATCGACGAACGCGCGATCGTCAACGGTGTGGTCGGCCTGAATGCGACCGGCGGCTCGACGAATCATCTGCTGCACCTGATTGCGATGGCGCGTGCCGCAGGGGTCGAATTGCGGCTCGAGGATTTCCACGACCTGTCCAGCGTCGTGCCGCTGCTCACGCGTATCTATCCGAACGGCGTCGCCGACGTGAACCACTTCGATGCGGCCGGCGGCATGGGATTCCTGATCGGACAACTGCTCGACGCGGGTCTTCTGCATGGCGACGTACAAACGGTGGCAGGCAAGGGGCTGGATGCCTATCGCGTATCCGCGCGGCTCGCCGCGAGCGGTGCCGTCGAACGCGTGCCGGCGCCCGCGCAAAGCGCCGATGCGAAGGTGCTGCGGCCGGCAACCGATCCGTTTCGCAGCGATGGCGGACTGCGCGTGCTCAGCGGCAATATCGGCACGGCCGCGATCAAGATATCGTCCGTACCCGCCGATCGCCTCGTCGTCGAGGCGCCGGCGGTTGTGTTCGACGACCAGAACGGCGTGAAGGCGGCGTTCGAACGCGGCGAACTCGATCGCGATTTCGTCGCTGTGGTGCGTTTCCAGGGACCGCGCGCGAACGGCATGCCCGAACTGCACAAACTCACGCCGGCGCTTGGAGTCCTGCAGAGCCGCGGCTTTCGCGTTGCGCTCGTGACTGACGGGCGCATGTCCGGCGCGTCCGGAAAGATACCGGCGGCGATCCACGTGTCGCCCGAAGCCAGCGTGGGCGGTATTCTTGCCAAGATCCGCGACGGCGATATCGTCCGTGTCGACGCGCAGGCCGGTACGCTGGAACTCAAAGTGGACAAATCCACTCTGGATGCTCGCAGGGCGAGCGTGCCGGATCTGACTGCGAACGGGCACGGGCTCGGCCGAGAACTGTTCACGCTGTTCCGCCAGGCCGTCGGCGCTGCGGACACCGGCGCGAGCGTGCTCGGAGACGCCGCATGAGTGCAATCGAAATCAAGCAGGCACAGGTCGAAGCGACCTTGCAATTGGCCCCGGTCGTCGCCGTCGTCGTGATCGACGCGCTCGCCGACGCCGTGCCGCTGGCGCGCGCTTTGGTGAGCGGTGGCATCAAGGCGATCGAAGTGACATTGCGTACGCCGGTTGCGCTCGATGCGATTCGCGCGATTGCTGCCGAAGTCGAAGGTGCGGTCGTAGGCGCCGGAACGTTGCTGGCGCCGCCCGACATCGCGGCCTCCGCGAACGCTGGCGCGCGCTTTGGCGTCTCGCCGGGCTCCACGCCCGCTTTGCTCGATGCGGCCGACGACTCGTCGTTGCCGTGGCTGCCGGGTGCCGCAACCGCGACCGAGGCCATGTGTCTGCTCGAACGCGGCTATCGTTTGCAGAAATTCTTTCCCGCGACGCAGGCCGGCGGACCGGACTACCTGCGCGCGCTTGCCTCG
Organism: Rudaea sp.; assembly: GCA_035655975.1. Taxonomy (GTDB): domain Bacteria; phylum Pseudomonadota; class Gammaproteobacteria; order Xanthomonadales; family Rhodanobacteraceae; genus Rudaea. The sequence continues at coordinate 2,096 of DASRTK010000301.1, forward strand.
CCGCTGCCCGGGATACGTTTCTGTCCGACCGGCGGCATCACTGCCGCAACGGCGTCCGAATGGCTCGCGCTGCCGAATGTCGTGTGTGTCGGAGGATCGTGGATGTCGGCGGCCAAGTTGCTGCGCGCGGGCGACTGGAACGCTGTGGAAGGCTTGGCGCGCACGGCGGCCGCACTGCACGCCAAATGAGACCTGTCGGAGTAGGGCAGGCCTGAATCTATGTTTCGACGTCATTCCCGCGAAAGCGGGAATCCATTTGCTTTCTTGGTATCAAGATCAAGATGGATTCCCGCTTTCGCGGGAATGACGGCAAATTTAGAAGTTCCTATAGTTCCTCAGGCGCGCGAGCGCACCGGACCAGTCGATCCGCGGATCACGAGTTCCGGGCTGAAACCTTCGTTGACGACTATGCGTGCAGCGTCACTTGTATTGTCACGCTTGAGCTCGGCGAGCAGTCGCAACGTCGCGTGCCGGGCGATTCCCTCGGTAGCCTGCTTGGCTGTGGTCAGCGCCGGCCAGGACTGCTTGGAAAACGGGCTGTCCTCGAAACCGGCGATCGACAGGTCGTAGGGTACTTCCATGCCGCTCGACTTCGCCGCAGCGAGGACACCCGCGGCGATTTCGTCGTTCGAGCCGAAGATCGCGGTCGGCCGGTCTTTCAGCGCGAACAACTTGCGCGCGCCGCGGAAGCCGTCGTCGAACGAATAGTCGCCGTGCACGATCATGCGGTTGTTCAGCGCAATGCCGTAGTCCTTCAACGCGCTTTCGTAACCCTTGAAACGCTCGGGACTCGAGCGGTGCGACTTGCCGCCCCACAGGAAACCAATGCGCTGGTGGCCGAGCTGGATCAGGTGTTCGGTGATGTCGTAGGCGGCGTCGCGATCGTCGACGTAGACGCACGGATAGCCATCCTGCGGATCTTCGGCGGCAGAGATGATGCGCACGAACTTGACATCGTTGGCGGCCAGATGCCGGATCAGCTCCATGCGTTCGGACATTGGCGGCGCGAGCACCAGACCGGCCAGGCGGGAACGGCGGACCAGATCGACGAGTTCGTCGGCCAGTGCCGGCGAACGCGAATCGCAGGGGTGGATCTGCAGGCCGAATCCGTTTTCGCGGCACACCGACAGCGCGCCATCCTGGACGCTGATGATGTAGTAGGGGTTGGGATTGTCGTAAACGAGCCCGATCGCGTACGACTGTGCGCTGCGCAGGCTGCGTGCGGACAGATCAGGACGATAGTCCAGCTCCGCAACCGCCCGTTGCACTTTCTCGCGCGTGCGCGCCTGCACGGCGGGTTCGTTGTTGATGACACGCGAAACGGTCTTCAGCGACACCTTGGCGCGCTTGGCGACATCTTTGATCGTGGGTCGTTGCGCCATGCCGTCTCGCTGCTTCGCGGGCGGCGCGTAGTCGCCGTCCCTGTGGTTGATACCGATGGTAGCCGATCACCGCTGCGCGGCGTAGCCGCGCGGGCGGTGTCACGTTTTCAGTGCATCCGCGAGTTGCCCGATGGTACGTCCAGTCCCGCTCGGTGGCCGCGCAGCGCGTAGTAGACGATGTAGGCGTAACACGGAATCATCAGCAGCGCGAACACCGCCTGGAAGTCGTGCGCCTGGCGCAGCACGGCAAACGCCTGCGGAATGATCGCGCCGCCGGCGATGCCCATGATCAGCAGCGCGGACCCGCGTTCGATCAGCCGGCCCAGGCCGTGGATCGCCAACGGGAATATCGCCGGCCACATCATCGCATTTGCAAATCCGAGCGCCGCGACGCAGCCGACCGAGGCGTAGCCCTTGGTGACGAAGGCGCCGAGCGTCAGCGCAATGCCGAGGACGGCCGAGATCGCCAGGTAGCGCTGCTGCGAGACGTAGCGCGGAATCGTCACGAAGCCGACGACGTAGCCGGCCAGCATTGCGGCAAGCGTGAACGACGTGAAGAACTTGGTTTCGTCCAGCGGGATATTGAAGCCGCGGCCGTAGGTTCCGATTGCGTCGCCGGCCATGACTTCCGCGCCGACGTAGACGAAGATCGCCAGCGCGCCGAGCCAGACGTGCGGAAAGTCGAACAACCCTTTGTCCTGTGCGCCCTCCGCCGACGTTGCCTTGACGCCGCGCTCGGCGCGAACGTCCGGCAGCGGCGAGAACAGGATGCCGGCGCCGAGCAGGGCAAGGACGCCGGCCATCAACAGATATGGCAGGTGAATGCCCGCGGCGAACTCATCGAGGATCTGCACGCGGCTGGCCGCGTCCGCCGTCGCGAGTCTGCCGGAGATGTCGCCCATGCCGTGCAACACCAGCGTGCCGAGCAGGATCGGTGCGGCGATTCCAGCGATCTTGTTGCAGATGCCCATGACAGCGATGCGCTGCGCGGCGCTTTCGATCGGGCCGAGGATGCTGACGTAGGGATTTGCCGCTGTCTGCAGGATCGCCAGACCCGCGCCGATCACGAACAGGCCGCCGAGCGCGCCCGGATACCAGCGTTGCGTGCAGAACTGCCCGAATGCGACCGCTCCGGCCGCCATCACCCATAGTGCCAGCGCCATGCCTTTCTTCATGCCGGTGCGACCGAGGATCACCGACGCGGGCAACGCCCAGACGAAATACGACAGGTAGAAGACGAACGTCACGAGGAACGCGTTGACGACGTTCAAGTCGAACGCGAGTTGCACGAACGTGATCAGTGGACCGTTGATCCAGGTGAACCAGCCCATGATGAAGAACAGGGCGCCGATGATCGCGATCGGGCCTATTGCGCCGCCTGCGGCAGCGATGGTGTTCGGCTGAGCTGACATTACATGCGTCTCCCCGCAAGTTTGCAATTGCGCTGTTATATATAAATATACATCTGTCGCCGCGAGCGCATGGCATTGCGACAGTGCCTCCCGGGCCGTTCATGTCCTATCGGACAAAAATCAGCAACGTTGTCATAGTCTGCCTGTCCGCACGGCCTTTTGCACGCACCGTTTCGGGATGTTCCTGGCGCGCAGGACAATCGATCCGTTTGCTGCAAAGCAACACAGCGATTACTTCGCAAATCATCTATAACATACGGAAATACATAGACATATACAAAGTATACCACCATGTAAACGTTTACATTTTCCATCCAGCACGTTGCGTTTCACACGCTTTAAAGCAATCTGTTGACAACGTTGTCATTCTGGGATCACACTCGCGCCGCAAATCGGCCGGCGATGGCGCCGGACCGGATTTGCCGCAAGCGGGGAGGCGAGGGTGGAGGCAGGCGCAAGACAATTCTCGACACGGGCTGCGCACGGGCCAGCGGCAAGTTTCATCGCCGCGGATGTCGGTGGGACACACGCGCGCATCGGACTGATCCGCGCAACGGCCGGATCGGGTCCGACCGTCGAGAAGTTCGCGCGCTACGTTTGCGCGGACTATCCGAACCTCGCGGCGATCCTGCGTCACTTCCTCGACACGCTCGGCTGCGACAACGTCGATGAAGCAGCTATCGCCTGCGCCGGCGTCTGTCTCGACGGCACGATCATCAATACGAATCTGGCCTGGACCGTGTCGCTCGACCAGATCCGGGCCGAGCTGAATCTCAAGGCGGTCGAGTTCGTCAACGACTTCGAAGCGGTTGCGTACGCGACGCCACACCTGGATGCGCGCGACACGACCGTCCTTTCGCGTGGCCGCGAACAGCCCGGTGCGCCGATCCTCATCGTCGGCCCCGGCACGGGACTCGGCGCTGCGGTACGTATTCCCTCGGGTGACACCCACTTCGTCCTGGCGACGGAAGCCGGACAGGCGGCGTTTGCACCGGGCAGCGACATCGAGGTGGACGTGTTGCGCATCCTGCGCCGTCGGTCCAGTCATGTTTCGATCGAACAACTGCTGTCCGGCCCCGGACTCGTCAACCTGCATTCGGCCCTGTGCGAACTCGATGGCACGCAGACGTCGTTCGAATCGCCCGCGGCGATAACGCGCGCGGCTCTCGATGCCGGCAACCCTGCGGCACGGCACACGCTCGACACATTCTGCGGGCTGCTCGGTGGCGTGCTCGGCGACCTCGTGCTGCTCTATGGCGCCCAGGGCGGCGCCTATCTGGCCGGTGGGATCCTGCCGCAAATGAAGACCTATCTGCTCGGCAGCACGTTCGTCGAGCGTTTCCTCGCCAAGGGCGCGATGCGCCCCGTGCTCGAACGCGTGCCGGTGCGCCTGATCGAACAGGCGCAACTTGGCGTGCTCGGAGCGGCGAGCTGGTATTTGGAGCGACGTCCTCGGGATTGAGTACGCGCGAAGTGTGGTGAGCGAAGTGTTTGCAGCAATGTGTAGGAAGGAACAAAAGGTAATTTGCGTTAAATCCTGATGTAAACGAGATCCTGAGCGGAGCTGCCCCGCAGACCTGCATCCGGATCCACAACTGCCTGGAGGGGTACCTATGAATTACCGCAGAAACATCCTGTCAGCGAGCATCCTGGCAAGCCTGTGCTTCGCCAGCGGCGCGCTCGCGCAAACCGCACCGGTCGTGACGACCCCCGATGGACCTGACGCCCAGAACACCGGCGCCGGCGCCACGAGCAGTCAGAATGCGACCGAGATGGACACCATCGTCGTCACCGGCATCCGCGCAAGCCTGAAGAAATCGCTTGACGAGAAGCGCGCTGCCGACTCGCACATCGAAGTCATCACTGCCGAGGACATCGGCAAGATGCCGGACAAGAACGTCGCCGATTCGTTGAGCCGCGTCGTCGGCGTCACGATCAGCTCGGCCGGCGCGAATGAAGGCGGCTTCGACGAGAACGATCGCGTCAGCATGCGCGGCACCAATCCGAGCTACACGCAGACCCTGATCAATGGTCATTCGGTTTCCTCCGGCGACTGGTTCGCGCTGAACCAGGTCGGACTGGTCGGCCGCAGCGTGAGCTACACCTTGCTTCCGTCCGAACTCGTCGGCGCGGTCGTCGTGCACAAGACGTCCGAAGCAGCCGACGTCGAGGGCGGCGTGGCCGGCTACGTCGACATCCAGTCGCGCAAGCCGCTCGACTTCAAGCAACAGTTCACCGGCGACGTCACGCTCGGCGGTGTCTACGCGGAATTGCCGGACAAGACCGACCCGCAGTTCAGCGGCCTGGTCAACTGGCAGAACGACGACAAGACGTTCGGCGTTCTGCTGCAGCTGTTCTCGGAGACGCGTCACCTGCGCCGCGATGGCCAGGAAGAACTCGGCTACAACCAGATCGCGGCCGACAGCCCGATTGCCCTGGCGCATCCTGATCTTGCGAATGTCTACTATCCGGCGTTGCTCGGCTCGGCTCTGTTCACGCAGAAGCGCGAGCGCACCGGTGGCATGGTTGACGCGCAGTGGGCGCCGTCCAGCGCCCTGAGTTTCGACTTGAGCTTCTTCGACTCGAAGCTCGATGCGAACAACTACAACCGCAACTACCTGTTGTGGGGCTCGCACTTCATCAATGGCGGCAATGGCCAGGCGCCCGATCCGGGCTACGTGGTGCGTAACGGCACGCTGGTCAAGGCAAATTTCACCGCCGACCCTGCCACCCAGTACGGCATCTACGATCAGATCTCGCGTGACGAAAGCTCGCAGACGCAGTTCATCAACCTCGATGCGACGTGGCACGCTTCCGACGCGCTGACGTTCAAGGGCCAGATCGGCGACACCAAGGGCGACGGCAAGACGCCGACGCAGAATGTCGGCGAATACAACTCGGGCATCGGCAGCGGCGCCTTCTATCAGCTGAATGGCACCAGCACCGCGTCGAACTGGAATCTCGGCAACGAGAGCCCCAGCGTCCCTGGAACGCTGAGCTGGATCTTCGGCGACCAGAATATCGACGTGAAGGACCAGGAAAAGTATGGGTCACTCGACGCGGTCTACATGCTCAACAACGGCGCGCTGACCGACCTGAAGTTCGGCGGACGCTATGCCGACCACACGCGCAAATCCGAAGGCGTAATCGGGCAGGGCCCGGGGCCGGGCGCGTTCGACGCGGCCAATGCTCCGTCGGGCTTCCAGTTGTACCCATCGGATTTCGGCAACGAAATCGGCAGCGGCTTCCCGACGGCAGTGTGGTTTTACTCGCCGGGTCAGCTCGCGGCGTTCAACGACAAGTTCACGAACCGTGATCCGGTCTCGCGGTCGGACTGGAACTCGAACTACTCGCTCGAGGAAAAGGACAGCGCGCTGTATCTGCAGGCTGATTTCGACGGTGACGGCTGGGGCGGCAATCTCGGCGTGCGCTACGTGCAGACCAAAGAGGACATCATCGCGAACGTCGCCGTCAACGCGGCGACTCCGGGAGCGATCACGACCTCTGCGTTCGGACCGTACCTGCCGACGGAATTCAAGAACACGTATGACGACTTCCTGCCGAGCGGCAACATCCGGTTCAACCTGAGCGACGACATGCTGCTGCGTCTGGCCGCGTCGAGAACAATGACGCGCGCCGACTATTCGGCGCTCGCCGCTCCGATCAGCCTGAGTCCTCCGGCTGCGCCAGGCGGCATCGGTTCGGGCAGCGGCAGTAACCCAAACCTGCATCCGGTCACGTCGAACAATGTCGACATGTCGTGGGAGTGGTATTTCGCCCCGCGTTCGCTGGTATCGGCGAGCCTGTTCTACATGGAGCTGACCAACTACATCGGCCTGGGCCATGTCACGGGGACATTCAAGACGTTCAACCAGATCTATCCGGAGGGATTCGACGCACCGTATGTGCTGACCGTGCCGGTCGACAGCAGGGGATCGGTGTCGGGATTCGAGTTCGCCTACGAACAACCCCTCTGGGAAAACTTCGGCATCTCGTTCAACTACACCTATGCCGACGGTCACGAAAGGGGCGGCGGGCCGCTGGTCGGGACATCGAAGAACACGTACAACGCCGGCGCCTACTTCGAGAACGATCACTGGAACGCGCGTCTGCAGTACATATACCGCTCGGCGTTCTACAGCG
>DASRTK010000302.1:0-2431 GCA_035655975.1 Rudaea sp.
CATCGCGGCGGTCAAGCGCGGCACGCTGACGCGCGACATCTCGGCACAAGGCAAGGTTGTCGCGGCAGTGAGTCCCACGCTGTACGCGAACACCGCTGGCACCGTGACCCTCGACGTGCATGCCGGCGACAAGGTCGAGAAGGATCAGGTTCTGGCCGAGGTCTACAGCCCGGAACTGACCAGCAAGCTCGCCCAGGAAAAGTCCACGTTCGACAGCCTGAGCATCGAAGTCGAGCGCACCGGCATCGACAATCGCCAGAAGCAGCTGACCGCGAAAAAGACCTACGACCAGGCCATGATCGACCAGCAGACGGCCGCGCGCGACGTCGACCGCAACGAGCGTGGCTTCAAGGCCGGCGCGATTCCGGAGATCAACGTGCTGCGCGCGAAGGATGCGCTGGCCAAGGCCGTCATCGAAGTCGAGCATGCGCAGGCTGATTCCAGGCTGCAAGACGAGACTCTGGCATTCGAACTGCGCACGAAGCGCCTGTCGCTCGACCGGCAGAAGCTGCTGGTTGCCGATCTGGAACGCCAGGTCGAAATGCTCAAGGTGCGCGCGCCGGTTTCCGGCCAGGTTGGGCAGCTGCTGGTGCAGCAGAAGGCCAACGTTGCGGCGAATGTCGCGTTGCTCACGGTCGTGGACTTGTCCGCGCTCGAAATCGAACTGCAGGTGCCGGAGGTCTTCGCGCACGACCTGGCGATCGACATGCCGGCGGAAATCCTCGACGGCGGCGAAAAATACGTCGGCGCGCTGTCGGCGGTCTCGCCCGAAGTCGTCGAAGGCCAGGTCGTCGCGCGCGTGCGCTTCGGCGAGCACAAGCCGGCCGGACTGCGCCAGAACCAGCGCCTGACCACGCGCATCCTGATCGACGAGCATCCGAACGTGCTGATGGTCGAGCGCGGCCCGTTCGTCGACTCCGGCGCCGGACGCGTCGCCTACATCGTGCGCAACGGCGTCGCCGAGCGCACGCCGATCCAGGTCGGCGCAACCAGCTTGAATGCAGTCGAACTCGTGTCCGGCGTCAAGGAAGGCGATCGTATCGTCATTTCGGGCACGGACGCGTTCAATGCGGCGCCGAGAGTGGTTTTGAATTGAGCAAGAGCGTGAGGAAATGAAGAGGTGAGGAACTAGGTAAAACAGTCCGCCTTCCTGACTCTTCACTCCTGACCAAAGAAATACAACGCAACCCTGAACGTTTAATCCGCATCCAACGAACAACGCAACCGCAACGCCAAGGACCCGCCATGCTGAAAATGTCGCATCTTTCTAAAGTATACCGGACCCACATGGTCGAGACGCACGCCCTGCGCGACTTCTCGATCCTCGTGCGCGAAGGTGAGTTCGTCGCCGTGACCGGGCCGTCGGGTTCCGGCAAGACCACGTTCCTCAACATTGCCGGCCTGCTCGAGGACTTCAGCGGCGGCGAATACTGGCTCGACGGCGTCGACGTGCACGGCATGAACGACGACCAGCGCTCGCGCCTGCGCAACGAGAAGATCGGTTTCATCTTCCAGAGCTTCAACCTGATTCCGGACCTCAACCTGTTCGACAACGTCGACGTGCCGCTGCGCTATCGGCGCTTCCCGGCCGCCGAGCGCAAGCGCCGCATCGACGAGGCGCTGACGCGCGTCGGCCTGGCCTCGCGCATGAAGCACTATCCGGCCGAATTGTCCGGCGGCCAGCAGCAGCGCGTCGCGATCGCGCGCGCGCTCGCCGGTTCGCCGAAACTGCTGATGGCCGACGAACCGACCGGCAACCTCGATTCGCTGATGGCGCGCGGCGTCATGGAACTGCTCGAGGAGATCAACCGCCAGGGCACGACGATCATCATGGTCACGCACGATCCGGAACTGGCCGCGCGCGCGCAGCGCAATGTGCACATCATCGACGGCCAGGTCACTGACTTTGAAGAAGAGCCGCGTCTCAGGGGCGAGGGCCTAGGGGCGAGGGGCGAGGGAACGAACGTGGAGGCTGTCGCGTGACTCCAATTGCCGCCGAAACCCTGTTTTTTACTCGTCCCTCGTCCCTCGTCCCTCGCCCATAGGCTCCGACGACCATGTTCAACTATTACCTGCAACTAGGCCTGATCAGCCTCAAGCGCAACCCGGTCCTGACCGCGCTGATGATCCTCGGCATTGCGCTGGGCATCGCGGCGACGATGACGTCGCTGACGTTGCTGCATGTCATGGGCGGCGATCCGATTCCGTGGAAGAGCGACAAGCTGCACTACGTGCAACTCGACAACTGGGATCCGAACCAGCCGTACGACCAGGAAAGCGGCAATCCGCCCGATCAGGTCACCTATCGCGATGCGCAGGCGTTGATGGAAGCCGGCAAGGCCGACAAGCAGGCCGCGATGTTCAAGGTCGCTTATCCGATCCAGCCGGAGAATCCCGAGGTCAAGCCGTTCCTGGCGCTCGGTCGCGCGAC
>DASRTK010000303.1:0-8875 GCA_035655975.1 Rudaea sp.
GAACCGGAACGGTCACGCGAACGCACGGCGATTCGGATCGGACGTAAGCGCGTTGCCGAATGCTACGGACGGATGGCCGTCTGCTCAGTCTTCGTCTTTGGCCGCGGACTTGCTCTCGATGACCTTGCGCCCACGGTAGTAGCCGTCCTTGGTTACGTTGTGACGCAGGTGCACTTCGCCGGAGGTCGGATCGGTGCCGAGCTGCTTGGCGGTGAGGGCGTCATGCGCGCGGCGCATGCCGCGGCGGGACGGGGATTTGCGACTTTTTGCGACTGCCATGTTGATTCTCCAATAACAATTTTGCCTGTCGGTGCGACCCGGCGAATCGCCAATGATCGCACGGACGACGCTTACCGCGAAATCTTCATCTGCTTCAGGGCGGTGAATGGGTTCGGTTTGGCCGGTGTTTCGGCCTCGTCCGCTTCCCCGCCCCAACTTTGCTGCACATGTTCCGTACCCGGTTTTACCGGTACGACCGGTACCGCCAGGATCAATTCGTCCTCGACGACATCGGCCAGGCGCAGCGCGCCATCGGCCGTCAACAGAGGTTCGTAACCCGCCGGCAAGCCGGCCTCGTCTTCCTCGCGCGTGATCAACCCCAGGCGCGAATCGATCTGCACCGGCAAGTCGAAAACTTCCAGGGTGCGCTGGCAAGTCAACGGCAATGCCGCGCTCGCGCGCACCTGCAGGAACGCTATTCCGAGGTCGTCCTTGCCGAATTCCAGATCGAACACCACATCGCCATGCGCGGCCGCGAGGTCCGTGGCGAGGCGTTTCAGCGTTGCGAGGGGCAATTTGCCCTGGAAGTGCCGGCGCGACTGCACCATGCGCCAAGCATCGACAATTTCTGGCAGGGCCTGGGACATGGCGCGCGCGATGGTAGGTGCCGCACTGCACAAAGTCAATCAAAATCAGGGGCGAGGGGCTAGGGACGAGAGCTGAACGAGCGAAGCCACGGCCGTTCAAGTCGTTCTTTTCGGCCCTCAGTCCCCCGCCCTCAGCCCTGATTTACCAATCGCGCCACATGCGGCAGACTGGACCCCTGACAGGGGGCAAGAGCACGACGTGGGTTATATCCTTCTTATAGCGGCAGCGGCAGCGCTGCCATTGCTTGTTCTGTTCCTGCGGCAGCGCCAGTGGCGAGCGCGCGAACTGGCCATGCGGCGTCTGCTCGATGGCGCCGACGAGCTCGAGGCGCAGTTGCTCGCCTGCAGATCTCGCATGCAGCAGCTCAAGTCGATGCTCGCGGTGTTGCCCGAGGAAATGAGCGCCGATGCGAATGTCGCCCTGACCGCTGACGACAAAGTTCAAGCGGCACTGCGCGATCTCCTCGCCCATCGCCTGTGGATCAAGCAGCAAGCAGCCGAGGCCACGCCCGCTGAACTTGACGCTGCGTGCGCGGCAATCGAGCAGTCGCACCGATTGATGCAGGCGCAACTCAAACGCCTCGATGCGATCGCCGCGGAACTCGCCGCCGCACAGTCGAGCGCGCGCACGGTCGTGCCGCGCGGAAAAACGACCACGACGTGAACGATCCTGTCGGCTTCGATCGCGTCGGCGGTGCTCCGGGCCAGGCGGCTCGCGACACGATCAGTCTGGACAAGGTCGACCTGGTGCTGGGGTCGACTTCACGCTACCGGCGCGACTTGCTCTCGCGACTCACGCCGCGCTTCCGCGTCCTGGCTCCGGCCACCGACGAAACGGCGTTGCCCGGCGAGGCTGCGTCCGCGCTCGCGGTTCGCCTCGCCCAAGCAAAAGCACGCGCAGTCGCGGCGCGATGCCCGGATGCCATCGTGATCGGTTCGGATCAGGCCGCCGAGCTTGACGGCATGATCCTGAACAAACCCGGCGACATCGAGCGGGCGCACACGCAGTTGGCCGCGGCTAGCGGGCGCGAGATGATTTTCTACACGGCACTGTGCGTGATCGATTCGCGTCGGGCGGAACCTCGCGAATTCGCTGTGCTCGACACGACACGCGTGTTCTTTCGCGAGATCGAACGCGACGAAATCGCCCGCTATCTCGAACGCGAGCATCCAGTCGACTGTGCCGGGAGCTTCAAGGCAGAAGCCTTGGGCATCGCCCTGTTCGAGCGGATTGAATCGCAGGACCCGACCGCGCTGATCGGCCTGCCATTGATTGCGCTGGCCCGGCTGCTGCGCGAAGCCGGCGTCGACGTCGTGTAGGGTGGGCCTTGGCCCACCGTTTTGCTCTTCAACGCCAAAAGCCGGTGGGCCAAGGCCCACCCTACATCGCCGCGGGGCAGTCTTCCGATTGTCTCGCCGCATCGGTGACAGCCGCTCCGGACGCAGCGAAAAACAAATAGCGCTTGCGCCCGCCGTAAAGGTCGAGCCTGCCTTCAAGCGCGAGGTTTTCGACGCGCGCGCACAACGACGACAGCCACGCCGCGCGCTCACGCTCGCGCCGGGCGGTCGGCTCGACCACCAGCAACAACCGGCGCGGGCCGAGCGCACGCAACGCCGACTCGTCGCGCTGCCACAGCGCGAGCTGCGGCGCGCGGCCGTGCTTGACGTTGATCGGATGGTTCAGCGTGTACACCGTACGCTCGCCGCCGAGGGCGAAGTCGAGCTCCGCGGCGAGCATGAAGTTGTCGGCGACCAGCACAGCCTGTGTGAATTCCGGTCGCGCCAGCCGTGCGCGCGTCTCTTCGGCAACCTCGTTCCAACCGACCCAGTGCTCCGGAAATGCCTTGAACCGAGTCAGGACTCTCGCTCCGCCGGGCGTTGCGGCCAGAGCCAGGTATCCGTAAGAGAGGCAGCAGCCGAACAACAGCAGGGCGAATGTCGATGCGAACGACGCGCGTCGCAGCATGCCATCGTGCGCGCGACTACGTTCGCCGAGCAGGACCGGCACGACCAGCAACAGTGGCAGGTATCCGGGCAGCGGCCAATGCAGGCGCAAGCGCGTGTCGTCGGCAAAGCAGCCGAGAACGAAATAGCCGACGATCGGCACGAGCGCGCAGACCGCCAGCAGATCCCACGGCGCGCCGGTACTCGCACGGCGCGCAGCGCGCGCCGCCGCCCACAGCAGCAGCAGGTAGAACAGCGGTGTGCAGACGATAGCCTGCTCGAACGGCTGCACGAGCGCATCGGCGTGGAAACTCCACGGATTGCGCTCGACGAGCTGGAATCCGAGCGCCACCCAGCCGTGCTCGGCATTGAACATCAGCAGCGGGATCAGGCCGAGCAGCGAAATACCTATTGCGATCCAGAGACCGGGATCGCGCCATAGCAGCCGTCCGCGCGGCACGAGCAGCAGGAACAACAGGCCGGTCAGGACCAGCATGCCCGCGCGATAGTGGCTGAGCCAAGCGCCGGCCAGCGCGAATCCAAGGAACATCCAGTTGCGCCGGTCGCGCGTGCGCAGCGCGGCCTCGAGCGCGTCGATCGCAACGACCCAGCATAGTGTCAGCGGAACATCAGGCAGCGCGAACACGCCGAGCGTGCCGAGCAGCGGCAGAGCCAGCGCCAGCAGCGCCGCCTGCCATCCGACGGGTGAACCGAACACGCGGTTGCCGGTACGGATCAGCACGAGTGGCAAGATCGCGCCGAGCAGAAGGAACGGCGCGCGCATCGAGAGCACACCATGCCCGAACGCGGTTTCGCCGAGCCGGATCAACCAGGCCGTCGCCAGCGGCAGATCGCTGTACGACCAGTCGAGCGCCCGACTTTCCTGCCAGTACCAGGCTTCATCGCCGAACGGCGCGATATTCGCGGCCAGTGCGATCCTGACGATCTGGCTGAACGTCCACGCGAGCCAGAACGCCATCTGCCAGCGCGAAGCCGACGCGGCGCTTGCCGAACGCGTCACAGCCCCCACTCTAGTGTCCTGTCCCGCAAGTATCATCGAACAATTCCGCTGCCTTTCGCCGCGATACTGCATTGCGCCGGGCGGGAGCCCAAGTGCCTCGCAGACCATGGGTGGCCTGGAGAGGCCTCGCCGTCTCGATAGAACCCCTATGGCTCCTTCTCGCGCCTTGTCTCGCAGCGAAATTCATCCGGAATTTCTTCGCGTTACGCGGGACAGGACACTAGTTATACTTCGATCCATGCAGAGTCCGATCTCATGAACGTTCGTCTCTCGCCGGTCAGCGAAACGCCAGCAGCGCTCGACCCGTCACTGGCCGCAGCGTTGCTCCGCGCGCAACAGCAGGTCAACGCCGTGGTCCTCGGCAAGAGCCCCCGTGTCCGCCTCGCGTTCGCCTGCTTCCTCGCCGGCGGCCACCTGCTGATCGAGGACCTGCCGGGCGTCGGCAAGACCACGTTGGCGCACGCGCTGGCGGCGACGCTGGACCTGAGCTTCCAGCGCATCCAGTTCACCAGCGACCTTTTGCCGTCCGACATTATCGGGGTCAGCGTCTACGAGCGCGAGCGCGGCGAATTCAAGTTCCATCCAGGCCCGTTGTTCGCGCAACTCGTGCTGGCCGACGAAATCAACCGCGCGACGCCGAAAACGCAGAGCGCGCTCCTCGAGGCCATGGCCGAGCAGCAGGTGACGATCGATGGCGAAAGCCGGCTGTTGCCGGCGCCGTTCTTCGTCGTCGCCACGCAGAATCCACTCGATCTTGCCGGCACTTACCCCCTGCCCGACTCGCAGCTCGACCGCTTCATGCTGCGCATCAGCCTGGATTACCCTGATCGTGATGCCGAACGTGCGCTGCTGACTGCGACCGACCGGCGCGAGGTCATCGCACACCTGAAACCGTGCCTGAGCATCATCCAGATCCAGCAAATCCGTAGCGCCGTCGCCGGAGTGCTCGCCAGTCCCGCGCTGATCGACTACGTGCAGGCGCTGCTCGCGGCGAGCCGTGTCGATCCGGAGATTCGTGTTGGCCTGTCGCCACGCGCGGGACTGGCGCTGCTGAACGCGGCGCGCGCCTGCGCGTTGCTCGATGGCCGCGGCTACTGCCTGCCCGAAGACGTGCAGAGCGTGTTCGTCGCCGCCGCGGCGCATCGCATCATTCCGGGCGGCGCGAACCATCGCGCGCGCGACCAGCTGGCGCAGAAGCTGGTGGACTCGACGCCGGTTCGCTGAAGGGCGGACGGTGACGCTCTCCGGCTCGGTTGCTCCGTTGCGGTCGCGGGTACTCGCGGTCGCGGAACGCAGGCTGCCGGCGCTGACTCGGCTCAAGCAGCCCGAAGCGCTGCCGATCCGGCTGCATCGGCGCCGCATCTACGTCCTGCCGACGCGCTTCGGCCTGATGTTCTCGGCCGTGCTGTTCGTCATGCTGATGGGGGCGCTCAACTACAACAACAATCCTGCGCTGCTGCTGACCTGCCTGCTCGGCGCAGCCTGCTATCAGAGCGTGTTCCAAGCCTTTCGCTGCATCAACGGCGTGCAGCTTGCGTCGCTGCAGGGCGAGCCATGCCATGCCGGCGAGACCTTGCATGTCAATCTGTCTTTCCACGCTGACGGCCGGACGCGCCGGTCGCTGCGCCTGCGCGTCGCCGGCGCGGAATCGGTGTTCGACATCGGCGGCGGCGACAGTCGCGTGCGCCTCGGCGTGCCGGCCGGTTTGCGCGGCTGGTGCCGGGTCGGACGCATTCGCCTCTACAGCGAGTATCCGTTCGGACTGTTCCAGGTATGGAGCTGGCTCAATCCCGATTTCGCCGCGCTGGTTTATCCGGGAATCGAAATCGGCGCGCCGCCGTTGCCGCACGCTGACGATGCCGCGGCCGAGATCGCAACGAAACGCTCCGGCGACGAATTCGCCATGCTGCGCGACTATCATCCGAGCGATCCGCGCCGCTCGATCGCATGGAAGGCCAGCGCGCGTCACGACACGTTGCTGGTCAAGGAATTCGAACAGCGCCGCGGCCAGGACGTGGCGCTCGAGTGGGCTGCCACGGCTGCGCTGGTCTATGAGGCGCGCATCGCGCGCCTCGCCGCCTGGGTGCTTGCGGCCGAAGCCGCGCAGCTGCGCTACGTCCTGCGCCTGCCGGATGAATCCGTAGGTCCGGGCATCGGGCCGGATCATCGGCACGCCTGCTTGCGTGCCCTCGCGCTGCTGCCGGGCGCGGCAACATGAACAAGAGCGCGCCGGCTCTGACCGCAACGCAATTCGCGCTGACCGCGGCCAGCGTGTTCGCGGCCGTTCTGCCGCATCTTCCGCGCATGTCGCGCACGTTCGCGCTTCTGATCTTGGTACTGCTGGCCTGGCGCGTCGTGCAGCGCCTGCGCGGCGGCGCGAAGATTCCTGCATTCATCAAGCTCCCGCTCGTGTTGCTTGTCCCGGTTCTGGTCATCGCCGACTACGGAAATGTATTTGGACGAGAGCCCGGCACGGCGCTGGCCTGCGCCATGCTTGCACTCAAGCTCGTCGAAACCGAAACCCGGCGCGACGCCCGTGCGGCGATCGCTTTTGCCAGCTTCGTGTTGATGAGCGCGCTGCTGTTCAACAGCAGCCTCGTCGCCACGCTGATGCTGTGCGCGGCGCTAAGCCTGTTGCTCGCAACCCTGTACGAACTCGAGCCGCGCCCTGAAGTCGTGGCCAGACCGAACTGGAAGAAGCAAGTCGGTGCCGGCTTGCGCGCCGGCGCGTTCGCATTGTTTGCCGCGGTTCCACTATGTCTGTGCGTGTTCGTCTTCCTGCCTCGCCTCGGATCGCCCCTGTGGGGTGCGCCGACCGACGACAAGAGCGTGCGCTCGGGCTTGGGCGACGAGATGGATCCGACCTCGCTGCAAGAGCTGCTGGTCGACGACAGCGCGGCGTTCCGCGTCAGCTTCGACGGACCCGTGCCCGAACGCGCGCAGCGCTACTGGCGCGGACCGGTCCTGACGCGGTTCGACGGCAAGGTCTGGACGCGCACGCGCTTCCAGGCCGACGCGCGCCGCGGCGACAACGTCGAGTCCATCGGCGAGGTCGTCGAATACGAGATTACTCTTGAACCGTCGGACCGGCGCTGGCTGCTGGCGCTCGATATCCCATTGGCCGCGCCGGACAACGCCGTGCGCGGCGCGGACATGAGCCTGGTCTCGGACAAGCCGGTCGACCAGCTGTTGCGCTATCGCGCGCGATCCACGCTGCGCTACCGCCTCGATGCGCAACTCGGCGCGCGTGAACGCGAACGCAATCTCATGCTGCCGCCGGGTTTCGATCCGCGCGCGCGCGCGCTGGCGTCGCAATGGCGGCGCGACCTCGGCGACGATGAGGCCATCGCGCGCGCGCCACTGGAACTGTTCCGGCAAGACTTCTTTTACACGCTCGCACCGCCGGACCTCGGACGGGACTCGGTCGATGACTTCCTGTTCGAAACGCATCGCGGCTTCTGTCAGCATTTCGCCTCGGCGTACACGTTCCTGATGCGCGCCTCCGGAATTCCGGCGCGCGTCGTAACCGGCTATCAGGGCGGTTACTTCAATACGATCGGCAACTACCTCGTCGTGCGCCAGTCAGATGCGCACGCCTGGGCGGAAGTGTGGCTGAACGGGCGCGGCTGGGTCCGCGTGGATCCGACCGGCGCGGTCAGTCCACAGCGCGTCCAACTCGGCGCGCAGGCCGCGGCCGGCGCCAGCGCGCAGTGGTACCAATCCGACTGGCTGGTTGGACTGCGAAACCAGTTCGACCTCGTCAATCGCGGATGGAACAGCCTCGTCGTCCAGTTCAACGAGCTGCGCCAGCAAAGCCTGTTGACGCCATTCGGGATCGCCAAGGCCGAATACTACGATCTGGTCGCCGTACTGATCGGCACGAGCACCGTCCTGCTGGCGCTGTATTCGTGGTGGGTCCTGCGCCGGCCACGCGAGCCCGGTGACGCGCTGGACGCCGCCTACGCGCGGCTGTGCCGCAAGCTTGCACGCAGCGGGGCGGCGCGCGCGGCGCACGAAGGACCGCGAACCTATGCGCACCGGGTTGGCGCCATTGCCGACAGCCTGCTTCCCGTGCAGCAGTTGCTCGAACGCTATGTCAGCCTGCGCTACGCTCATGCGTTGGCTCCTTCAGCGGCGGTGCGTGAATTCGTCGCTGCCGTAGGCACCCTGCGCCTGCCGCAGGGGTTTGCAAAAGTTAACGTTCTTGGACCGGCCGCGACGCGCTAGACTGCAACGAACCAGACCCCGACATCGTCCTGACAACAAGAAGATCCCGGAGATTTCACCATGCGCAATACCGTACTCGCCTTCACAATCGCCGCCGTTGTCGGCGGCTGCGCCACGGTTCCGGCGCCGATCGCAGGCGACCACTTTGTCAAGATCACGCCGCAGGAAGCCGCGGGCCAGAATGCCGGCAACCAGCAGGTGCGCTGGGGCGGCGAGATCATCAATGTCGAGCCACGTGCCGACGTGACCTGTTTCGAGGTCCTGTCGCGCGAACTGTATTCCGATGCGCGGCCAAGCAATCACCACGATCGCAGCGACGGCCGCTTCATCGCCTGCAGCAAGGGGTTCTACGATCCGGAAGTGTTCACCAAGGGGCGCGACCTGACCGTCACCGGCAGCCTCAACGGCACCGAACAGCACAAGGTCGGCGAGTTCAACTATACATTTCCACAAGTGGCCGCGGATCAGGTCTACCTCTGGCCGGAGCGCAACTACTACGCGGGCTATTACGGCGGCTATGGCGGCTGGTACGACCCGTTCTGGGGTCCCGGCTGGGGCCCGTACTATGGCGGCTGGGGCGGCTGGTGGGGCGCGCCCCCGATCGTCGTAGTGTCACCGCATCATCATCATTGATGAGGCAGAACTAGGGGCGAGGGGCGAGTTAAGTGCCAACGCTCCAAAGCGTTCGGATCTTCTCGCCCCTCGCCCCTCGTCCCTCGCCCTTTCCCTCTCTTTTAGCCAGGAGGCCACGCCATCTGCCGTCCCGCGAGGAGATGCAGGTGCAGATGAAACACCGTCTGCCCACCATGGCGGTTGC
>DASRTK010000304.1:0-13306 GCA_035655975.1 Rudaea sp.
GCTTCGAGCAATTCCTGGCGCAGGCGATTGTGCGTGACGAGCAATGCGTCGCGCGATTCGGCCAGTTGCCGATGCGCGCGTGTCAGTTCGGTGTTGGCCGCTTCGAGCTGCTCTATCAGCCGGGCCTCGCGCTCGCTGAGAAGCGTCATGTCGTAGGCTTTCTGCTGGACCAGCTGGGCCTCGTCGTGCTCCGCCGTCATGTCGAGCAGGATGATCCAGACGACATCGCCGTCGGCAAAAAAATGCACGTCGGCGATGCGGCCGCTCGGCATCTCCAGCGAGCGGATCAGGAATGGCGTTTCGAACAGCGGCAACAGGCCTTCGACGAACGGCAGTTGATCGGTTACGGAAGTTCCGGTTACGACGTTCGTCAGTCCGTAGTGCGCGAGCTGACCTCCCATGCGCACGATGATCTGCCCTTCGTCGACGACGAAATGCGCGAGGAAGCGTTGCGCGTCGACGAGCCGAAGCACCGACTCGGCAACCTTGGCGGGAAGGTCCTGCTCCATGCTGTGGGCCGTGACGTCCAAGCTGCGGTCAGCCTACTATCCGCTTTGCCAGCTCCGCGAATGCCTCTTCGACGCCGGTGCCGGTCTTCGCACTGGTGCGCTCGACGGTCCAGCCGGCTTGCCGCACTCCTTCGATGCTCGCCTCGGTTATGTCCCAAGGCTCGATGTCGATCTTGTTGAGCAGGCACAGGAACGGAATGTCGCCGATCTCCGTAGCGACTCGCGCCTGGATGTGGCGCGCGACGTCCAGCGTCTGTGCGCGCGTCACGTCGACGACGAGCAGATATCCGGCGGCGCCCCTGAGATAACTCGTGCGCACCGCCGAGACTTCGTCTTCGCCGGCGATGTCCCAGATGACGAGGCTGACCGGTGTCTGGCCGACGTCGAGGGTTTTCTTGTCGATCTTCACTCCGACTGTCGTCAGGTACTTGTCGGAAAAAATGCTGGAGACGTAACGTTGCGTCAGGCTGGTCTTGCCGACGCCGAACGCGCCCAGCAGGCATATCTTCTTTTGCAGCACGGTCTTTTTACTCGCTTGTGGTTACGGTCAGGGTGACGCATCGATTCAGTGAAAGATCGTCCGGCGCGGCGCCTTCGGCGAGCGGCTCGAGTGTGCCGGTTCCGCGGACCGAAAGCAGTTCGGGTGCGATGCCGCGCTTGCGCAGCAGCGAGCGCACGACTTCGGAGCGCGCGATGCTCAGTCCGAGATTCGTGGTTTCCTTGCCGGTCGAATCGGTGTGGCCGATGATCGACAAGCGCACCGAGAAACCGAGTCGGCGCGCGACGGCGATGATCGCGAGCGAATCCTTCGCGACTTGATCGAGCTTGCCGTCCTGCCCCGCGGCCGGATTCGGCGCGCCGGAGTCGAAATACACGCGTATACCCTCGATCGCTCCGCGCAACTGTACGTAGTCGGGATCTTCGACGTCGGTCAGGCCACTGAGGTCGACCTTCGGTGCGCCGATCGGCAGTGCCTTGGTCAGGGCTCGCGCCTTGTCGATCCAGTCCGGTGGCGCGCCGCCCTGTGCCTTGATCGTGTTGCCGTCGAGCGACATCGTGACTGACGGCAGTGGCGGCAGACTCGCGCGCAGGCGCTTCAGGACAATCGTCGGGTTCAACGCAACATAAGGCTCCCAGCGCTCGACGAGGTCGTCCGGCTCGACGTTCGCGTGACGCTGCAGTTCGACCGTATTGAGCGCGAGTGGATCGCGCAAGCCGGAGATGTGCCAGGCGCCGCCACTGCGTTCGACGCCGGTCACGACGATGCCCGGCGATGCCCGCAGGCTCTCGACGTACGCGGCGATGCGTTGCTGGTCGAAGTAGCGCAGCCCGAACCAGTACGCCGCGGCGGCAATCAGCACGAGCGGGAGCGCCCACAGCCATGGCGAGAGCTTTCTCTCGGGTGGCTGGACCTGCTGTTTCAGGCACAGGGTCAGCCGCGCGGCCAAGTCTCCAAGCGGAGTCGCGTCGCCGTCGTAGTCTGCGAGCGCAGCGTGCAGTTCGCGATGCAGGGTCGAGAGCGTGTCGCGCATCGCCGCGCGCAGCGACTCCGGTGGAGTGCCGCGGATGACCAGTGCGAGGAACGCCTCCGGTCCAGCCTCGCACCAAAGCAGCAGGTCGCCGAGGCGCAGGCTGTCGATGCCGCGGCTTTCGCGGCCGCCCCCCTCGTCGAATGAGTCGCGGACGAAATCCTGGATCGCGCTGAGCATGCCGGAAACCAGTTGCGGATCCTGGGCGGTCGCATCCTGCGCGGCGACGTGTTCGAGCAGCAGGCCGGCCTTGCGATGGATCAGGAACGCATGTTCGACGCGGAACACGACCGTGTGCTTGAGAACGACGTCGGCGAACGTACTGCCGCTGCGCCACGCTTCGATGCGCCACTTCAGACCGCGCCATGAAAACGCGTAGCGCAACGACTGGTTCAGGCCTTGCAGGGTGTCGTCGAGCCTTTCCGCCAGGGCCTTGCGGATTGCCGGTCCCATGACCGGATAGAGGATGTTGACGAGCGTGCCCGGATCCTTGCGCACCGAGACCTGGGTCGCGCGCTCGAATGTCGGCGCCAGCACCTGGCTGAGGCGCTCGTCGCGGGCGCCGGAAAGCGAAAGCGCGTGCGGCAGCACCGCGCTGATCGCTGCAGCCAGCCGTTCCGGATCGTCGATCGTGTCGCGCAGGCGCGTCAGCAGTTCGAGCTGCTCGCGCAGGAGCACGGTTCGAACCGCCTGCAGCCGCGGGTCGTCGTCGAGGCGTTTCGGCAATACCATCGCCGCATTCGGGTCGATCGAACGCGCGACCTCGAGCAGCAGCTCCGCGAGGCGCTGGTTTCGGTCCGGTTCGGCCGGCGCAGTCTCGTGCTCCATTGGCGAAAGCGCAGTCACCGGCGCGCGCGTATCACGCCGCGGGGCAGATGCGATGGCAGCGCGACGGCATGCGCCGCGTCTGGCTCAGCTCAACGGCTTTCGGCATTGCCGCCCTTGGAAGCACCCTTCGGCAGTCCTTCCTGGTTGAGGCAGCGCGCGATCTCGACGAAAAGGCCGGCCAGCAGGTTGCGGTCGGTCTTGACGTTGCTCAACTCGCTGAACATCCGCTCGATCGTAGCGTGGAGATCCTCGCTGCGACGCTTGGTTTCTTCGCGCTGTTCCTGCGCGGCGCGCTCAAGACGTTCCATGAACTCGCGTTCGAGCTTGCCCAACTGGTCGACCGCCTGGCCGATGCGCTTGTCCAGCGCCCCGATCTGCTCGCGCAGCCCGCGATCCAGGGCCTTGTCGGCCTCGGCGAGCACGTCCTTGTCGTTGCGGAACTGCGAAGACATCGACTCCATCTGTTTCTTGATCGAGGTTTCGACGCCGGTGAGCCCGCGCGACGTTTCGCTTTCCACGTCGCGCAATTTCTGCAGGAAGCGATCCTCCATGACCGAAAAGCGGCGATCGTAGTCCTGCATCTGGTTGCCGAACAGCAACTCGCGGATCTTGTCGACGCCGGGGACGTCGGCCGGCATGGAGCCGTTCATGGCCTCGATGGCATCGGCGGCGGACTTGCCGTCGGTGGACAGCATCTTCTTGGGGTTGGACGACATGGGACTCTTCTCCGATTTGGCGACGTGTTGACGAGGTGGTGCGGAAGGCGCTGGAGCACGCGATTGCAACGGCTTGGCCTTGGCTTTTACCTTGGCCTTCATCTTCTTTCGCATGATCAGGTGCCTGCCTGGGAAGGTTGACGGAATATGAGTGTCAGACAATTGCGTCCATCGATACGGCGGTAGCGCACTTCGTCGGAAAACCGGCGCACGATGCGCATGCCCCATCCACCGATCCGGGTGGATTCCAGTGTTGCCAAGGGTGGCGGTTCGCCTTCGGTGGGATCGAACGCGACACCATCATCCTCAATTTCGAGTACGACGTCCTTGCCGTGTTGCCCGAGGCGCACTGCGATCTCGTGCGCGCCTACCTCGGCAAATCCATGCGTCATGATGTTGGTCACGGCCTCGGCAGCGCACAAGTCGACGTACTGCACGGTTTGCTCCGGGATCGAATGTTGCTCCCCGCAGGTATTGAGCCACTCGGCCAGGCGCGTCAGTTCGTCCAGATCGTTGCGAACACGCAGTGACACGGACCACGTCATGACACGGGAAATCAGTGTGCCGTGGCAGATGCCTGCAGGCCGCGTCCGGCTTCGTCCAGATTCGGATAGATCGGTATGATTGAATCGATTCCTGCCGCCAGCAGCGTCTGTTCGACCAGCGGCTGCGGACCGATCAGCGCCATCGCGCCGCCGCGATTCGCCAGCGCCCGGGCGCTCGAAACGAGCGTGCGAATGCCGATCGATGCGAGAAACGAGACTGCCGAAACATCGACCGCGATCAAGGCCTTGCTGGTCGCCGTCAGGGCGGTGAAACGCTGGTCGATCTCCTGGGTGCCGGCGATGTCGAACCGACCCGCGAGTGTGACGAGCTTGACGCCATTCGGCATCTCTTCCGAGCGCAGTTCCATGAGTAGCCCCTTGTGATCGAATCTGCAGCGCACAGACGCTCGCGCCACAGTGTTTCCGGTGATTCGGACTGGGCAGTCGCGCGGTACGACCTATCCCACATTGTCCGCCCAACCAACGGTGTTTCGCAACACCTGATGAGTGTGTATCACGAATGGGAATGGCGAGGCGAATCACGGCTGCAGGGTGGCCGCCGCGACCATCGGGTCGCAACCGATTTGGACGCACCGTGTGGCATCACCGCCTTGGATCGCGTGTGACAGATTGGTGACATCCGGTTCGTGAGTGCGCGACCGCTCGTAGCGGGTCGTCCAACTTGCTCGTGGAGCAAGGACAAAAATGCGATGGAACCGCCCGCGCTCGGATCACGAACGAAACGGTTTTCGCGCGTGATCGGTTTTGCGACGGGACTGTTCGGAAGCGGACAGTTACGTCCGCGAACGCCAATAAAAATTATTGCGAAACAGGTACTTGCATCGACGCGGCGGCTGGCACGAGCCGTGCTCTGTCTGCGCATGGACATTCGCCGCGAAGATCTGAAACTCAAGAAACGCCGCCGCCAGTTGATGATTGGCGCTGGAGTTGCGGTGGCCTTGCTGGCCGCCACGGTCGGCGTGGCGCGCCTGAAGCCGGCGGCGCCGCAAGTCGAGCGCGCAAGCGTGTGGCTCGACACGGTCAAGCGCGGCGAGATGCTGCGCGAAGTGCGCGGACCCGGAACGCTGGTGCCGCGCGAGATCCGCTGGATCACGGCCGAGACGAGCGCGCACGTCGAGCGCATCGTCGTGAAGCCTGGCGCCCAGGTGCAGGCCGACACGGTCATCCTCGAATTGTCGAATCCCGAAGTGCAGGAGCAACTCGCCAGCGCGCGCGCGGCAGTCGCGGCGACGCGCGCCGACAACGCGGCCAAGAAGATGACGCTGGAGAACCAGGTGCTCGACCAGAAGGCAAATTACGCCCAGGTCGAAGCGGACTACGAGTCCTCGCGGCTCGAAGCCGTGGCGAAGAAGGATCTTGCGCAAAAAGGTGTGATTCCGACGATCCAGTACAAGCAGATCGAACTGACCGCCGGCCAGCGCAAGGTGCGTCTGGAGATCGAAGGCGAGCGCATGAAGAAATTCTCCGAAACCGTTCGTGCGCAGATCAACGCCGACACCGCGCGCCTCGGCCAGCTCGAAACGACCCTGGATTTGCGCCAGCGCCAGGTCGACGCGCTGTCGCTCAAGGCTGGAATTGCCGGCGTGCTGCAAGTCGTGCCGGTGCAGGAGGGCCAGCAGGTCACGGCCGGAACGAATCTCGCGCGTGTCGCGCGTCCGGATGTGCTGCGCGCGGAACTTCACATCGCCGAAACTCAGGCCAAGGACGTGCTGATCGGCCAGTCAGTCAAGGTCGACACGCGCAACGGCATCGTCGACGGCAAAGTCGAGCGCATCGATCCGGCGGTGCTCAACGGCACCGTGCTCGTCGACGTCGACCTGAGCGGCACGCTGCCGCCCGGAGCGCGCCCGGATCTGAGCGTCGAAGGCACGATCGAGATCGAGCGCCTCGCCAACGTGATGTACGTCGGCCGCCCGGCGTTCGGCCAGCCGAATTCCGAAGTGCGCCTGTTCCGCCTGAATCCGTCCGACGGCATCGCCGAGCGCGTGCCGGTACGGTTGGGCCGAAGTTCCGTGAACCTGATCGAGATCACGCAGGGCTTGAAGACCGGCGACCAGGTCGTGTTGTCCGACACGTCGGCGTGGGACGCCTATGAACGCATCCGGCTCAACTGAATTTGCGACTGAATAGCAACCCAGACTCCTTCGAGTGCATCAGAGTAACGAGTGAAAAGAGCATGGTCGTCATTCCCGCGAAAGCGGGAATCCAAATTGATCTTCTCGTGTGAACCAAAAGCAAAATGGATTCCCGCTTGCGCGGGAATGACGGCAAAAGAGAAAACCTCCCGGGGACCCTAATGAACGACACGACGATGACCCAAGCCAACGCCGCTCAGCAACAAGCCGCAAACCAGTCTCAAGCCCTGATCTCGATGGACTCGATCAAGAAGGTGTTCTTCACCGACGAAGTCGAGACCCATGCGCTTGCCGGCGTCCACTTTTCCATTGCTCCCGGCGAATACGTTTCGATCTCGGGCCCGTCAGGCTGCGGCAAATCGACGCTGCTTTCTATCCTTGGCCTGCTCGACACGCCGACCGAAGGCAAGTACCAGCTCAATGGCGTTGCGGTCGAGGACATTGGCGCGAACGAGCGCGCCCGCATCCGCAATCGCGAAATCGGCTTCATCTTCCAGGCGTTCAACCTGATCGGCGACCTCAGCGTCTTCGAAAACGTCGAACTGCCGCTGACCTACCGCGACGGCATGACCAAGGCCGAACGCAAGGAGCGCGTGCTCGAGTCGCTCGAGCGCGTCGGCATGGCGCACCGGCTGAAGCACTACCCGGCGCAGCTGTCGGGCGGCCAGCAGCAGCGCGTCGCCGTCGCGCGCGCATTGGTCGGGAAGCCCTCGATCCTGCTTGCCGACGAACCGACCGGCAACCTGGACTCGCGCAATGGCGAGGCGGTCATGGGCCTGCTCGGCGACTTGCACAAGGCCGGCGCATCGATCTGCATGGTCACCCATGACCCGCGCTACGCGGAGTTCGCCGATCGCAAGATCTTCATGTTCGACGGCCGCGTCGTCGACGAAGCAACGATGCATCGCCTGCGTCACGAAGAAGACGAACGCGTGCGCGCAGCAGTCGTGCGCAGCTGAAGACAGGCAACAACGTGCGGAGGATCCGGATGCTTTCGCCGCTTCTGGATCCGCATGAGGGCTTGAGGGCGCCGGTCGCCAAACCGACTGGCGCCGTGCGCCACGAATAGGAGGCGTCGAATGCTCGCTCATCTTCTGGACGACCTGCGCCACGGCCTGCGCGTATTCGCGGCCAAACCCGGCTTCACGCTGGTGGCCGTTCTTACGCTCGCGCTCGGCATCGGCGCGAACACGCTCGTGTTCACGCTGATCGATGGCGTGTACTTCAGCCGGCTGCCGTACCGCGAGGCCGGCCGGCTGGTCGATCTGTACGCGAC
This sequence comes from Rudaea sp., assembly GCA_035655975.1. GTDB lineage: Bacteria > Pseudomonadota > Gammaproteobacteria > Xanthomonadales > Rhodanobacteraceae > Rudaea. Next base: position 7,560 of record DASRTK010000304.1, read on the forward strand.
CTGGGGCAGCGGCGGCCCCGACAACGTTTCGATTCCCGATTACGTCGACCTGCATCGCGACGTGCCGGCGCTGGCCGACAGCGCGCTGTACACCGATGCCAGCTTCAATCTCGTCGAAGGCGCTGCAGCGCCGGAGCGGCTCGCCGGTCTTCGCGTAACGCCTTCGATGTTCTCGACTTTGGGAGTATCCCCGGTTTTGGGCCGCGCGTTCGCGGACGACGAAGCCGTGCCCGGACACGGGCATGTCGCTGTGCTGACTGACGCGCTCTGGCGCAATCGCTTCGGCGCCGATCCGAACATCCTGGAGCGCAGTCTGCGCCTCGACGGCGAGCAATATCGCGTAGTCGGCGTACTGCCCCCGGGCTTCATGTTTCCGCGCGTCGAGACCGGACTGTTCGTGCCGTTCGCGTTCAAGCCGGAACAGCTGACCGACGACGCTCGCGGCGAAAACTTCTCATCGATCGTCGGCCGGCTCGCGCCGGGTGCGTCGGCGGCGCAGGTCGAAGCGCAGGCGGCGGCGGTCGTGCAGCGCAACGTCGAGCGTTCGGCTGCGGGCGACGGCGGTTCGTACGCGCGCTGGGTCAAGGACATCGATCTGCGCTTCGGCGCGCGTCCGCTGCGCGAACAACTGTCCGGCCGCAACGCGAGCGAATTGATCGTGCTGCAGGTTGCCGTTGCGCTCGTTTTGCTGATTGCGCTGGCGAACGTCGCCAACCTGCTGTTGACGCGGTTGTCGGCGCGGCGCGCGGAACTGGCGACACGGACCGCGCTCGGCGCGCGGCACAGCGACATTGCGCGTCAGCTATTGACCGAAGCGGCGCTGCTCGCCGCGCTCGGCGCAGCGCTCGGCGTCGCCGCCGCGTGGTTCGGCGTCGGCATCATCGCCAGCTCCGGCCTGCTGCCGGCTTGGGCAACGTTCGCCATCGACGCGCGCACGCTCGGCTTCACGCTCGCCGTCACTGCGATCGCCACGCTGGTGTTCGGTCTTGCCCCCGCGTTCGTCGCGGCCGGTGCGCAGGCGGCGACGCTGCACGAGGCCACGCGGCTCGCCGGCAGCAGCCGCAGCGCGCGCCGTGTGCGCGCGACATTGGTGGTCGTGCAGATTGCGCTCGCGATCGCCCTGCTTTCCGGCGCTGGCCTGCTGTTGCGCAGCTTCTACAACGCCGCGCAGCAGAACCCGGGATTCAGCAGCGCCGGCGTGCTGACCGCGCATCTGACGCTGCCCGCGGCGAAGTATCCCGACGCGGCAGCGCAGGCTCGCGGACTTCGGCACATGCTCGACGCCGCGCGCGCATTGCCCGGCGTCGAACAGGCCGGCGCGACGACGAAGCTTCCGTTCTCCGGTGAAAATGCCGGTATCGTGTTCCGCATCGAGGGCCGCGCCGTCGAAGGTTCGCTGCCGCATGCGGCATGGCGCAGCGTCGACGAGAGCTTTTTCCCCGCGCTGCACATTCCGCTCGTGCGCGGCCGCGCGTTCACGGCGGCCGACTGGGACGCGCCGGCAAAGAGCATCGTCGTCGATACCTCGTTCGAGCGCCGCTACTTTCCGGACGGCGACGCGATCGGCAAGCGCATCACGCTCGGCAGCGACGGTGGCGGAGACGCTTTTACGATCATCGGCGTGGTCGGCGCCGTCAAGCATTGGGATCTGACCCAACCGGCCGAAAAGCCGACGTTTTATTTCAACCTCGGCGCGAATCCGGGCGACAGCGTCTTTCTCGCGCTGCGCACGGCCGCTGCGCCGGCGACCCTCGTCGAGGCGCTGCGCGCCGCGGTGCGCGCGGTCGATGCCGAGCAGCCATTGTTCAACATCAGCACGCTCGACCAGCGCATCGAGAACTCGCTGACCGGACGGCGCGTGCCGCTGCAGCTGCTCGGCCTGTTCGCGATCTGCGCGCTGCTGCTCGCGGCGATCGGCATCTACGGCGTGCTCGCTTTCAGCGTCGAGCAGCGCACCAGCGAAATCGGCTTGCGCATGGCGATCGGCGCCGACAGTCGCCGCGTGCGGCGCGGTGTTCTCGCCGACGGCGCGCGCCTGGTCGGAGCCGGCGTAGGGGTCGGGATGATCGGTGCGCTGGCGACCGGATGGATGTTGCAGAGCCGGTTGTTCGATGTCGCAGCGGTCGATCTGCCGAGCCTCGCGGCCGTTGCCGGAGTGCTGGTTGTTACCGCGTTCGTCGCCTGCTGGCTGCCGGCGCGCCGCGCCGCGCGGCTCGATCCGATCGTCGCCCTGCGTCACGAATGACCCGGAGACCGCAAACATGCTGAACCACCTGCTTCAGGATCTGCGCTACGGCGCGCGCATGCTGCTGGTGAAGCCGGGCTTCACGCTCGCGGCCGTGCTGACCTTGGCACTCGGGATCGGTGCGAATACGGCGGTGTTCAGCGTCATCGACGCGCTCCTGCTCAAGCCGCTGCCGTACGCCGACAGCGAGCGCCTGGTCCACCTCTACAACACCTACCCGAAGGGCGAGCTGCTGATGGCCAGCACCTCGATTCCGGACTACCTCGACCGGCGCGCGCAGGCCCCGGCGCTGGCCGAATCGGCGCTGTGGCAGCCGCGCAGCTTCAACCTCAACGTGCAGTCGGCGCCGGAGCGCCTCAACGGTGTTTCGACGACACCGAGCCTGTTCCCGACACTCGGCGCGAACGCGATGCTCGGACGCGTATTGGCCGAAGACGACGCAAAAGCAGGCAACGACCACGTCGCCGTCCTGAGCTATGCGTTCTGGAAGAACCAGCTCGGCGCCGACGCCGGCATCGTCGGCCGCGACCTGCACCTCGACGGCGACAACTACCGCGTCGTCGGCGTCATGCCGGAAACGTTCTTCTTCCCGGACCGCAAGGCCGACCTGTGGGCGCCGCTGACGTTCACCGACAAGCAACGCAGCGACGAAGAGCGCGGCCGCGAGGCTTACGACATGATCGCGCGGCTCGCGCCCGGCGCGACAATCGCGCAGCTCGATGCGCAGATGGATGCGATCGTGCAGCACAATCTGGAACGCGTCGCTGGCACGCCGCGCGGTGCAGGCTGGAAGAAATTCGTCGAAAATTCCGGGTTTACCGGCCGCGCGCAGACGCTGCGCGATTCCTGGGTCGGCGACCTGCGCCCGACACTGTGGCTGCTGCAGGCGCTGGTCGCCTGCGTGCTGCTGATCGCCTGCGCGAACGTCGCCAACCTCATGCTCACGCGCTTGTCCGCGCGGCAGAAGGAATTGTCGGTGCGCAGCGCGCTCGGTGCCGGTCGCATGCGCATCGCGCGCCAGTTGCTGATCGAAAGCATCCTGCTCGCGCTGGTCGGCGGCGCCGCTGGCCTTGCGCTCGCCTATGCCGGCGTCGCGATGATCGGCAGTCTCGGCCTCGGCGGCCAGACCGGCGGCTTCAACGTCGTGATCGACAGTTCCGTGCTCGTGTTTGCGTTGCTGCTGGCGCTCGCGACCGGCTGTGTATTCGGTCTGTTCCCGACGCTGTCGCTGGCGCGCAATCGTCCGGCGGAATCTCTCGGCGAAGGCGGGCGCGGCAACAGCGCCGGTCCGGGCCCGCGGCGCGTCCGCAACGCGCTGGTCGTCACGCAAACGGCAATGGCGGTCGCGCTGCTCGGTGTCGCCGGTCTGCTGATCCGCAGCTACGTCCACGTGCAGCAGCAGAATCCCGGGTTCGTCAGCGACAACGTGCTCAGCGCGATGATCGACCTGCCGAAGAACCGCTATCCCGACGCAGCGAGCCGGGCGCGTTTCTACGACCGCCTGCTCGAGGAGGCGCGCGCGCTGCCTGGCGTGAAGTCGGCCGGCCTGGTCAACAACATGCCGTTCAGCGGCAACGACGGCTCCGGCAGCTACCTTGTCGAGGGGCGTGACCGCAGCAGCGGCGAAACACCACACGGCTATCAGCAGATAATCGACGAGGATTTCTTCAAGTCGATGCAGATTCCGCTGCTCGCCGGGCGCACGTTCACGACGCACGACAGCGCGACGTCACCGCCGGTCGCGATCGTCGATGAGATTCTGGTCAAGAAGTATTTCCCGGGCCAGGATCCGATCGGCAAGCGCATCAGCAACAACTACGACACCGATCCGGCCAAGACCGAATGGATGACGATCATCGGCGTCGTCGGCACGGTCAAGCGCGACCGCCTTTCCGAGCAGACGACGAAGGAAACGATCTACGCCTACTACAAGCAGTCGCCGGAGGCTTTTGCGACGCTTGCGCTGCGGACCGAACTGGCGCCTTCCGCGCTGGTTGCACCGCTGCGCGAGGCGCTGCGCCGCGTCGATCCGGACCAGCCGGTGTTCGACATCAAGTCGATGAGCGAACGCATCGCGCTGTCGCTCGACGACCGGCGCACACCGATGTTGCTGCTGATGCTGTTTGCCGGCGTCGCGCTCGCGCTGTCCGCGGTTGGCATCTACGGCGTGCTCGCGTTCGCCGTGGCGCTGCGCACCGGCGAGATCGGCGTGCGCCTTTCGCTCGGCGCGCAGCGCCGCGACATCCTGCGCCTGGTTCTGCGCGATGGCGGACGGCTGACCATCCTCGGTCTCGGACTCGGCCTTGCCGGCGCGATCGCGATCGGGCTGGCGATGCGCGCGCAGCTGTTCGGTGTCGGCGTGGCCGATCCGGCAACGTTGTTTGGCGTCGTTGCGTTGATCGGCGGCACGGCGCTCGTCGCCTGCTGGCTGCCGGCGCGGCGCGCGGCGCGCATCGCGCCGATCGAAGCACTGCGTTACGAATGATTCAACACGAAAAATGATGGAGTAGCGGACATGCTGATGACCCATCTGCTTCAGGACCTGCGCTACGGCTTGCGCATGCTGCGCGCCAAGCCTGGCTTCACGATCGCCGCGGTGCTGACGCTCGCGCTCGGCATCGGCGCGAACAGCGCGATCTTCAGCGTCATCAACGGCATGTTGCTGCGGCCGCTGCCGTATCCGGACAGCGAACGCCTCGTCTACGTCCACAACACCTATCCGAAGATGAACCTCGAGAATGCCGGCACGTCGATTCCGGACTTTCTCGACCGGCGCGAGCATGCTTCGGCGCTCGAGGACCTGGCCATGTATCACGGCGAGAGCTTCAACCTCGCCGACCAGGGCGCGCCGCAACGCCTGATCGGCTATGTCACGACGCCGTCGTTGTTCTCGACGCTCAAGGTCGAAGCGAAGATCGGCCGCGTGTTCGGCGCCGACACGGCCGAAGTCGGCCAGGATCGCGTCGCCGTGCTCAGCGCGGCGCTTTGGCGCAACCAGTTCAATGCGGACCCTGGCATCGTCGGCCGCGATGTTCATCTCAACGGCGAGAGCTACCGTGTCGTCGGCGTGATGGACGACGCGTTCGCGTTTCCCGACCGCAAGGCGCAGCTGTGGGTGCCTTTCGCGTTCACACCGAAGCAGAAGAGTGATGAGGAACGCGGCCACGAATATTCCGAGTCGGTCGGCCGGCTGAAACCCGGCGCGACGCTCGCCGAACTCGACGCACAGCTCGACGCGATCACGCATGCGAATGTCGAACGCATCGCCGCGTCCGGCGGCGCCGACGGAGCCGGCTTCAAGAAGTTCATCGAGAGTTCCGGATTCACCGGCCGCGCGAAGAACCTGCACACGCACCTCGTCGGTGAGCTTGCCCCCGTGCTGCTGTTGTTGCAGGCGGTCGTCGCGTTCGTGCTGCTGATCGCCTGCGCCAACGTCGCCAATCTCATGCTGACTCGCATCTCGGCCCGGCAGAAAGAGTTGTCGGTCCGCACCGCGCTCGGC
>DASRTK010000305.1:0-4293 GCA_035655975.1 Rudaea sp.
CAGTCATGGCCGCCGCTTTTGTTGTTTGCCGCTTGCCGAACGCTATTGCGGAATCAGTGTATCGATCACATGCTGAACATAGTTTTCGAATTCGTCGTGATCGAGTCGTGGCACGCCGAGTTGCAGCGCAAGCTGCAGGAAGCCGACGTAGGCGGCATAAGCCAGACGCGCACGGTGCCCCGCCTGAGCGCGGTTCATGCCGACCTGGCGGTACGCCAGTGTCAGGAAATCCATGCGCCGGCGCGACACGCGTTCCATCACCGGCTGCACGAGCGGATGATCGAGCGCGCGCAGCAGCGCCGAGTAGATCACGTGCGACTTTGCTTCGCGCCCGGTGCGGCGGAACAGTTCGCACAGTCGTTCGCGCGGATCGGCGATCGGCTCGACCCGGGCAAAGACGGTGTCGGTGTCCTGGTTCTCCCAGCGCTCGAGTGCAGCCTTGAGCAGCGCTTCGCGGGTCGGGAAATGCCAGTAGAAACTGCCCTTGGTCACGCCGAGTTGGCGTGCCAGCGACTCGACCGTAACCGCCGCCACGCCTTGCTCGGCCACGACGTCGAGCGCAGCTTGTTCCCAGTCGGCGGCACTGAGCCGGGTTCGCTCGAATTTGTCGACGGAAGCCTGCAACATGGCGGCATGGTAACGACTGCGGGCGGCAAAGGTGAAGTCCCGGAACATGGCTCGCGACGCTGCGATGCAGCAAAATCGGCGCAAACTCAATAAGCTGGACCATTCGGGCCCGTATTGACAGCTCGAAAATCCCAAAACATACTGACCCGTATGGTAGCCACCGCAACAACCGAGTCGACCTCCAGCCGCCCCGCGGCGGCGGCCGGCCGGTTGAGTGCCTCTGATGGCGTCGCTTTGGCCCTCGAACATTTCGGAGTGGCCGGCGACCAGGGTTTGCTGTTTGCCCATGGCTTCGGCCAGACCCGCCACGCCTGGAACGGTACGGCGACGACGTTGTCCGGCGAAGGCTGGCATTGCGTCACGGCCGACACCCGTGGCCATGGCGACAGCGACTGGAAGGCTAATGGCCACTACGATTTTCCGCAGCTTGTCGACGACCTTGTCCTGCTCGCGCGGCATGCCGCCCGGCCGCCGGCGCCTGGCCTGCCGATCCTGATCGGCGCGTCGATGGGCGGGTTGCTCGCCCTCGTTGCGCAGGCGGCCCACGCGCCATTTCGCGCGCTGGTCCTGGTCGACATCACGCCGCGCTGGGAAAACGCCGGCGTCGAGCGCATCCTTGCGTTCATGCGCGCGCATCCCGACGGATTCGGTTCGGTCGAAGAAGCTGCCGATGCGATCGCGCACTATTTGCCGCATCGGCCAGAGCGCAAGTCTCCGCAGCGCCTGCGCCAGCTGCTCGTCGCGCGCGCCGACGGCCGCCTGCGCTGGCACTGGGATCCGCGCATGCTCGATCGCATCGCGGCGGACAGCGGGCAGCAGCAAGCGCACCTGCTCGAAGCCGCGCGCAACATCCGCGTGCCGACGTTGCTGATCAGCGGCGCGCGCAGCGATATCGTTTCCGCAGCAACGATCGAAGAGTTTCTTGCCTGCGTGCCGCACGCCGAACATGTCAGCGTCGCCCATGCTTCCCATATGGTCGTCGGCGATCGCAATGATGCGTTCACCGACGCTGTTCGCCAGTTCATCGAGCCGCTGCGTCCGGGCGGCACAACGAGGAGCAAGTCATGACACCCTGGTATCCGATCCTCGCCGTGCTGGCGGTATCGCTGGTATGCGCCTATCTGCGCAACGGATTGCGCACGTGGACGATCGCCGGCTTCGTCGCGCTGTTCGCCGCCGGCTGGCTGGCCGGCAGCGGCTGGCTCGCCCTGTCAATCGCGGCCGTGCTGTTCGCCGCGCTGACCGTGCCGCTGAACCTGCCGGATTTCCGCCGCCAGAAAATCACGGCGCCGCTGCTGAAGATCTATCAGAAGATCACGCCGCAATTGAGCGACACCGAACGAGTCGCGCTGGAAGCCGGCACGGTCGGCTTCGAGGGCGAGCTGTTCAGCGGCAAGCCGGACTGGAAGCAGCTGTTGAAGCAGCCGGTGCCGCAACTCACGATCGAGGAGCAGGCATTCCTCGATGGCCCGTGCGAAGAGCTGTGCCACATGATCAACGACTGGGAGATCACGCACGAGTTGGCCGACCTGCCGCCGGAGATGTGGGAGTTCCTGAAGAAGAACAGATTCTTCGGCATGATCATTCCGAAAGAATATGGCGGCCTGCAGTTCTCGGCGCTCGCGCACTCGGCCGTGCTGCAGAAGATCGCAACGCTGTCGGCGACGGTCGTGTCGACGGTCGGCGTGCCGAACTCGCTCGGCCCGGCCGAGTTGCTGCTGCACTACGGCACGAAGGAGCAGAAGGACTACTACCTGCCGCGCCTGGCCGACGGCCGAGAGATTCCATGCTTTGCGCTGACCGGTCCGTTCGCCGGCTCGGACGCCACGTCGATTCCCGACTACGGCATCGTCTGCAAAGGCGAATATGGCGGCGGCAACGTGCTCGGCGTGAGGCTCACGTTCGACAAGCGCTACATCACGCTCGCGCCGATCGCGACGGTCATCGGCCTTGCGTTCCGCCTGTACGATCCGGACAAGCTGCTCAGCGACACCGAGGATCGCGGCATCACGCTGGCGCTGCTGCCGCGCGACACGCACGGCATCGAAGTCGGCCGCCGCCACATGCCGCTGAACGTGCCGTTCCAGAACGGCCCAGTGCGCGGCAACGACGTCTTCGTGCCGCTGTCGCAACTGATCGGCGGCCCGGACATGGCCGGCCACGGCTGGCGCATGCTGGTCGAGTGCCTGTCGGTCGGCCGCGCCATTTCCCTGCCGTCGAACACGACCGGCGGCGTCAAGGCCGGCGCGATCGCGACCGGCGCGTATGCGCGCATGCGCAAGCAATTCGGCATGGCGATCGGCCGCTTCGAGGGTGTCGAGGAAGCGCTCGCGCGCATCGGTGGCTACACCTACGCGATGAGCGCGCTGTCGCTGTCGACGGCGGCCGCGGTCGACCGCGGCGAAAAGCCCTCGGTACCGTCGGCGATCGCGAAGTACCACTGCACCGAACTGGCGCGCGAAGTCGCCAAGGACATCATGGACGTGCACGGCGGCAAGGCCGTCCAGCTCGGACCGAACAACTACGCCGGCCGCGGCTGGCAGGGCGCGCCGATCGCAGTCACGGTCGAAGGCGCGAACATCATGACTCGCAGCCTGATGATTTTCGGCCAGGGCGCGATCCGCTGCCATCCGTACGTGCTCAAGGAGATGCAGGCAACGCAGATCAGCGACTACACGTCGCGACTGCGCGCGTTCGACCGCGTGCTGTTCCAGCATGTCGGCTTTGCGATCTCGAACGCGGCGCGCAGCTTCGTGCTCGGGCTGACCCACGCGAAGATCGGCAGCGCGCCGGGTGACAAGTATACAAAGCGCTTTTATCGCAAATTGAATCGTTATGCCGCTGCGCTGGCGCTGGTCGCCGACACGTCGATGCTGACGCTCGGCGGCAAGCTCAAGTTCAAGGAGAAGTTGTCGGCGCGCCTCGGCGACGTGCTGTCGAACCTGTACATCGGCAGCGCGATGCTCAAGCGCTACGAGGACCAGGGCCGGCCGCTGGCCGACCAGCCGCTGCTCGCCTGGGCGTTCCACGATTGCGCCTGGCGCATGCAGAACGCGCTCGACGGCGTGCTGCGCAACTTCCCGATCCGTCCGGTCGCCTGGCTCCTGCGCGCGCTGGTGTTTCCGATCGGCCGGCGCGAAGTGCCGCCGTCCGATCGTCTCGGTCATCGCGTCGCCGCGATCCTTTGCACGCCGGGGGAAGCGCGCGATCGCCTGGCGCTATGGACCTATCTGACGCCGAGCGCCAACAATCCGGTCGGCCGCATGAATGCATTGCTGCCCGACGTGATCGCCGCCGAGCCGGTCGAACGCAAGCTGCAGAAGGCGATCAAGAGCGAAGGCATCAAGGCGCACGACTACGACGCGCAACTCGCCGCCGCCGAAGCGCAAGGAGCGATCACGGCCGAGGAACGCAAGCTGCTCGAGCGCGTGCGCGCGGCGACGTTCGAATTCATCAGCGTCGACGATTTCGATCCGCGCGAACTCGAAGCGGCCACGGTGAAGGCCAAGCCGCCGCTGCGTTCGGTCGCCTGAGCGCGCGCGGTCGATGTTGACGGTCGAACCGATCAGGCCTGCGCTCGATGACGGACCGCAGGCACGTCGTGCTTGCGCAAGGCCTTGAGTGCTTCGGCTTCGCGCTTGGCGCTTAGGCCCGCCCTGAGCAGAG
>DASRTK010000306.1:0-5136 GCA_035655975.1 Rudaea sp.
CCTGCCTGCGCAGGCGCTCACCCTCTCCCCAGCCCCTCCCCCATCAAGGGGGAGGGGCTCAAGAGCACGGGCGCGACCGTCCCACCTTCGCTCCTCGTCGCACCTTGTCTGCCCGTCGTCGCCCTCACCCGTCCTTGATCCATATCACGCACGGGCGCCCGTCTCGCGTAAGCTAACGGTTTTACCGGATCGCTAGTGGTCCAGGATGCTTTCGCGCCATGATTCCAGAACTCGGCCAATTCGCACTGATCCTCGCCCTGCTGATCGCCGCCGTGCAGTGCGCGCTGCCGATCTATGGCGCGGCGCGCGGCAACGCCGCCCTCATCGCAGTCGCGCGCCCGGCCGTCGCCGGCCAGGCGGTATTCGTGGTCCTGGCGTTCGCGGTTCTGACCTATGCATTCGTCACGCAGGACTTCTCGGTCGCCTACGTCGCGCAGAACTCCAACCTTGCACTGCCCTGGTACTACCGCTTTTCCGCAGTCTGGGGCGCGCACGAAGGTTCGCTGCTGTTGTGGATCCTGATATTGAACCTGTGGAGCGTCGCGGTCGCCGCCTTGAGCCGCCGCCTGCCCGACATGCTGATCGCGCGCGTGCTCGGCGTGCTCGGCTTCGTCGCGTTCGGCTTCCTGTTGTTCACGATACTCACGTCGAATCCGTTCGCGCGCCACCTGCCGGCGCTGGCCGACGGCAGCGACCTGAATCCGATCCTGCAGGATCCCGGCCTGATCATGCATCCGCCGATGCTGTACACCGGCTACGTCGGATTCTCCGTCGCCTTTGCGTTCGCGATTGCCGCCCTGCTTGGCGGCGCCGAGCGCACGGTCGGGTCGGCCGGCGATGCTTACTCGCAGCAAGAAGCTGCGGCGCTGGCCAATTGGGTGCGCTGGGCGCGCCCGTGGACGAACGTCGCCTGGGCATTCCTCACGTTCGGCATCGCGCTCGGCAGTTGGTGGGCGTACTACGTGCTCGGCTGGGGCGGCTGGTGGTTCTGGGATCCGGTCGAGAACGCCTCGTTCATGCCGTGGCTGGTCGGCACCGCGCTGATCCATTCGCAGGCCGTGACCGAAAAGCGCGGCAGCTTCCGCGCCTGGACTTTGCTGCTGTCGATCTTTGCCTTCTCGCTTTCGTTGCTCGGCACGTTTCTCGTGCGCTCCGGCGTGCTGACCAGCGTGCACGCGTTCGCGTCCGATCCGAAACGCGGACTGTTCATCCTGGCATTCCTCGGCACCGTCGTCGGCGGCTCGCTGCTGATTTACGCCTTGCGCGCGCCGAAAGTTGCCGGCGGAAAACCGTTCAAGCTGCTGTCGCGCGAGACGCTGCTGCTGACCAATAACCTGTTGTTCGCCTGCGCGGCGGCGATGGTGCTGCTCGGCACTCTGTATCCGCTTATCGGCGACGCGATCGGCGCAGGCCGCATTTCGGTCGGACCACCGTACTTCGGCTTCATGTTCGGCCTGCTGATGCTGCCGGTGGTCTGCCTGATTCCGTTCGGTCCGATGTTCCGCTGGGCTTCCGCCGACTGGCGCGCGGCCTGGCGCGCGTTACGTCCGGCATTGATCCTGGCACTCGCCGCGGCGTTGCTGGCCAAATGGCTCGTGCCCGCGCTGCCGCTGCGTGGCTTGGTCGGCGTTGCTGCCACCCTGTGGGTTGGCGGCGGCATCGTTCTGTATGCGCTGATGCGCTGGCGCACGGCGCCGCGCGGCAAACGCTACACGCCGGAAATGATCGGCATGGTTTGCGCACACTTCGGTTTCTCGCTGTTCCTCGCCGGCGTGCTCATTACGGAGGCCAGCAGTGTCGAAAGCGATCTGCGCTTCGCGCCGAATGAAACCCGCAACGTCGGCGGCCTCGACTTCCGCTTCAAGGGCGTCGAGCACGCGAAAGGCCCGAACTACACGGCCGACCAGGGAACGCTCGAGGTACTGCGCGACGGCAAGGTCGTGACGACGCTGTATCCGCAGAAGCGCCAATACTCCGGCGGCGGCATGGCCCAGACCAAATCCGACATCGATCCGGGCGTGTTCCGCGACCTGTACGTGGCGCTCGGCGAGCCGCTGGCCGATGGCGCCTGGTCGGTGCGCGTCTACGTCAAGCCTTTCGTGCGCTGGATCTGGCTCGGCGGCCTGTTCATGATGTTCGGCGGCTTCGTTGCTGCCACCGACAAGCGCTTCCGCGCCTTGCCCGAGCGCAGCGAACACGACGCGTTGGCTGCGGCGCGCGAGCCACACCATCCCCACCCAACCCTCCCCTTGAAGGGGAGGGCTTGAGCATGATCCATCGGTCATTTCCGTTATCGGCGCTCACGCTTTTCCACTTTCCGCTGGGGAAGGCGCTTTTCCCCTCCCCCTTCAAAGGGGAGGCCGGGAGGGGGATGGTGTTGTTCCGCGCGATCCACGGGACGTCGAGGCGCGCATGATCAATCGCCTGTTGCCGCTCGCGATATTCCTCGCGCTGGTCGGCCTGCTCGGATTTGGCATCTACTGGAACATGCATCACGAGATGACCGAGGTGCCGAGTCCGCTGATCGGCAAACCCGCGCCGGCGTTCACTCTTCCACTTCTATACGAACCCGACAAGACGCTCAGCGGCAAGGAGCTGCTTGGCAAGCCATACCTGCTCAATGTGTTCGGCAGCTGGTGTCCAACCTGCCAGTTCGAACACCCGATCCTGACCGGACAGATCAAGCCGCTCGGCATCAAGCTGATTGGCCTGGACTGGAAGGACGAACCTGAAGACGCCAAGCGCTGGATCGCGCAGTTCGGCAATCCGTACGACGCCGTGATCACCGACCGTGACGGCCGCTCCGGCATCGACTTCGGCGTTTACATGGCACCCGAATCATTCCTCATCGATGCCGAAGGCGTCGTCCGTTACAAGCGCATCGGCATGTTCACGCCGGAGAACATCCGCGATGAGTTGCTGCCGAAGATTGCCGAGCTGACCGGGAAATCCGCGCAGAAGGCCACACCATGAGATCGCAAGCCAAATCACGCTTTTCCTTCCCCTGCGCAGCGGGGGAAGGTGCCGACTGCAGCCGCCGGAGCGGCTGCGAACAGCGGAGCTGGCCCGAAGGGCGAGCGCCTGGATGGCGCGAGTCAGGCGGAAGGGGGCGCTCCTCAGCACTGCCCCCATCCCCCCTGCGGGGACCTTCCCCCGCAAGCGGAGGAAGGAAAAGCTTTGGCCGCTTCACCACATTCGTCCTTGGCGTGTGTTTCGCGATAGTCACGCTGGTCTTTTCGAGCAACGCATTCGCCATCGATCCGCTGCCGTTCAAAGACCGCGCCGAAGAAGTCCGCTTCCAGAATCTCACGAAACAGCTGCGTTGCCTCGTGTGCCAGAACCAGGATCTGGCCGACTCCGATGCCGACCTGGCCAAGGACCTGCGCAAGCAGGTCTTCGACATGATGCAAAGTGGAAAAAGCGACGCCGAGATCAAGGAATACCTGGTCGCGCGCTACAACGACTTCGTGCTCTACGACCCGCCGGTCAAGCCCGGCACGTGGCTGTTGTGGTTTGCGCCGTTCGCGTTTGTCCTGATCGGCGTGTTCATCGTCGCGCGGATCCTGCGCGTGCGCGCGCAGCAGGCCGGTGGCGCGCGGCTTGCCGATCCCGAATCCGGAGACGACTGGTGACCGCTTTTTTCATCCTGATTGCCGCGCTGATGCTGTGCGTGGCTCTTGCGTTGTTGTTGCGGCCGCTGCTGCGCGGCTCGCGCGCTGGCGATCCGGCAGCGGCGGCCCGGCGGCGCATGAAAGTCCTGCAGGAAGCCCTCGACACGGGTGTGTTGAACAAGAAGGAATTCGCCGCAAAAAAGGCAGAACTCGGCAGCGAATTGGTCGGCGCGCTCGGCGCCCCGGCGCCGCGTTCGCGGTCGGCATTTTTTGCGGCTGTCGCGGTCGCGCTGCTGCTGCCGGCGAGTGCGATCATGCTGTATCGCGTCGTCGGCGAACCGCGCGCGCTCGATCCTGCATCGATCCCGCCTCCGGCTGCACAGGCGCCAGCCGAGCACGGCGGCCAGGACATGGATCAGGCGATCGCCAAACTCGCCGAAAAACTGAAACAGAATCCGGACGACGTGGGCGGCTGGACCTTGCTCGGCCGCGCCTACCTCGAAACCGAGCACTTCAGCGAGGCCCGCGACGCGCTCAAGCACGCGCACGATCTGGCTCCTGGCGAACCCGATGTCAGCGTCGCCTATGCCGAAGCCCTGACGCTCTCGGGCGCTTCGCATCGCATCGATGGCGAAGCCAAGGCACTGATCGACGCAGCGCTGAAGGCGGACCCGCAAAACCAGCGCGGACTCTGGCTGCTCGGTGTCAGCGCCTATCAGGATCGCGACTACAACGGGGCGATCGCAACCTGGAATCGCCTGCTCGCGTTGCTGCCCGCCGACTCGACGGTAGTCCAGTCGGTCAAGAGCCAGATAGCGCGCGCCGAAGCCGAGCGCGACGGTCGCGCGCCTCCCGAAGAACAAGCGTCTGCGCCCGCGGCGAGTGCCGGCGAAAGCACGACAAGCACGGTCGCCGCGCAGCCTGCGCCCACGTCCGGTGCGCCGGCCGCCGACGGGCCGCACCTTACGATCAAGGTCGAACTCGACGCGAAGCTGGTTGCCAAAGCGGCTCCGGGCGACACCGTGTTCGTCTATGCCAAGGCCGCCAGCGGCCCGCCGATGCCACTTGCCGTGCAACGCCTGCGCGTCGAGCAACTACCGGCGACAGTCACCCTGACCGATGGCATGGGCATGCTGCCGAACATGAAATTGTCGCAATTTCCACAAGTGATCGTCGGCGCCCGGATTTCGAAGTCCGGCAACGCGATCGCGCAGAGCGGCGACCTGCAGACCACGTCGAAACCGCTTGCCGTAACTTCCACGGCTCCGATTTCGCTGATGATCGATCAGGTGGTGCCTTGAGGGGAGCGAGGCTGAGGGCTGAAGGCCTAGGCTGAGCCTGAAGGCTGGCATTTCCCTACTCCCACCGGTGGCCCGGCTGCATGCGTTTCGCATGCAGCCGGGACGGATGAGGGTCAGGGTACCTATCAACGTCGATACGAGACCCGGCCCTCACCCCAACCCCTCTCCCGAAGGGAGAGGGCTCAAGAAAGGAGCTCGCCGTGAACCCGCAGTCACCTGATCAG
>DASRTK010000307.1:0-2660 GCA_035655975.1 Rudaea sp.
GCCGAAGCGCGGAGCCGCGCCGGGCTCGGCGACGTCGACCATGACCGACGTGGACAACTGCATCAGGTACGGAAGATGCTCGAGCACGCGGCCCTGCGCGTCGAGCAGGTCTGCGCCCTGGCTGACGGCCGTGAACAGCTGCGGCCAGGCCGTCAGAAGCACGAACCTGACCAAGGCGATTACCGGCCAGACCATCGGCCCGGCGAAGAAGAACCAGACGAAAAACGCGAACGGAAGCCACAGCAATGCCGCGACCAGAAAGCCTCTCAGCGGACTGAACACCATCAACCCGCCCAGATGCGGGCGTTCCTGAACATCCGCATCCACGGCGAATCCTCGCCCCACTCGCGCGGCGCCCAGGACATCTGCACGCTGCGGAACACGCGTTCCGGATGCGGCATCAGTGCCGTGACGCGGCCGCCGGCGGCGGTCAGGCCGGTAATTCCCTTCGGCGAGCCGTTGGGATTCAGCGGGTACTTTTCGGTCGCCTTGCCATCGTTGTCGACGAAACGCAGGCACGCGCCGGCGCGCTTGATGTCCGAGGATTGCGCGAACTGGGCGCGGCCTTCGCCGTGCGCGACGGCGACGGGAATGCGCGAACCGGCCATGCCTTGCAGGAAGATCGACGGCGATTCGAGCACTTCGAGCGTCGCGACGCGCGCCTCGTACTGCTCGGACGTATTGCGTTCGAAACTCGGCCAGAAGTCCGCGCCCGGGATGATTTCCTTGAGCGCCGCGAGCATCTGGCAGCCGTTGCAGGCGCCAAGTGCGAACTTTGTGGAATTTGCGAAAAATTCAGCGAACTGCAGCCGCAACCGCGGGTTGTACAGGATCGACGTCGCCCAGCCGCGGCCGGCGCCGAGCACGTCGCCATAGGAGAATCCGCCGCACGCGGCGAGCCCGGAAAAATCGTCCAGCGTGACCCGGCCGGTCTGCAGGTCGGTCATGTGCACGTCGAACGCGTCGAAGCCGGCGCGAGTGAACGCCGCCGCCATCTCGACCTGGCCGTTGACGCCCTGGTCGCGCAGGATCGCGACCTTCGGCCGCAGGCCTCTTGCGATGTAGGGCGCGGCGACATCCTTGGCCGGGTCGAACGACAGCTTCGGCGAAATGCCGGGGTCGTCATCGGTGCAGCGCCATTCGTGCTCGGCGCGCGCGCTTTCCGGATTGTCGCGCCGCGCCTGCATCGCGTTGCTGGTCTCCGACCACGCCGCCATCAGGTCTTCCCACGGCCAGCGCGCCACTGCCTCGCCGCCGAGCCAGAGCTTGACGCGCTTGCGACTGCGCGGATTGCCGGCGTAGTGCGCGACATTGGCCAGCCCATGCTCGGTCAGCAGCGCCGTGAACGCGGCGCGATCTTCGGCGCGAATCTGCACGACCGCGCCGAGTTCCTCGGCGAACAGCGCCGACAGCGTGTTCTCACCCCAGCCGTTGAGTTCGACGTCGAGGCCGCAGCGCGACGCAAACGCCATCTCGATCAGCGTCACGATCGCGCCGCCATCGGAGCGATCGTGATAGGCGAGCAGCAGGCCGCGCGCATTCGCCGCCTGGATCGCGGCGAAGAAGCGCTTGAGCAGATCGGCGTTGTCGGCGTCGGCGGGAAGGCCGCTGGCGCGGTTGTAGACCTGGGCGAGCACGGAGCCACCGAGCCGGTTCTGGCCGGCGCCCAGGTCGAGCAGCCACAGTTCGGTCTTGCCGACGTCCAGTCGCAGCTGCGGCGTCAGCGTCCGGCGCACGTCGGCGACGCGAACGAAGCCCGAAACGATCAGCGACACCGGCGCGACGGTCTTCTGCTTGCGGCCGTCCTGCTGCCATACCGCCTGCATCGACAGCGAATCCTTGCCGACCGGAATGGAAATATTCAATTGTGGACAAAGTTCCATCGCCACCGCGCGCACCGCGTCGTACAGCGCAGCGTCGTCACCCGGATAGCCGGCCGCGGCCATCCAGTTGGCCGACAGCTTGATCTCGCCGAGGTCGGCGATCGACGCGCTGGCCAGGTTCGTGATCACCTCGCCGACTGCCAGGCGCGCCGAAGCCGGCGCCGACAACAGCGCGACCGGTGTGCGCTCGCCCATCGCCATCGCCTCGCCGGCGTAGCCGTCGAAGTCGCACAGGGTCACCGCGCAATCGGCAACCGGAACCTGCCACGGGCCGACCATCGGGTCGCGCGCGCACAAGCCGCCGACGGTGCGGTCGCCGATCGTGATCAGGAATGATTTGCTGCCCACGGCCGGCAGGCGCAGCACGCGCGTGATCGCCTCTTCCAGCCCGATGCCGTCCAGATCAGGCACGATGTCCAGGCGCTGCGGCTTGCGCTTGACGTTGCGCAGCATCTTCGGCGCCTTGCCGAAGAGGACGTCCATGGGCAGGTCTATGACCTGCAGGGGCGAGGGGCGAGTATCGAGGGGCGAGGGAAGAGCCGGCGCCGCTTTGGCTCCCCCCTCGTCCCTCGTCCCTCGTCCCTCGTCCCTTGAATCAGAAACGACGAGGCGCTGTTCCTGCGTCACCTCGCCAACCACCGCAAACGGACAACGTTCACGCTCGCACAGCGCGCTGAAGCTGGCGACGTCTGACGCACGCAACCCGATAACGTAACGCTCCTGCGCCTCGTTGCACCAGATCTGCATCGGCGACAGTTGCGGATCGGCCGAAGGAAT
>DASRTK010000308.1:0-6780 GCA_035655975.1 Rudaea sp.
ACGCCGTTCTTCAAGGGCTATCGTCCGCAGTTTTATTTCCGCACGACCGACGTAACGGGCGCGGTGGAACTGCCGGCGGGCGTGGAGATGGTCATGCCGGGCGACAACATCAAGATGGTGGTGAGTTTGATTCACCCGATCGCGATGGAAGAAGGCCTGCGTTTCGCGATTCGCGAAGGCGGCCGGACTGTCGGCGCGGGCGTGGTGGCGAAGATCATTAAGTAGCAGGGAAATAGGGACGAGGGACGAGGGACGAGTGAGAGCAAAGCGCTTTCACTCGCCCCTCGATACTCGCCCCTCGCCCCTGAAGAGGAAGCGGTGAAAAGCCGCCTCAGATTAAACGCAACGTTCTTTGAGAGGAAAAGGCAATGGCGGACCAGAAAATTCGTATTCGACTGAAAGCGTTCGATCATCGCTTGATCGATCGTTCCGCGAGCGAGATCGTCGAAACGGCCAAGCGCACGGGTGCGCAGGTGCGCGGTCCGATTCCGCTGCCGACCAAGATCGAGCGTTACACGATCCTGGTGTCGCCGCATGCCGACAAGGATGCGCGCGATCAGTACGAAACACGCACACACAAGCGCGTCCTCGACATTGTCGATCCGAATGACAAGACCGTTGACGCCCTGATGAAGCTCGACCTCGCCGCCGGCGTGGACGTGCAAATCAAGCTGTATTGAGATCACGACGATGACTATCGGAATTGTTGGCCGCAAATGCGGCATGACGCGAATCTTCACTGACGCTGGTGAGTCGATTCCGGTGACGCTGATCGAAGCGACGCCGAACCGCATCACGCAGGTCAAGACGGTCGAAAACGACGGCTACACCGCGATCCAGGTGACGACGGGCACCAAGCGCGCCGCGCTGGTGAACAAGCCGCAGGCCGGGCATTACGCCAAGGCCAAGGTCGAAGCCGGCCGTGGCCTGTGGGAATTCCGCGTCGATGCGAAAGACATCGGCAACTACAGCGTCGGCAGTGAGCTGAAGGCCGACGAAGTGTTCAAGCAGGGCCAGATCGTCGACGTTGCCGGCGTGACCAAGGGCAAGGGCTTCCAGGGCACGATCAAGCGCTGGAACTTCACGATGGGCGACGCGACGCACGGCAACTCGCTGTCGCATCGTTCGCCGGGCTCCATCGGCCAGCGCCAGACGCCAGGCCGCGTGTTCCCGGGCAAGAAGATGTCGGGACACATGGGCGCCGAGCGCCAGTCGATGCTGAATCTCGAAGTCGTCAAGATCGACGCCGAGAAGCATCTGATCGCGGTTCGCGGCGCAGTTCCAGGCGCGCCGGGCGGCAACGTCATCATCCGTCCTGCGTCGAAGGGTTGAGGAGACTAATCATGGAATTGCAGGTGATGGGCGCGAAGAAGGGGTTGTCGGTTTCCGACGCGATCTTCGGCCGTGAATTCTCCGAAGGTCTCGTGCATCAGGTCGTGGTTGCGTATCGCAACGCCGGCCGCGCGGGCACGAAGGCACAGAAGTCGCGTTCGGACATGTCCGGCACGACCAAGAAGTTCAAGAAGCAGAAGGGTGGCGGCGCGCGTCACGGCGACTACCGCGCTCCAATCTTCGTCGGCGGTGGACGCACGTTTGCGGCTCGCCCGCGCGACTTCTCGCAGAAGGTCAACAAGAAAATGTACCGCGGCGCGATCCAGGCCATCCTGTCGGAGTTGAACCGCCAGGGCCGCCTGAAAGTCGTCGAGTCGTTCAGCATGGACAAGCCGAGCACGAAGGGCCTGATCGAGAAGCTGCAGGGCATGGATGCCGGCCGCACGCTGATCGTGACGGAGAACGTCGATCAGAACCTGTTCCTGTCCGCGCGCAACCTGCCGCATGTCGCGGTGGTCGATGTCGCAGCGATGGATCCGGTCAGCCTGATCGATGCCGCAAACGTGCTGATTACGGTGGATTCAGTCAAGAAGATCGAGGAGTGGCTGGCATGAGCGAGCTCATCAAGAACGAGCGCTTGTTCACCGTCCTGCGTGCGCCGCACCTCTCGGAAAAGAGCGTGCGTCTGCAGGAAGTCAATCAATACGTATTCGAGGTCGCCCCCGACGCCGACAAGGCGCTGGTCAAGGCGGCGGTCGAGGCGATGTTCAACGTCAAGGTGCATTCCGTCAATCTTGCCAACGTGAAAGGCAAGACCAAGTCGTTCCGTAACCGTCCCGGCAGCCGCCGCGGCTGGCGCAAGGCCTACGTGCGCTTGCACGAAGGCCAGACGATCGACGTGACGGCGAAACCGTAAGTAAATTTGCGGGCGCCCCTTGGCACCCATAAAGATTGGGAATAGACATGGCACTGATTACATTGAAGCCAACTTCTCCGGGACGCCGCGCGATGGTTCGCGTGTCGACGCCGGGGCTGCACAAGGGTGCGTCGTACGCGGCGCTCACCGAGTCGCAGAACAAGAGCGGCGGACGCAACCACTATGGCCGCATCACCACGCGGCACAAGGGCGGCGGTTCCAAGCAGCACTATCGCGTGGTCGATTTCAAGCGCGACAAGGAAGGCATCGCCTGCCGCGTCGAACGCATTGAATACGATCCGAACCGTACCGCGCACATTGCGTTGCTGTGCTATGTCGACGGCGAGCGCCGATACATCATCGCGCCGAAGGGCGTGAATGTCGGCGACCAGTTGATGGCAGGCCGCGATGCGCCGATCAAGTCGGGCAATTCGCTGCCGCTGCGCAACATTCCGATCGGTGCCACCGTGCATTGCGTCGAGATGAAGCCGGGCAAGGGCGCGCAGATTGCGCGCAGCGCCGGCGCCTCGGTGCAGCTGGTCGCACGCGAAGGCGTGTACGCCACCCTGCGTCTTCGCTCCGGCGAAATGCGCAAGGTGCCGGCAGACTGCCGCGCTACGATCGGCGAAGTCGGCAACTCCGAACACAACCTGCGCAAGCTCGGCAAGGCCGGTGCGAAGCGCTGGCGCGGCATTCGTCCGACCGTGCGTGGCGCGGCGATGAATCCGGTCGACCATCCGCATGGCGGCGGCGAAGGCCGTGCCGGGCAGGGCAACCCGCATCCGGTTTCCCCGTGGGGTCAGCCGTCCAAGGGTTACAAGACCCGCAAGAACAAGCGGACCAACCAGTTCATCGTGCGCGACCGTCGCAGCTGATTTACCAGGACAACACCATGGCACGTTCACTGAAGAAAGGCCCGTTCGTCGACCTGCACCTGCTCAAGAAGGTGGAGGTGGCGTCGGCCACGAATACCAAGCGTCCGATCAAGACATGGTCGCGCCGTTCGATGATCCTGCCCGAAATGGTCGGACTCACGATTGCGGTGCACAACGGCAAGGCCCACGTGCCGGTGCTGGTCAACGAGAACATGGTCGGGCACAAGCTCGGCGAGTTCGCCGCGACGCGCACGTTCAAGGGTCATTCCGGCGACAAGAAAGCCGCCGAAGCGAAAGCGGGGTCATGACGATGGAAGCCAAAGCAATATTGCGCGGTGCGCGTATCTCTGCGCAGAAAGTGCGCCTGGTCGCCGACCAGGTGCGTGGACTGGCGGTCGGCCGTGCGACCAACCTGCTCGCATTCAGCGACAAGAAGGCGGCAGTGCTGGTCAAGAAGGTTCTGCTGTCCGCGGTCGCGAACGCCGAGAACAATCTTGGCGCCGACGTGGACGACCTGAAGGTCGCCACGATCACCGTGGACGAAGGTCCGCAGCTCAAGCGCATGCACGCACGTGCGAAGGGCCGCGGCTCGCGCATTGTCAAACGCACCAGCCATATCACTGTGGTCGTGGGCTCTTAAGGAAAATCACGATGGGTCACAAAGTTCATCCAACCGGCATTCGCCTCGGGATTTCCAAAGACTGGAATTCCAAGTGGTACGCGAACAAGCGCGAGTACGCGCAGTACCTCACGGCCGACCTCAAGGTCCGCGAGATGCTGCACAAGAAGCTCGCCCAGGCCGGTGTGTCGAAGATCCTGATCGAGCGTCCCGCCAAGAGCGCGCGCATCACGATCCACACGGCCCGTCCGGGCGTGGTGATCGGCAAGAAAGGCGAAGACATCGAGAAGCTGCGCAAGGACGTCAGCAAGATGATGGGCGTTCCCGCCCACATCAACGTTGCCGAAGTGCGCAAGCCCGAGATCGACGCGCAGCTCGTCGCCGAATCGATCGCGCAGCAGCTGGAGCGCCGCATCATGTTCCGCCGCGCGATGAAGCGCTCGGTCGGCAACGCGATGCGCCTCGGCGCGCTGGGCATCAAGATCAACGTCGGTGGCCGCTTGAACGGCGCGGAAATCGCCCGCTCCGAGTGGTACCGCGAAGGCCGCGTGCCGCTGCATACGCTGCGCGCCGACATCGACTACGGTTTTGCGGAAGCCAAGACGACCTACGGCATCATCGGTATCAAGGTGTGGATCTACAAGGGCGAGATTTTCGACCTGCACGCCGCGAACCAGGAAACGAAGGAAGAGGGCCGCGAGGCACCCGGTGGCCGCGAGCGCCGCGAGCCGCGTGAGCATCGCGAACCGCGTGAACATCGCGAGCCGCGTGAACCCCGGGCGAAGTAACATCTAGGACAAGAACATGCTGCAACCCAAACGCACAAAATATCGCAAGGTACAAAAGAGCCGGAACCGCGGCCTGAGCTACGTCGGCAACAAGGTCAGCTTCGGCGAATACGGCCTGAAGGCGACGACGCACGGCCACCTGACCGCGCGCCAGATCGAAGCGGCGCGCCGTTGCGTGACGCGTTTCGTCAAGCGCGGCGGCAAGCTGTGGATCCGCGTGTTCCCGGACAAGCCGATCAGCAAGAAGCCGATCGAAGTGCGTATGGGCAACGGCAAGGGCAACGTGGAGTTCTGGGTTGCCGTCGTGGCGCCGGGACGCATGTTGTATGAAATCGAAGGTGTCGACGAGTCGACCGCGCGCGAGGCGTTCCGCCTGGCTGCGGCCAAGCTGTCGGTGCAGACCCAATTCGTGAATCGCACGGTGCTGTGATGGAACTCAAAGAACTCCGTACCCAATCCGCACAGGACCTGGCCGAGCAGCTCGTCGAGCTGCGCCGCGAGCAGTTCAACCTGCGCATGCAGAAAGGTTCAGGGCAACAGAAGCAGACGCACCATTTCAAGCGCGTCAAGCGCGAGATCGCGCAGGTCAAGATGCTGATCGGCGAGAAGACCTCGAGCGCGGCCAAAGGCGAAAAGTGATGAACGAACAGACCAAAGCGCTGCGCACGATCGAAGGTCGTGTCGTCAGCAACAAGATGGCCAAGACCGTGACGGTGCTGCTCGAGCGTCAGGTGCCGCATCCGTTGTACGGCAAGATCGTTCGCCGTTCGACCAAGGTTCATGCGCACGACGAAAACGGCGAGTGCAAGGAAGGCGACGTGGTGCGCATCGCCGAATGCCGGCCGCTGTCGAAGACCAAGAATTGGCGTGTGATCGAAGTGCTCACGCGCGCTGCGCAGTAACAACGTGGAAGTTTGAGGAGAACACACCATGATCCAGATGCAAACCACGTTGGCCGCAGCGGACAACAGCGGCGCGAAGCTTCTGTTCTGCATCAAAGTGCTTGGCGGTTCCAAGCGCAGGTATGCCGGAATCGGGGACATCATCAAGGTGTCGGTTCGCGATGCGATCCCGCGCGGCAAGGTCAAGAAGGGCGAGGTTTACGACGCGGTGGTCGTGCGTACGCGCAAGGGTGTGCGTCGCGCCGACGGTTCGCTGATCCGCTTCGACGGCAACGCCGCAGTACTGTTGAACAACAAGCTGGAACCGATCGGCACGCGTATCTTCGGGCCGGTCACTCGTGAACTGCGCACCGAGCGCTTCATGAAGATTGTTTCGCTCGCACCCGAAGTGCTTTAAGACCAACGAATTGGAAGAAAAGTCATGAACCGTATACGCAAAGGTGATCAAGTCATCGTGATCACCGGCAAATACAAGGGCCAGAAAGGTGAAGTGCTGCGCGTCGCGGAAGATCGCGTCGTGGTGCAGAACATCAACCTGGTAAAGCGTCACACCAAGCCGAATCCGCAGGCGAACCAGCCGGGCGGCATCGTCGAACGTGAAGCGTCGATCCACGCCTCGAACGTGATGCTGGTCAACAGCACATCGGGCAAGGGCGAGCGCGTCGGCTTCAAGTCGCTCGACGATGGCCGCAAGGTCCGTGTGTTCCGCCGCAGCGGCGAACAGGTCGACGCATAAGGAGCCATGACATGACGACCCGTCTGGAAAAAGTCTACAAAGAGCAGATCGTTCCGAAGCTGATGGAAAAATTCGGCTACAAGAACGTCATGCAGGTGCCGCGCCTGTCCAAGGTCACGCTGAACATGGGCGTGGGCGAGGCTGTCGGCAACAAGAAGATCATGGAAAACGCGCTGGCCGACATGTCGAAGATCGCCGGCCAAAAGCCGGTCACGACCTTGGCACGCAAGTCGATCGCCACGTTCAAGATTCGCGATGGCTGGCCGATCGGCTGCAAGGTAACGCTGCGCCGCAACCACATGTACGAGTTCGTCGATCGCCTCGTGAACGTCGCGCTGCCGCGCGTGCGCGACTTCCGCGGCGTGAGCGGGCGTTCGTTCGATGGCCGTGGCAACTACAACATGGGCATCAAGGAACAGATCATCTTCCCGGAAATCGACTTCGACCAGGTGGATGCGATGCGCGGCATGGATATCGCGATCACGACGACCGCGCGCACCGACGAAGAAGCCAAGGCACTGCTGGAAGCATTCAGCTTCCCGTTCCGCAACTGACATAAAGAGATACCGGCATGGCAAAGACCAACATGGTTGAGCGCGAGAAGAAGCGCGC
>DASRTK010000309.1:0-8099 GCA_035655975.1 Rudaea sp.
GCCTGCGCAACCCGAACGGCTTGGCCTGGGAACCGGCGAGTGGCGCATTGTGGACAGTGGTCAACGAGCGCGATGAAATTGGCAGCGACCTGGTGCCGGATTACATGACGGCGGTGCGCGACGGCGGGTTCTATGGCTGGCCATTCTGTTACTACGGTCAACACGTCGACGTGCGCGTCAAGCAGCAACGGCCCGACCTGGTCGCGACGGCGATCGTGCCGGACTACGCGCTGGGGCCGCACACCGCATCCCTCGGCCTGGCATCGTCCGCCGGAACTTCACTGCCCGCTACGTTCGCCGACGGCATGTTCGTCGGCCAGCACGGTTCGTGGAATCGCGAGCCGCTGAGCGGCTACAAGGTGATTTTCGTTCCGTTCGCAGATGGCAAGCCGGCTGGCACGTCGATCGACGTATTGACCGGATTCGTCGATGCGCAGGGCGATGCCTACGGACGACCGGTCGGTGTCGCCCTCGACAGGCGAGGTGCATTGCTCGTGGCCGATGACGTCGGCAACGTCGTCTGGCGCGTCTCGTCGCAGTAGCGATCACGGCCCGAGGTTTTCAGTTCGAGAGTGACTTCTCCGCCGCGAGCAGGCGCATGCGCACGAGGTCGGCGAGCGTGGGCGCCGCCATCTTCTCCATGATGCGGCTGCGATAAGAGTCGATCAGGCGGTTGCCGGTTCCAAGCGCGCGCGCCACTTCGCGGTCGGTCTTGCCGCTGATCAGCAGGTCCAGTACTCGGCACTCCTGTGCCGTCAGGGAACTGAGCCTTCGCAACACATTGCTGCGTTCGTCGTCATCCTGGCGCTGGCGCCGATGGCGGTCGATCGCCTGGCGCACGCGCGCCACGAGATCTTTGTTGTCGACCGGCTTCTGGATGAAATCCACGGCGCCTTCGCGCATCGCCGAGACCGCGATCGGTACGTCCGCGGCGCCGGTCAGGAAGATCACCGGGGTGTCGACGCCGCGCTGCTTGAGGCGAACCTGTACTTCCAGGCCGTCCATGCCCGGCATGCAGACGTCGAGAATGATGCAACCCGGCCGGTCCAGACGCGCCTGCGCGAGAAAGTCCTGGCCGGAGTTGTACAGTTCCGCTTTCAGTTTCGCCGCCGCGAATACGCGCCGCAGGGAAGCCAGCATCAGGTCGTCGTCGTCGACGACCATGACCACCGGCTCGTCGGTGTGAACTGCGTAGATTTCTGGCGGATCGATAGTCATTGGATTGGCGAGCCCACTCTCGCGCCCATATGAACCGGCGCAATGCTACTTGATCGGACGCCGGCAAAAAAGCCGGGTATTCACGCTGCTGGCGAGCGGTGCTGTCGCGCCCCACAACCACGCGCGCGCCGTATTCGTCGTACGATTGGGAAATTGCCCGATGGCGAGCGAAGGCATGCGCCCCGTGACTGAAGCCCTGCGTCCACGCCGCTCCGCCGTAATCGCCGCGCTGGGCGCGGCGGCGCTATTTGGCGCAAGCACGCCTTTTGCGAAGGAACTCGTTGGACAGACATCGCCGGTACTATTGGCCGGACTTCTTTATCTTGGCAGTGGCATAGGCCTTACAGCAGCGCGCCTGATTCGCGACAGGGGATGGCAACCCGTTGATCTGGCAGCAAGCGAGTGGCCCTGGTTGCTCGGCGCGATCGGATTTGGGGGTGTCCTTGGCCCGGTCCTGCTAATGCTTGGACTGGTGCGCACGCCAGCCACGACCGCTTCCCTGTTGTTGAATGCCGAAGCGGTTCTGACCGCTGTGCTCGCCTGGGTCGTGTTTCGCGAGAACACGGATCGACGCATCGTCCTGGGCATGGCGCTCATCGTCGCCGGCGCTGTCGTACTGTCGTGGCCGTTCGAACACTCCGAGATGGGTTTGGGCGCGCTGTTGATCGTACTGGCGTGTGCGTCGTGGGCAATCGACAACAACCTGACCCGGAAGGTCTCGGCTTCGGATGCGATGTTCATCGCCGGACTCAAAGGCTGGATCGCAGGTATCGTCAACATCAGTGTCGCGCTGGTCCTTGGCGCGACCCTCCCGACCCGCGCGGTCATTCCAGGAGCGCTGTTGGTTGGCTTCCTGGGTTATGGTGCAAGCCTGGTTCTCTTCGTGCTTGCGCTGCGCGGACTCGGGTCGGCGCGAACCGGCGCGTATTTCTCGACCGCACCTTTCCTCGGCGCCGCCGTTGCGGTCGTCGTCTTCGGAGAACCCACGTCGCTTGCGTTCTGGATAGCCGCCGCGCTGATGGCGAGCGGCGTCTGGCTCCACCTGACCGAGCACCACGAGCACGAGCACACGCACGAACCGCTCCAGCACACGCATCGCCACGTTCATGACGAGCACCATCAACACACCCACGACTCTGAGTGGGACGGGCATGAGCCGCACACGCACGAGCACACGCATGAGCCGCTGAAACACAGCCATCAGCACTTTCCCGATGTGCATCATCGGCACGGGCACGACCATTGAGGGATAGGTCGTGTCGGCAAAGTTGACAACGATTCCTTGCCGATCGCCGGCAGTCTCTACGATTTCGGGCGCATGATGCGGAGTACGGTGCGACCGTCCAGATTCATCAGCGGGAAATAGGCCTGATGGGTAGCGGAATCCACGCCGACCACGTGCGCATGCGGGCCGACCAGCGCGTCGCTGATCTTCGTCGCATGACCAGCCTCGACGTTGAAGGTCGAAACGATGCCAGCTTCACCGGCGACGTAAAGCCGATGGAGCCCGGTGTCGAACGCCAGCACATCCGGACCACCGCCGATGTCGAACGACGCGGTCACTTTTTTTGTCTGCAGGTCCAGAATCAGAAGCTTGTCATTGCCCTCGCAGGCGATGAATGCGACCCGCCGTTCCGGCTCGATCAGCAGGCCATGATTTTCCTCTGCGCCGGGAAGGTCGATGCGCTCGGTCACCTTGTCCGTCGCCGGATCGATCTCGACCAGTTGCCTGCGGGTCTGCACGTTCGCGAAGATGCGCCTGGACACAGGATCGTATTGGGTATTGCCCACTTCGCCGCCCAACGGAATCGTCGCTACGCGAGTATTGGTGTCGGTGCTGATCACCGTGTCGGTTTTCCCAAACTCGTCCGACACGTAAAGCTTGTGAAATTCGGGTGCGTAGGCGATCCCGTCCGGATAGACGCCGCCGGGTATGCGCGCGGCAATCTTGAACGACTCTTCGTCGATGGCAACGACTTCGTTGCTGCCGGTCGCCGACGCATATACCCTGCCGAGCTCCGGAATCACCAGCACGCCATGCGCTTTGCTTACGTCGGCGATGCGCGTCACGACGCGCTGCGCCTGGGTGTCGAACACGATCAGGGCGCTGTCGCCCAAATGCGCGATGAACAATAGATGGCGACCGGCATCGAAGCTCTCATAGTCCAGGCGTGTCGTATGGCCGCCGAGCGGGATATCCGCCACCAGTTGCAGGGGCAGCTCCTCGTCCTTGGCGATCACTGAACCGCCGAATAGCATCGTCAGGAACGCCAGCGTGATGATCGGTCGCTGTCCGAAAGGTCGTACAACTCTCAGGCACATCTTTCCAGACTCCATGTCTTCAGGTTGCCGGCGCAAACCTCGTGGCGCAGTTCCAGACACGTCGCTACGACACTTTTTCATCGTAGGCGCCGATCGCTGCCGGGTTCCACGTGTGGGTCTCGGCGCGAGCGTGCAGGCACCATGCGTACAGGGCGTCGTAGATCACCAGGCCGTGTTTCAACATCTCGTGATCGTCCCGGAAGTTATGCGAAAGGCCGAGCGAAATCGCCAGAAGTCCCGCGGCCTGCGGCGCAAGTTCCGGCCGTGCGGTGTCGGCGCCGCGCACAATGATCGCAAGCTCTGCGAGCGCCGGATCGGCGAGCTGATACTTGCGCAGAAACGCATCGAAGCTGCACATTTCGCCAACATGGCTCAACTCCACGTTGGGCACGTCGTACGGCGTGGCGCCATGATCTCTCGCCGTTGCGAGCACGTCGGCCGGCGGCACAAACAGGAATTCCGGCTCGCGATCGATGAAGCGCGTGATCAGCCACGGACAGGCGATGCGATCGATCTTCGGCCGTTCCCGGGTCACCCATTTCATGGAATCCTCCGGCGAATGCTCGCGGCAAAAGCATGATTGTCGATCCTACTACATAAGAGTAGACTTTACTACATCCAGGAGGGTTGAAAATGTGGTTGTTGCTGGTCAACAGCGTGTCCGGCGAGAACAAGACGGCCCGGCAACGCATCTGGCGCGCGCTCAAGGCCAGCGGCGCCGCGTCTCTGCGCGACGGCGTGTATGTATTGCCAAAATCGGACGGCGCCCGCGCCGTGTTCACTGAACAGGCAGCGGAGGTCGTCGCCGCGGGCGGCAGCGCGCACATTCTGTCGTTCACAAGCGAAGACGACAGCCAGCAACGCGAGTTCGTCGGCCTGTTCGATCGCAATTCCGACTACGCCGGGCTGTTCGGCAGACTCGATGCGTTCAAGGCCGACGTCGCGAAACTCGACGAGGCCGAAGCCCATCGTCAACTGGCGGCGCTGCGCCGCGAAGTGGCAGCACTCGGCGCCATCGATTTTTTCCCTGGCGCGTCGCGGCACCAGGTCGAGAGCGCCTTGGCCGATTGCGAGGCGGAATTGAACGCGCGCTTTTCGCCCGACGAGCCGCATGCGGCAAGAGGGCTCATTCCAAAACGCGAGAAGGCACGTTATCGCGGGCGCACGTGGGCGACGCGGCAACACCTCTGGGTCGACCGCGTGGCGTCGGCCTGGCTGATCCGCCGCTTCATCGACCCGAAGGCCAAATTTCTGTGGCTGAAGAAGCCCAAGGATTGTCCGAAGACCGCGCTCGGCTTCGATTTTGATGGAGCAGAGTTCACGCACGTCGCTGCCCGGGTGACATTCGAAGTGCTGCTCGCGAGTTTTGGTCTGGATGAGGACCGTGCCCTCGTGCGTCTCGGCGCGCTGGTCCACTACCTCGACGTTGGCGGCATTCCGGTACCCGAAGCCGCGGGGTTGGAGGCAATCATGGCCGGCGCGCGCGCGCAACAGACCAGCGACGACAAGCTGTTGCAGGTGATCGGCAATGTGTTTGACAGCCTGTATGCCGCCTATTCCGAACCCTCGAAGAAATAGATTTTCTGCTGCCGCGATTCCGCCTGCATCGGAATCCATTCAAGGAGATATGCCATGAAGATTTCGTTGACCTTTCTGGTTGGATTATTGCTGCTCGCTGAGAGTGTCGCCGCGTTGGCTGCCACACCGGAAAAGCTGGACCAGAAAGTCATCGCCGATGCCAGCGGCACTGCCGCCACGACAACGCCCGATGGCGTCGTAAGGATCGGCTGGTCGCGCACCGATGTGGCCGTGACGGTGGATGGCATGGCGCTTCCACCCGCTGCCGGCCTGGGTTCATGGGCGGCGTTTGCGCCGATGGCGAGCGGCGCAATGGTGATGGGCGACACGGTCGTGTTCGAAGATGAAGTCGATGCCGCGATGGATGCGGCATTCGCGCACGGCTTGACCGTAACCGCGATTCACAACCATTTTTTCCACGACACGCCCAAAGTCTACTTCATGCACATTGGCGGCGAAGGCAGACCCGACGCGCTTGCGGGCGGGGTCAAGGAGCTCTGGTCAGCGATTCGTGCGGTGCGTAGCTCACATGCGCAACCGGCGACCGGATTCGGTGGACAGGCGCCCTCTGCCGGCCAAGTGGACGCCGCTGCCGTCGGCAAGATCATCGGCCAGCCCGCGACGGACAGCCAGGGCGTCGCCAAGGTCACGATCGGGCGCAACGCCGCCATGCACGGAATGGAAGTGGGCGCCTCGATGGGTCTGACCACATGGGCTGCATTCAGCGGCAGCGACACGCTCGCTGCAATCGACGGCGATTTCATCATGACCGCCGAAGAATCGCAGCCGGTACTCAAGGCGCTTCGCAAGGGAGGCATCCACGTCGTCGCGCTGCACAGCCATATGATGGGCGAGCAACCGAGCTTCTACTTCACTCATTTCTGGGGTGTTGGAAAAGCCGACGATCTCGCGCGGAGTTTTCGTGCCGCATTGGATGTACAGGCGGCGCTGAAAAAATCCTGATCCTGGTACGGTCGCAGCCCCTTGCGCGACATGGCAGTTCGGCGATTGCTTGCGCTCATGGCCTTCGCGCTTGGACCCGGCGACGTTCTTGCGCTCGATGCGCCGGATCGAGCATTGCCGCCCGCGCCGCCCGGGATTGTTGCTGCGCGCGCGCAGGGCTCGCTCACATCCGATGCCATGCCGCAGGATTCGGATTGGGTGCAGGCGCCGGCGATCGAACTGCGCCAACAGGATCCGCACCCCGGCGAATCGACACCCTATCGCACGCGTGTATTGGCGCTGACCGATCGGATGCACCTGTATCTGCGCGTCGAATGCGTCGATCCCGACTACGACCAACGCTCGGTGCACACGCTCGAACGCGACAGCGACCAAAATGGCGATGACCATGTGACCGTCGTGCTGGATACGTTTGGCAATCATCGAGTCGGCTACGTGTTCGAAGTCAACGCGGGCGGCGCGCGGACCGACGGCCTGATCTCCCCGGCCTCGCCTGACCCCTCGTACGAATGGGATGGCGTCTGGGATGCCCATGTGCGGCGGTCGGCCGACGGCTGGATCGCGGACATCGCGATCGACACAAGAAGCCTGCAATTTCGCACGGGTTCGGATCGCTGGGGCTTCAATGTCGGACGTTACGTGCCGCGCGACCAGCTCACGCTGCAGTGGGCGGCCATCACGCTGGATGCATCGATCTTCGACCTTTCCCGCGTCGGCGCGCTCGCTGGCGTCGATGAATTCGAGCAAGGTGTTGGTCTGGAGATTTCGCCTTACGGGCTGGTGCGCCATGACAACATCGGCGTCGGCGGCCCCGGGCAGGCCGGCGGAGATGTGCGCTATAACCTCACGCCTGGAGTCGCCGCGATCCTCACGATCAATCCCGACTTTGCCGAAGCGGAAGCCGACGCGCAGCAGATAAATCTGACGCGGTTCTCGCTGTTCTTCCCGGAGAAGCGCCGCTTCTTCCTCGAAGGCTCGAACCAGTTCACGTTCGCCGCGGGACTCAACAACACCGACAACGTCAACGGCACCCTGATCCCGTTCTATTCGCGCCGCGTCGGCCTGGTCGACGGCCAGACCGTGCGCCTGGATGCAGGCATCAAGGTCATCGGCCAGACCGGGCCCTGGGCGATCGGCGCACTCGACGTCGAAACGGGCCGTTCGCAAATCGGCGCCCCGACGAATCTGTTCGCCGGTCATCTGACCTACGACGTCGACGAACATCTGCGTGTCGGCACGTTGGTGACGCATGGTGACCCGACCGGGCAGGCCAACAACCAGTTCACCGGCTTCGACGCCGTTTGGCACACGTCGACGTTTCGCGGCGACAAGAACCTGACGCTCTCGGGCTGGGCTGCGCGCACCCAGGACGACGTGCCCACGGGGCAACACTCCGGTTGGGGGTTGTACGCGCAATACCCGAACGACCTGTGGCACATGAATGCCAGCATCAACGTGTTCGGCGACGCCCTCGATCCCGCGCTGGGTTTTCTGCCGCGACCCGGAACCCGCCAATACGATGCGTATATCGACTACCGCCCGAGGCCGACGAGCGAGGCGTTGCGCTGGGCCCGCCAGTTTTTCTACGAGGTGGAAATCCAGCAAGTCTACGACCTGCGTGGCAACACGCAGACGCGCCGGCTTTTCACGGCGCCTTTCAACGTCGACGCCGAATCCGGGGAGCACTACGAGGCCGACTGGATTGCGGACCATGAGGTCCTTGCCGAACCATTCGAGATCGTCGACGGCGTGACCTTGCCGATCGGCAGCTATCAATTCGACCGCTATCGCTTCGAAGTACAGTCGTCCGACGCGCGGCCCTGGCGGATTGGCAGCGTTGTGGAAATTGGTACTTTCTATACAGGCCACCTGGACCAAATCAAGCCGTTCGTGACCTGGACCACGCTCGAAGGAAAACTGCGGTTCGAGCTGAGCAACGAAACCGATTTCGGCTACCTGCCGCAAGGCAACTTCATCCAGCGGCTGTATCAGCTCAAGGTGGCCTGGTCTTTCAACCC
>DASRTK010000310.1:0-8307 GCA_035655975.1 Rudaea sp.
ACACCAGTTCGTCGTGCACCTGCATCAGCATCAGGGCGCGCGCCGACTGCGGCTGCAGCCAGGCGTCGACCTGCACCATCGCGCGCTTGATGATGTCCGCGGCGGTGCCCTGCATCGGCGCGTTGATCGCCGCTCGCTCGGCACCGGCGCGCAGGCCCTGGTTGCGCGAGTGGATCTCGGTCAGATACAGGCGCCGGCCGAACAGCGTTTCGACGAAACCATCGCGATGCGCCTGTTCGCGCGTCGAGTTCATGAACGCCTGCACGCCGGGGTAGCGTTCGAAGTAGCGCTTGACGTAGGTTTGCGCTTCGCCGCGATCGATGCCGAGCTGGCGAGCCAGGCCCCATGGGCTCATGCCATACATCAGGCCGAAGTTGATCGCCTTGGCGGCACGGCGCTGATTTGCGTCGACCAGCTCCGGCGGCACGCCGAACACCTCGGCCGCCGTTGCGCGATGCACATCCTGGTTGCCGTGGAACGCCGCCAGCAGCCCGGCGTCGCCGGACAGGTGCGCCATGATGCGCAACTCGATCTGGGAGTAGTCAGCGGCGAGGATCTTGAAGCCGTCTGGCGCGATGAACGCCTGCCGGATGCGCCGGCCGTCTTCGGTGCGGATCGGAATGTTCTGCAGGTTCGGGTCGTTCGACGAAAGCCTTCCGGTCTGCGCGACCGCCTGGTGATAGCTCGTATGCACGCGGCCGGTGCGCGGATTGACGTGCTCGGCAAGCTTGTCGGTATAGGTCGAGCGCAGCTTGGCCATGCCTCGGTAGTCAAGGATCAGGCGCGGCAACTCGTGCTGGCTCGCCAGCGCCTCGAGCGCCTCTTCGTTCGTCGACGGCTGCCCGGTCGGCGTCTTCAGCGTGGCCGGCAACTTCAGCTCGTCGTACAGGAGCATCTGCAACTGCTTTGGCGAGTCGAGACTGAAGTGACGCCCGGCAACGGCGTAGGCGCGCTGCTGCAGGTCGAGCATGCGCCGGCCGAGATCCTGGCTCTGCGCCTTGAGCTTCCCGGCGTCGATCAGCACGCCGGTCTGCTCCATGCGCGCGAGCACGGGCACGAGCGGCATCTCGATCTGCTCGAACACGTTGCGCAGGTTCGGCTCGGCTTCGAGCTTCGGCCACAGCGCGCGATGCAGGCGCAACGTGATGTCGGCGTCCTCGGCGGCGTAATCGGCCGCGCGATGCACGTCGACCTGGGCGAATGGAATCTGGCGCGCGCCCTTGCCGGTCACGTCTTCGTAGCGGATCGTGTCGATACCGAGATAGCGCTTGGCCAGCGCATCCATGTCGTGGCGATTGGTCGAGGAGTTCAATACGTACGATTCGAGCATCGAGTCGTAGCGCACCCCGCGAACATCGATGCCGTAGCCCGACAGCACGTTCATGTCGTACTTCAGATGCTGGCCGACCTTGTCCTTGTTCGCATCTTCGAGCAGCGGACGCAGCGCCGCGAGCACGGCATCGCGATCCAGCTGTGCGGGCGCACCGGCATATTCGTGGGCGAGCGGCACGTAGGCGGCACGTTCGGGTTCGACCGCGAACGACACGCCGATGATTTCCGCGCGCATCGGGTCGAGGCTGTTCGTTTCGCTGTCGAACGCGATCAGTTTGGCGTTGCGCAGCTTCGCCAGCCAGTCTTCGAACTGTGCCAATGTAAGAACGAGTTCGTATTCGCCCTTGGCATTCAAGCCCTCCACTTCATGGGGAGGGTTGGTTGGGGATGGTGTTCCCTCAAGCGAGGGCTGAGGGCT
Source organism: Rudaea sp. (assembly GCA_035655975.1). Lineage (GTDB taxonomy): Bacteria > Pseudomonadota > Gammaproteobacteria > Xanthomonadales > Rhodanobacteraceae > Rudaea. The sequence goes on from DASRTK010000310.1 coordinate 1,751, forward strand.
GAGCGCTGAGGGCTGCGTGCTTCCTTCTCCGGCATTCTGCGACGCAGGCGACGACAGGGAAAACTCCGGACTTGCCGCGGATGCCGCCGCCGCGTCGAGTTCCTTCAGCGCTGCGTTGAATTCATAGCGCCGATAGAACTCGCGCAGCTTCTCCGTATCGGGCGCGCGCAGCGTGAGCCCGGCCGGCGTCACGTCCAGCGCAACGTCGGTCTTGACCGTTGCGAGCTGGCGCGACAGCGGCAACTGCGGCAGCGCGGCACGCAGATTCTCGCCGATCTTGCCGCCGATCTTTTCGGCATTCGTCATCACGGCATCGAGCGTGCCGTATTCGGCCAGCCACTTTGCCGCGGTCTTCGGTCCGCATTTTTCGACGCCAGGAATGTTGTCGGCCGAATCGCCGACCAGCGCGAGGTAGTCGATGATCTGCTCCGGCGCGACGCCGAATTTGGTCTTGACCCCGGCCACGTCGAGTGTCGTGTTCGTCATCGTGTTGATCAGTGTGATGTGCGGGCCGACGAGCTGGGCCAGATCCTTGTCGCCGGTCGACACCACGACGTCGATGCCACTGGCGGCCGCCTGCAGCGCCAGCGTGCCGATGACATCGTCGGCCTCGACCCCGTCGACGCGCAGGATCGGAATGCCGAGCGCGCCGACCAGCGCGAGCATCGGTTCGATCTGCACGCGCAGGTCGTCCGGCATCGGCGGACGGTGTGCCTTGTATTCGGCGAACAACTCGTCGCGGAACGTCGGTCCCGCGGCATCGCTGACGAAGGCGATGTAATCGGGCTTCGACTTCAGCGCCAGGCGCACCATGTTGAACACACCGAACAGCGCGCCGGTCGGTTCGCCGGTGCGATTGGTCAGTGGCGGCAGCGCGTGAAACGCACGGTACAGATAGCCGGAGCCGTCAATGAGAGTAAGGGTCGGACGCGACATCGGCGCAGCATTGCAGGACGGGTGGCGGAGCTTGGGCCAGGCGCATTCGATTTGCAATTGGCCGACGGCGGACCTGCTTAAGCTTTCCTTCACGCCAGCAAGCGCCGGCTGTGGAAACGCGAGCTAAACGCGCTGATTAAACTTCTCGATAGTCGTGTTCCAGCAAGGATGCGTTTGCTATGCTCACTGCAGCCACGGAGATCAGTCATGAAACGAATCTTTCTCGGCACCATCCTGCTCGGCACCGCTGCTGCTGCCGTGGCCGCGCAGAGCGCTCCGCAAGATACCCTTCCCCCGGTTCAGCCACCGCCTGCGATGGACTCCCCGGCAGGCAAGGCCGTGCCGCCGCCGGTGAATCCGCCAGCAGCGCAGCCGGCCGGCAGCAACGCGCCGGTGGTGCCGCTGGCCAACTCCGATGCGGAGGCGCAAGCCGCAGCAGCTGCCGAAGCTGCCGCAACGGCCCAGCGCGCGAACGCGCTCAATGCCGAACGCACGGATGGCCTCGAGGCGGCGACCGCGCCGCCCAAGGTGGGCGGCAAGGCTCTTGATGCTCCACCGCTGCCCCCGGACGTGCAGAAGGCAGCTGAAGCGACCGAGTTGCCGGTCGTCACGGTGCGCCAGAACGGCAACGAGCGCATCGAGGAATACCGCAAGAAGGGCGTGCTGTATTTCGTCCGCGTCCAGCCGCAGGAAGGCCCACCGCGCTACTACGTCGACAATCCGTCGAATCTCCCACCGGATATCGGCCAGCTCTCGGCGCCGTCCGGCACGGTCCAGCCGGTGTATTACAAGTTGCTCGATTGGCATTGATTGAGGGGCGAGGGACGAGGGGCGAGGGACGAGGGTGCGCTCTCGACCAGTGAGCTTTGTCGCAGCGCTTTTTTTCCAGGGTGAATAGCGTGGCGAAATTCGTGCTCGGACTATTGCTGCTGATGTTTGCGGTTTCGGCGCCGCAGGCGCGCGAGTGGGACGACCAAGTCGTCAAAGCCGCGCAGCGCAACTTTCCCGAATTTCTCGATCTGCTGGCGATTGCCGACGTCGCGGACAATCCGGCCGACATCCAGCGCAACGCGGCGTTCCTGCAACAGGCTTTCAGCCGGCGTGGGTTCAAGACGCAACTGCTGACGAATCCGGCCAAGCGGCCGTTGGTATTGGCCGAGCTGGCGCAGCCGGCAGCCGGCGCAAAGACGCTCCTGCTGTACATCCACTTCGACGGGCAGCCGGTCATTCCCGAGGAGTGGGCGCAGAAGAGTCCATTCGATCCGGTCGTCAAGCAGCGCGACGGGCAGGGCACGTGGCACGAAGTTGCGCGTGACCGGCTGCTCGCGCAGCCGTTCGATCCGGAACTGCGTGTATTCGCGCGCGCCGCCTCCGACGATAAGGCGCCGATCATGATGCTGCTGACGTCGATCGACTTGCTCAAGGCGCAGGGCAAGGCGCCAATTTGCAACATCAAGGTGATCCTCGATTCGGAAGAAGAGATCGGTTCGCCGAGCCTGGCCGGCGTCGTCGAGGCCAATGCCGGCACATTCAAGGCCGATGCGCTCGTGATCCTCGATGGCCCGGTGCACGGCTCTGGGCGGCCGACGCTGGTGTTCGGCAACCGCGGCATCGCGCAAGCCACGCTCGTCGTCTATGGGCCGCGTTCGCCTCTGCACAGCGGGCACTTCGGCAACTACGTGCCGAATCCGGCCATCCGGCTGGCAACTTTGCTGGCCAGCATGAAGGACGATCGCGGGCGCGTGCTAGTCGATGGCTATTACGCCGGCATCGCGTTGACGCCGGACGACAAGGCCGTGCTCGCCGCAACCGGTGACGACGAGGCGGCGTTACTCAAGCGCACCGGCATCGCGCGCGCCGAGAGCGTCGGCGCGACCTATCAGGAGGCGCTGCAGTATCCGTCGCTCAACGTGCGTGGCATGGCCGCCGCGGCCATAGGCGCGAAAGCGGCGAACATCGTTCCGAGCGAGGCGACGGCGGAACTCGACCTGCGCACGACGCCCGAAGCCGACGGCCGGCATCTGTTCGAGTTGCTCAAGACGCACATCGAAAAACAGGGTTACCACTTGGTCGACGGGCCGCCGAGCGACGCCGATCGCGCCAAATACGACAAGCTCGCGAGCTTCCGCCTCGGATCGGTGCAGAGTGCCGAGCGCACCGCGACGGATTCGCCGCTTGCGCACTGGGCGCTCGCCGCGCTGAAGTCTGCGACCGGCCCCGAACCCGGCGCCGATCCGGTCCGCATCCGCATGATGGGCGGCACCGTGCCGACCGACGTGCTGGTCGATGCGCTGCACCTGCCGTTTATCGGTGTGCCGACCGTCAACGCCGACAACAACCAGCACACGCACGATGAGAACCTGCGCATCGGCAATTTCATCAGCGGGACGCAGACGCTGTTCAGTCTGCTTGTAACGCCGTACCCGTAGAACCCGTGGCGACGTTTCTTCTACTCGCGCAATGCCATCAGCAACGCGTCGCGCGGCAATTTTCCGGTTGCATTGCGCGGCAGGGCGCTGACCCGGCGCAGCGGCCGCGGCAGGAATACCGGATCGACCGCGTCGCGCAGCACCGCAAGGATTTCCACCTCGGACAATGCCGGAGCGACGACCAGCGCGGCCAGCCGGGTCACGCTGGCGCTCTCCGAATCGAGCGCGAATACCACGCCGTCCTCGACACCGGTGATCGCGAGCAGCCGGCGGTTTAGGTCTCCGAGCGACGCCCGCTTGCCGGCGATCTCGAGCAGATCGCTGTTACGGCCGCGCAGCACGAACTGGCGCGATGGCAGCAACTCGACGATGTCCTGCAGCAGGGTCGGCGCGGCGAAATGCGCGGCCTGCACCAGCGTGCCGTCCGGCTGCGGATGCAGTTCGACTCCGGAATACAGGCGCCACGGCTCGTCTTGAACGGTACGCCGGTGCGCGATCACGCAGGTTTCGGTCGAGCCGAACAGCTCGATGACCGGTGCTGCGAATTGGCGCTCGGCCTCTGCCGCCAGGTCTTTTTCGAGTGGCGCCGTTGCCGTCACGATCGCCTGCATCGGCGGCAGCGCCGTGCCGTCGCGCAGCAGGGCGCGCAAGTGGATCGGCGTCGTGACCAGCACGCGCGGCGCCGGTGTGGCGGCGAGTGTCTGGCCGATGTCGGCCGGAAAAAACGGCTGCCCCGAATGAATCGCTGCGCGGCTGCGCAGCGGCAACAGCACCGACATTTCCAGTCCGTACATGTGCTGGGCCGGCACCGTCGCGACAAGACTAAGAGCGGCGGCGTCGGCGCCGAGCACGGCCGCATTCATCGCGCTGCTGGCACAGACGCTGGCCCAGGTTTTCGTGTTGGCTTTCGGCGCGCCGGTCGAACCGGAGGTGAAACCGATCGCCACGACATGGTTGCCGGCAACGGCCGGTATGTCGCGCGCGCTATCGACGCCGAACCCGGCAAGCGGCGGCAACTCGAAATGGCGCGCCTGCGCTGCATGGGCGCGATCGCCGAGCGCGTAGCTGGCCGGATAAGCGTGCAGCACATCGGCGATCGCCTGCGGCGCGCGCGAAGCCGGCAGCAGGTTGGTCTGTCCGGCCAGGATGACCGCGCAGAAAGCGACCAGGAATTCGTAGCGGTCTTCGCACAGATTCACGGCATGAGTGCCGGCCGGCAAGCGCGCGGCCAAAGCCTGCGCCTGGGCGATGAAGCGCGCGGCATCGATCGTCTCGCCACGATCGAATATCAATGCGCGTTGCAGGTCGCCGTCGGCGAGCAGCGGCAGGGCTGCGCGTGGTATCAGGTCAGGTTGAACTACCGCGGACAAGTCCCCTCCCCATCAAGCCCGGATGATTTCTCCGCCGATTGCGTCGCGGATCGGCGTCGGCCGCTCGAGTCCCCCGGTCGGCCCATCCAGAATATACGCAAGTTCATCACCGAATGCTGAACGGACCTCCGCGGCGGAGCGGGCCGGCGGCTCGCCATGGCGATTCGCGCTGGTCGAGACAATCGCCGCGCCGAACGCCCGGCACAGCTGCGCGGCGAGCGGATGGGCGGTCACGCGCAAGCCGATGCCGGCATGCTCTCCGGCCAGCCACGCCGGCGTCTGCGCCGAACGCGGCAACACCCAGCTCTGCGGTCCCGGCCACGATGCGCGCGCGCGAGCGATTGCCGCTGCCGGGGCCGCACCGATGAATTTTTCCACTTGTGCAAAATCCGCGGCGATCAGCAGCACGCCCTGCGTCGGCGGCCGCTGCTTCAACGCGAACAGGCGCGCGACGGCATCGGCATCGGACGGGTCGCAGCCAAGGCCATACACCGCTTCGGTCGGGTAGGCGATCACGGCGCCGCGACGCAGCGCCGCTACCGCAGCAGCGATTTCCTGGTCGAGGTTCGAGGTCATGGTCGAAAAGCGTTTTGACGCGGATTACGCGGAGGATGAAGAGCGAAGAACGCGGATAGAGAGCACAAACAATCCGCTCTATCCGCGAAAATCAGTGAAGTCCGCGTTGATCCGCGTCCAGACGCTTTGTTTGGGACTCATGCAGCCGGACTCTTCTTGGCGGCGGTTTTTTTTGTGGCGGTTTTTTTTGCAGTTTTCTTGGCTGCAGCTTTCTTCGCGGCCTTCTTGGCAGCTTTCTTCACCGCCGGCTTCGGCGTCGTCGCGGCCGGCGCCGGTTTGGCGGGTTTGGCTGGCGCCTGCTTGGTGCCCTTGCCGAAACGTCCGCCACGCTTGGGTTTGATCGGCGCGGCGGCGAGCAGCTCGGCGCATTCTGCCTCGGTCAAGCTCGCCGGTTCCTTGTCCTTCGGAATGCGCGCGTTCTTCTCGCCGTCGGTGATGTACGGACCATAACGGCCATTCAACACCTGGATCGCGCCGTCGCGGAAACTCGCGATCAGGCGGTTGCGCGCGAGCTCGGCTTTTTCGTGCAGCAACTCGAGCGCGCGTGGCAGCTCGATCGTGTACGGGTCATCCTCGGGTTTCAGCGACGCGTAGACGCTGCCGTGCTTGACGAACGGGCCGAAGCGGCCGATGCCGGTACTGACCGTCACGCCGTCCGGCGCGGCGCCGAGGTCGCGCGGCAGTTTGAACAAGTGCAGCGCATCATCGAGCGTGATTGTGTGGATGCTCTGGCCCGGCCGCAGGCTGGCGAAGCGCGGCTTGTCCTCGTCGTCCTTCGTGCCAATCTGCGCCATCGGTCCGTAACGGCCCAGGCGCACGGTGACGGGTTTCCCGGAAGCAGGTTCGACGCCGAGTTCGCGCGAGCCGCTGGCTTCGGCGCGATCGACGCTCTCGCTCTTGTCGACGACCAACGCCTTGAACGGCGTCCAGAACCGCTGCATCAGCGGAACCCAGTCTTCCTCGCCGCGGCTGACGGCGTCGAGCTCGTCCTCGAGCTTGGCGGTGAAGTCGTAGTCGACGTACTGGGTGAAATGCGCCGACAGGAATTTCGCCACGGCGCGGCCAACATCGGTCGGCTTGAACCGGCGGCTTTCGAGGGTGACGTATTCGCGGTTGAGCAGCGTCTGGATGATGCTCGCGTAGGTCGATGGCCGGCCGATGCCATATTCCTCGAGCGTCTTGACCAGGCTGGCTTCGGAGTAGCGCGGCGGCGGCTCGGTGAAATGCTGGTCGGCGAGGATATCGG
>DASRTK010000311.1:0-2504 GCA_035655975.1 Rudaea sp.
CCGAGCTTGCCGATCGCTTCGGACAGATAGTTGCGTACCGTGCCCTGAGACAGATGCAACTGCTCGGCGATGTCGGCCGCGGACATGCCTTCGCCGGCCAGACGCAGCACCTGACGCTCGCGATCGTTGAGCGGATCGTCGCCGGACCAGGCCTCGAGCGCGAGTTGCGGATCGATCGCGCGCCCACCACGATGGACCTTGCGCAGCGCCTCGGCAAGCTGATCGGCCGGCGCATCCTTGAGCAGGTAGCCGCCGACGCCGGCGTCGAGTGCGCGGCGCAGGAATCCGGGCCGGGCGAACGTGGTCAGGATGATGACCTTGCAGTCGACACCATGATCGCGAATGCGCTGCGCCAGTTCGAGTCCCGTGAGCTTCGGCATCTCGATATCGGTGACGAGAATGTCCGGCTTGTCGCGCTCGATCAGCGCCCACGCCTCCTCGCCGTTCGCCGCGCTGCCGATGACGTCCAGATCCGACTCCAGCCGCAGCAAGGCCGACAAGGCGCCACGCACCATCGCCTGGTCCTCGGCAAGCAGGACGCGGATCATGAGGCGGTCGTCTCGTTCATTGCGCGAGGGTGCGGATGTGGTGTCGGGATGTCAATGTGGGAGAGGGGAGACGAGAGACGAGAGAGCGAAAGCGGAGTTACGTCTCGCGCCTGATTGTAGACGCGAGAAAAGAGCATAGGAGCCCCAGGCGGCCTTTCTCCCCTCTCCCCTCTCCCCTCTCCCCTCTCCCCTCTCCCCTCTCCCCTCTCCCCTCTCACGCCTGCTGCAACTGCGCACCGGTAGCGGCCGCAGTCGGCTGAGGCAACGGCAGACTCACCGTCAACACGGTCCCGCGCCTCGGCGCCGAGTCGACACGCAACTCGGCGCCGATGCCAGCGAGGCGCTCGCGCATGCCAGTCAGGCCGTTACCGGGCACGATCGCGCCGCCGCGGCCATCGTCTTCCACGCTCAGCACCAATGCGGAGCCCTCCACTGCGAGCGTCACGCGCGCACTGTTGGCGCGGGCGTGGCGCTGGATGTTCGTGGCCGCCTCGCGCACGGTCATGGCGAGCACGGTTTCAATTTCGACCGGCAGCGGCATGTCGGCGAAATCGTAATCCAGGCGCACGCCGTTGGATTCGAGCAGCAGCTTGGCCGACGCCACTTCCGCGGCAAGCCCGGCGGCGCGTATTCCCGTGACCGCGCGCCGCACCTGGGTCAGCGCATCGCGCGCGACGCGCTCGACTTCGGCGATCTCGCGTCGCGCGGACACCGGATCGCGCTCGAACAGCCGATTTGCCAATTCCGATTTCAGCGTGATCAACGACAGCGTGTGTCCGAGCAGGTCGTGCAGGTCGCGTCCGATGCGTTCGCGCTCGGCCAGCGCGGCGAGTCGCCGCACCTCATCGTGGCTGAGCTTGAGTTCGACATTGCGCTGCTGGTTGCGGCGGTAGACGAGATTCATGCCGCCGATGACCGGGCCGATAACGAGCGCGGTCATGCTGTACATCCACGGGAAGCCGAGCCACCACCACTCGAGCGCGAACGCGACGACCGTCGCGGCCATCAGGCGCACGGCGAGGCGCAGGTCCGGCACGAACGCGAAGAACGCCACGGCGTAGACGATGTAGGTCTGCGCGCCGGTGTTGTAAGGTGTCACGACAAAGCCGAGCACAGCGATCGCGAGCGCGTACCACAGGGCGTTTTCGTGGACGCGTCGATAGCACGCACGGAAGTACAGCACGAGGAAGATCGCAAGGCTGATCCAGGTCGGCCAGAACCAGTGCGGGAAAGCGCCTTCGGCGAACAGCGGCGTGGTCGGGACGAACACCGCCCAGACCAGGTTCAGCCACGCGTAAAAACGCATGTCGGTAGTGCTGGCAAACCCGGCCGTGCGGCTGCGCGCCAGTTCGTTCTCGGTCGGAATGAATCGGAACAGCATGTCGAACCTCCACGTCAGCGCATGTTACGCCGGCGAATGGTCGGTACCAACGGCCGCGGTCGGCGCTGCGCCGGGTCCGTCTCCGGGTGGCGGCGCCAGTTGCTCGATCAGCAGCAGCGCCGCGAAACCGAGCACCAGGACCAAGGATCGAACGTAGATTGCGCGCATCGCGTTCATGGAAAGCATTTCTCCTGGAATTGCGATCATGTCGCGCGCGCCAGCCAGCGCCGCGCGATCGCAAAGCAGATTGCGGTGAATCCCAGCAGTGCGGCCACATGCGGCAGCAGCGCGCTGCCGTCGCCGCGGCCGATCGTCGCGAGCGCGAGTTGCGCCAGGTGATAGGCCGGCCAGAGCGGCGCGATGCGCGCGATGAAATCCGGCAGCAGCGTGAGCGGCATCCACAGGCCCGAGAGGAACGCCATCGGCAGGTAGATCAGATTGACCAGCGCCGGCGCGCCCGAGGCGTTTGCGCGGCTGCCGATCATCAGGCCGAGTGCGCAGAACGGTAGCACGCCACTGGCGGCTATCGCCCCAAGCAGCAGCCATTGCCCGAAGGCGAGACGCACGCCGCCGAG
>DASRTK010000312.1:0-9419 GCA_035655975.1 Rudaea sp.
CTTCGCCCGGCGCGAGATCGTGCTCGAGCCGAAGGCCCTCGGGCGTCAGTTCGAAGAACCAGGCGAACAGCAGCCAGAACGGAAAGCCGATGACGCCGCCGATGACGACCCAGCGCGTGATCCAGTCCGGCGCGTTGAACACCGGCCCGAGCGAGGCGATACCCTGCGCAAGCGCCCAAAACCCGCCGACATAGAGTGCGCCGGTTCGCAACACGTTGCGGCGGCGCAATTCAGCGAGGAACGACGCTACGTTCAAGTAACCGCCCTGATTTTCGCGATCGCGAAGACCTGCAGAGTTTCAGCATGCGCGGCCAATAGTGCAAGCGCTGCGCCGGAAAATGCTCCCTGCGTTTCCGGTATCTCCGCCATCCATGGCGGCGCGCCGGAAAATGCTCCTGCGTTTTCGGCATGTCCGCCATCCATGGCGGCCAAAAATGAGAAGGCCGCCCGGGGGCGGCCTTCGCGCACTTTCGTCGACGTCAGTGCTGAGCGGCGGGTCCGCCGATGGGCGCGGCCGGTTTGCCGACCCCTGAAGCGCCTGAGCCGCTGTCAGCCGGCTTCTGCCAGTCCTTCGGCGGACCCGGCGTGCGCCCTTCCATGATCGCCGAAATCTGTTCGCCGTCGATCGTTTCGTATTGCAGCAGGGTCTGCGCCATCGTGTGCAGCTTGTCGATGTTCGTCGTAAGCAGGTCGCGCGCACGATGGTAGGCGTTGTCGATCACGGCGCGGACGACCTCGTCGATCTTGCGCGCGGTTTCCTCGGACACGTGCTTGTGCTGCGTGACCGAACGGCCGAGGAATACTTCGTCCTCTTCCTCGGTGTAGGTCATCGGCCCAAGTTCCGGCGACAAGCCGTACTTCGTGACCATGTCGCGCGCCAGGCTGGTCGCTCGCTGGATGTCGTTCGACGCACCGGTCGTGACCTTGTCGTCGCCGAAAATCAGTTCCTCGGCCACGCGGCCGCCGTACAGGCTGGCCAGGCGGCTTTCCAGGAACGTCTTGCTGTGGCTGTAGCGGTCGTTCTCAGGCAGGAACAGCGTCACGCCGAGCGCCCGGCCGCGCGGTATAATTGTGACTTTGTGAACCGGGTCGTGATCCGGCACGAGACGGCCGACGATCGCGTGGCCGGCTTCGTGATATGCGGTCAACTTCTTCTCGTCCTCGCTCATGAGCATCGACTTGCGCTCGCTGCCCATCATGATCTTGTCCTTGGCGCGCTCGAAGTGGTCCATCATGACTTCGCGGCTGTTGAAGCGCGCGGCGAACAGCGCCGCCTCGTTGACGAGGTTGGCCAGGTCCGCGCCGGAGAAGCCCGGTGTGCCGCGCGCGATCACGGTCGGATTGACGTCCACGGACAGCGGCACCTTGCGCATGTGCACCTTGAGGATCTGCTCGCGGCCGCGCAGGTCCGGCAGTGGGACCACGACCTGGCGGTCGAAGCGGCCGGGGCGCAGCAGCGCAGGATCGAGCACGTCCGGACGGTTCGTCGCGGCGATGACGATGATCCCTTCGTTGCCCTCGAAGCCGTCCATCTCGACCAGCAACTGATTCAGCGTTTGCTCGCGCTCGTCATGCCCGCCGCCAAGGCCGGCGCCGCGATGACGGCCGACCGCGTCGATTTCGTCGATGAAGATGATGCACGGCGCGTGCTTCTTGGCTTGCTCGAACATGTCGCGCACGCGCGAGGCGCCGACGCCGACGAACATCTCGACGAAGTCGGAACCGGAGATCGTGAAGAACGGAACCTTGGCCTCGCCGGCGATGGCTTTGGCCAGCAGGGTCTTGCCAGTGCCGGGCGAACCGACCATCAAAACGCCACGCGGAATCCGGCCGCCGAGCTTCTGGAACTTCGAAGGATCGCGCAGGAATTCGACCAGTTCCTGGACTTCTTCCTTGGCCTCGTCAACGCCGGCAACGTCGGCAAACGTGACCTTGACCTGGTCCTCGCCCTGCAACCGTGCGCGCGAGCGTCCGAACGACATCGCCCCGCGTCCGCCCGCGCCTGCCTGCATCTGGCGCATGAAATAGACCAGCAGGCCGATGAAGATCAGGAACGGGACCCAGTCGAGCAGGATGCGCCACAGCGCGCCGCTGTTGTCGGTCGCCTCGACCGTCACTTTGGCATGCTTGCTGATATCGTCGACAGTCTTGTCGGTCAGCAGCGCAGTCGTATGCAGCTTGTTGCCGTCCTTGAGCTTGGCGTCGATCGTGCGGTTGTCGTTGCGGATCAGCACTTCCGAAACGTCGTTGTTCTCGACCTTCTGCATGAATTCCGAGTACGACAGCGTGCTGGGATCGCTACGCGGATTGAAACTCTGGAACACGGCGATCAGGACGACCGCGATCACGACCCAGAGCAGCAGATTTTTTGCCATTTCGTTCATTTCGATACCTTGGGTGAACTGCCAACCGCACCAGTGCCACGCCGCCCGGTCGCGAGCGCATACACTTCGGCACTGCGTGCCCGCGATGCCTTCGGCTTGCGAATGCTGACGCGCTCGAAGTCTGCGCGCAAGCCACGTAAGTAATCGTCAAATCCACGCCCCTGAAAGAGTTTTGTCAGGAACGCTCCTCCCGGCTTCAGGTGCGCAGCCGCAAATGCCTGGGCCAGCTCTGCCAGGTGCATTGCCCGCGCCTGGTCGACTGACTCCACGCCGCTGATATTGGGGGCCATATCCGAGAGCACAAGATCGACCGGCTGGCCGTTCAGCAGCGCTTCGAGCTGCTTGAGCACTGATTCCTCTCGAAAATCGCCCTCGATGAACTCCACGCCGCCGATGCCCTGCATGGGCAGGATATCCAGCGCCAGGACCCGGCCTGTGTCCTGTCCGCGCTCGCGCAGGCTCTCACGCACCATCTGCGACCACCCGCCCGGCGCTGCGCCCAGGTCGACCACGACCATGCCCGGTTTGAGCAGGCGATCGCGATCGAGCAGTTCCTCGAGCTTGAACACGGCGCGCGACCGCCAGCCCTCGGCCTGCGCCCTCTTCACGTACGGGTCGCTGAAATGCTCCTTGAGCCAGCGCGCACTGGATTTGCTTCGCGCCACGGTCAGACGGCCGGACAATGCGGATGCTGCATGGCGGCATGATACCCTGTCGCTGCCCGCGATGCCCTGCACTCGTCGCCTTTTTCACTCGTTCGGTCCCTCAACTGATGCCTCTGACATCCAGCCAGAAACGCTACCTGCGTGGCCTAGCCCACACCCTGAAACCGGTCATCATGGTCGGCAACAAGGGTGTCAGCGACGCCCTGATTGCCGAATTCTCCATAGCCCTGGATGACCATGAGCTCATCAAGGTCAAGCTGGCCGGAGACGATCGTGAAGAACGAGCGGCACAGATCGGCAAGCTTGGGGAGGCCGGCCACGCCGAACTCGTCCAGACCATTGGCAAGGTCGCCTGTTTCTACCGGCGCAATGCGGACAAGCCAAAGCTCGCATTGCCCAAATGACGGCAGGATGTCCGCACGGATTTCCGTCTACCCGGGATTGATTCGACAGTACGAGCATGCAGCTGACCGAACACCGCAACGAGCGCCAGTTGTTCGTGCGCAAGGCCGACGCCAGTTCGGTCACCGTGATCGACCGCGAATATACGCGCAGCCTGCTGCTGAATAGCGATCGGGTCGTCGAGGATTTTCCGGTGCGCCGAGTCGAAGATCTCGACGCGCCGGCGATCGAGACAGTCCTCTCCCTCGAACCCGAAGTCGTGCTGCTGGGCACCGGCGAGCGCATCACCTTCCCACCGGCGGCCGTTCTTGCCGAATTCCTCAGGCGCCGTATCGGTCTCGAGGCCATGGATAACGCCGCGGCGGCGCGCACATTCAACGTGCTGATCGGCGAAGGCCGGCGCGCGGTCGCGGTGTTCCTGCTACCGGGTTAGTTCGCTCAGACCTGGCGCTCGACCAGCACGCGCAGTTTGCCCAGCGCCTGGCTCTGGATCTGGCGGACGCGTTCGCGCGTCAAGCCAAACTCAGCGGCGATTTCCGCGAGGGTCTGCACGCCGTGGTCATTCAGCCCGTAGCGCCGCTCGAGCACCTGGCGCTGGCGTGGCGGCAGCTCGGCGATCAGCGCGTCGATACGGCTGGTCGGCGCCTCCTCCGCCGGTCCATGCCCAACTGTCTCCTCGCTGACCATCTGCTCGAGCAGCGCGCGATCGTCCGTTTCGGAACGCGGCGCGTCGAGCGAGCTGATGTGTTCGGTGACGCAGAACAATTCGGCCACCGCTGTCGGGTTCTTGCCGATCGCCTGCGCAAGTTCCTCCATCGTCGGCGGACGCGCCAGGCTCATGATCAACTGCCTGCGCGCGCGCAACACCTGCGCAAGTTCGCGCAGCACATGCACCGGAACCCGGACGGTCCTGCTCTGATGCATCAGCGCGTGCTGGACCGACTGGCGGATCCACCACACGGCATACGTGGAAAAGCGCAGCTTGCGATCGGGATCGAACTTCTCGACGGCGCGGATCAGCCCAAGGTTGCCCTCCTCGATCAGGTCCAGCAGCGCCACGCCGCGCCCGACGTAACCGCGCGCGACGGCAACGACGAGGCGCAGATTCGCCTCGATCATCTGGCGTCGCGCTTCAGTATCGCCTGCCCGAACGAGCGCGGCGAGACGCAACTCGTCGTCGGCGCTCAACAGCGGGATCAAGCCGATCTCATTGAGATACGCGCTGGTCGAATTGCGCGTTTCCTCGTCCTGCGGCTCGATCGCGTCGATCAGCTCGAACAGGTCTTCGGTTTCAAGTTCGGCGGCGGAAGGCAGCAAGCCCATATGCCGAGAATACTCCGTCACGCACCGGTCAGGCACGCGTCGACGAAACTGGACAAAAGCACGTTCTGGGGAGCGGACCGTGATTCAGCGCGCCGGCAGGTAGTCGATCGGGTTCACCGGCTTGCCGTTCTTGCGTATCTCGAAATGCAATTCGTCGCGCGCGCTTGCGCTCGATCCCATTTCGGCAATCTGCTGCCCTGCCTTGATCTTGTCGCCTTCCTGCACGAGGCGCTTGCGGTTGTGGCCGTAGGCCGACAGGAAGCTTGCATTGTGCTTGACGATGATCAGCTCGCCGTAGCCGAGCAGGCCGTTGCCGCTGTAGACGACCTCTCCATCGGCTGCGGCAAGCACCGGATCGCCGGCCGTTCCTCCGATGTCGATGCCCTGCCGCGTCTGGTCCCCTGCCACGAAGCTGCCGATCAGGGGCCCCTTGCCCGGCCAGCGCCAGACCAGTCCGCCAGCACCATTGACGGCGCCTCCCTCGGAGGCCCTTGGCGGCGGCGCCGGTTTGACGGGAGTTTCGCCCACGGTTTCCTTGGTCGCCGGAATCGCTGGCGCTGCTGCTGGCGCTGCCAGAATGTCCGCCGACTCTGAACGTTGCGCCGGCGCGGAAGCCGAAGCTGCTTGCTCCGTCGACACTGGCAGTGTCGGCGGTACGTCTTCGAACATTCCACCGCTGGGTTTGCTGTTCTGATTCGCCAGAGGCGGAGGCGCAACGGGCGGCGCAGCAGCAGCGGCAGTCGCGGGAGCGCGCGTTGGCGCTACAGGAGCCGCTACCGCGTGCGAACTCGCCTGCTGCTCCCCGTTTGGCGGACCCAGGTGCAAATCCTGCCCGGCATAAATCCGATACGGCGGTTCGATACCGTTCCAGGACGCAAGTTCGCGAAAATCGACGCCGTTGCGAAACGCAATCGCGTACAGCGTATCTCCGCGAACGACCCGGTAAGTGGCGCCAGTGCTTGCTGCCTTGCGCGGGGCGGCGTCATCCGCCGGCGACTGCACCGTGGTCGACAAGTTGACGACCGGCGCCGGCGGATTCGAAGAGCATGACGCCAGGAGCAATACCGCGATGACGACGATCGCTCGCGCGCGCTCCGGCAAAAATGCGAGCCGACGCAAGCCGCGCACCGCGGGTCCCCTCGGATGAGCTTGATTCAGGAGCGAGAAGATCGCAGGACGCAGCGTCATGTGGCTTCAATGCAGGTATTTGAAATACACGCCGACCAGGACCAGCAGCAAGAGCACTCCCCACGCGATCCACTCGATCCAGCGGTGCACCGCCTGTTCGGCGCGCTCGCCGCCGAGCCGGATCAGGCCGCAAAGCAGGTACACGCGCTTGCCGCGTCCGACCAGCATGGCAGGGAGAAACGAAATCATCGGAACACCGACGATTCCCGAAGCCCAGGTAAAAATCTTCAGCGGCACCGGAGTAAATCCGCCGACGACGAGCAGCCAGAAAACGGCCCACCCATCGAGCGACTTCAGCTGCGTGACGTAAGCATCGATCCCCGACAACCAGCCGAGACGTTCGAGCAACGGCCTTGCGAGTTCGAATCCGTAGTGGCCCATCATGTAGCCGATCACGGAGCCGACCATCGAGCATGCAAGGCTTATCGTGGCGTAGCGCGCCCAATTCTGCGGCTTGGCCAGCGTCATCGGCAGCAGCATGATCTCCGGCGCGCCGGGAAAAATGAAAGCCTCGATGAAGCTCAGACCGCCCAGGTACCAGGGGGCGCGCGGATGCGCGGACCAGCGCAATGCGTATTCGTACAGCGGCCTGAAGATTCGCATCAGCCGGAAAGCCCTTCGTCGCAGGTCAGGCAAGACGACCAACGTGTGGCTTTCGCTGCGGAAAAAGCCAAAAGAAACAGGACTGCCGGCGACGACTTCCCGTCGCCGCGCGCCGCGTTGCCACTGCCACAAACTCGTGAAAGTCCGCGCCAGTTGCTGTTGCGCGTGGTCAAGTCACGCCTCCGAGCAACGGCACGAAACTGACCGTGCCGAGCGCTTCGCTGGCCCAGCCTTTTTCGCCGTGGCGAAAGCGTAACAGGCGTTGCTGTCCCGGGGCGCCGACTGGAGCGACGAGCACGCCGTCCGGAGCGAGTTGCGCGAACAGGTCCGCGTCGACCTGCTCGCCCGCGGCCGTGAGGATGACCGCGTCGTAGGGCGCATGCTCCGGCCAGCCGAGCCGGCCGTCAGCGTGCCGCGAACGGATATTTTCGATGCCGAGCTTGCGGAAGCGGCGGCGCGCGTTGCGCAACAGTTCCTCGATGCGTTCGACGGTGTATACATTTTTCACCAGCGCGGCGAGCACGGCCGCCTGGTATCCCGAGCCGGTGCCGATTTCGAGCACCTTGTCCGGCACCTTGCCCTCGATCAGCGCCTCGGTCATGCGCGCAACGACCCATGGTTGCGAGATCGTCTGGCTGAGTCCGATCGGCAGCGCCGTATCTTCATAGGCACGCGAAGCCAGCGCTTCCTCGATGAACAAGTGGCGCGGCAGACGGCCGATGACGTCGAGCACACGCCGGTCGGCGATGCCTTCGGCCTTGAGCCGCTCGACCAGCCGGTCGCGCGCCCGCTGCGACGTCATGCCGAGGCCACGCGCCTCGGGCGTCTGTCGCGAAAATACATTCATGCGGCGGCGCCGAGTTCGAGCGACAGCGACGACACCCAGCCGGCAACCTTGTCCAGCGCCTGGTAGCGAGTCAGATCGACCTGTATCGGCGTTATCGAAATATAGCCTTCGCGCACGGCGTGGAAATCCGTGCCGGGGCCATCGTCCTCGGCCTCGCCGGGAGGGCCGATCCAATAGATCGGCCGGCCCCGTGGATCGGTCTGCGCAATGCACGGAGCCGAACGATGGCGGCGACCGAGCCGGGTCACGGCGAAGCCGCGCAGTTCGTTCCACGGGCGATCCGGAACGTTGACGTTGAGGATCGTGTCGGCCGGCAGCGGATCGACCAGCAGGCGCTGCATGATCGCCAGAGCCGCCTGCGCGGCGCTCGCGTAGTGCTCGCCCTTGTGATCCTTCGCGGCAAGCGACACCGCGATCGCCGGCAGTCCGAGAAAACGTCCTTCCATCGCCGCCGAAACGGTGCCCGAATAGATCACGTCGTCGCCGAGATTGGCCGAATTGTTGATGCCGGATACGACAATGTCGGGTTCGACATCGAGCAACCCGGCCAGCGCCAGGTGCACGCAATCGGTCGGCGTGCCGGCAACGCGGTAACGGCCGTCGTCGAGCCGCGTTACGCGAATCGGCTGGTCGAGCGTCAGTGAATTGCTCGCACCCGAGCGGTCGCGATCCGGTGCCACGACGATGACTTCACCGACAATGGAGAGGCGCCGGGCGAGAAAAAGGATGCCGGGCGCGTCGACGCCATCGTCGTTGCTGACCAATACACGCATGCGTATTCCACGAAAGAGCGCCGGGCGCAACGCGCAGGCGGACTAGAATTTGATTGCCGATTGTACCGGAGCCAGTGCGTAAACTGAACGTGAGCGCGGCTCTGCTAAGCTTCAAGCATGAGTCCGCGCAAGACCAGGGACGCCGCAACCGTCAGCGAAGAGGACCTGCGCCTGTTCGAGCAAGCCGTCGGTAAAGTGCGCCGCATGACCGACCCGGGCGTCTTGCCGGCACGTCCTCAGCCTCCACCGGAACCCGTTCAGTCACGCCTCGACGAGGCGCGCGTGCCGGCAGAACTGATGCGTTCGTTGATCGATCCGGCCGAAATCGAAGTCGGCGAGGAATTGAGCTACCTGAAACCGGGACTCTCGCCGCGCCTTCTGCGTCGCCTGAAGCGTGGCCACTTCAGCATCGCCGACGAGATCGACCTGCACCAGATGACGACCGAAGTTGCGCGTGGCGCGATCAAGATGTTTCTCAACGAGTGCCAGCGCGGAGGCAAACTCTGCGTGAGGATCATTCATGGCAAGGGATTGCGCTCGCGCGCGCAGGGGCCGGTGCTGAAGCGCCTGACCGACGGCCTGCTGCGTCAACGCGGCGACGTGCTCGCGTTCGCGTCGGCGCCGCCGGCCGAAGGAGGAACGGGCGCCGTCATCGTGCTGCTGCGCCACGAGTGACGATCAGTAGAACCCAAATCCCGGGCTCACTTTTTCAGACGATTGTCACCAGCCGTCCGCGCCCTTGCGCCTCTGCGGATAATGATTCCAGATTACCGTTGCGCCGTGATCGAGCGCCCAGCGGTTGACGGTCGCGACCTTGACCTGATCATAGTCGCCGTTCAACTTGTCTTCCGGCCCCGGCACCGGCGCCACATGCTGCTGTCCGCTCGTCGCACAGGCGCACAAGCACAGAGCCAGCCCCGCAATCACCCATCTTGATCGATGCATGACAGCCTCCTGAAACACGCTGTTCGCGCAAACTCAAGTTGCTACGCTGACACTATAGACCCGGCAGCAAGATGCCAGGTATCAGAATTTGGCAAGTTCTATTCAGGGCTCTCTTCGATCGCCGCAACATCACATATTTCTCTAATTAAAACAGTAGCGTATAAGCCTTTATTCAAGCCGAAACTAAGCTCGACGGCGGACTCCGACAGCCAGGTCGCCGAGAGGTCTGAAGGGCGCATTACGAGCGCGCGGCGCTCCTGGCGCAATCCGCAGACGACCAAACCACGGA